>JBAYKV010000210.1:0-5956 GCA_041664405.1 Syntrophales bacterium
GAGAAAGGTAGATTTCCCCGTGCCGTTGGCGCCGATGAGACCGTAGCAGTTTCCCGGAATAAACTGGATATTGACGTCTTTAAAGAGAATCCTCTTGCCGTAGGCGAGGGTTATGTTTGATGCACTTATCATGTTTTGGTCTGAACTCCTTTTTAAAAAAAATAAAAACCACAGGGAGGGTCCCTGTGGTTTCAGGTGGGGCGTATCTATACTATAAACCCCGGCATAGCAACCTTTTTCTTGACAGAAATACCGGACGCCTGACGGCGGGAGGCAAGAGCAAGATCCAGCATTCCGGATTCAGAATTTCAAGGTGTCAAGAATTGGTACTTTTCTTATTCAGAGGGTCGTTTCCCGGCAATGATATTGAAGACCTCGACCGGTTTATCCATGCCCCTGAGGGTAAAGGCCCCCATTCTTTCCACTTCAACAAGATCTTTAACCCGTTCATAGGTCTGCTCACAGATAAGAATCTGGTCTTCCCGGGCCATGTGCTCCAGGCGGGAGGCGATATTCACGGGATGTCCGAAGGCCGTGTATTCTTTCTTTTTTGCCGACCCGAAGATACCAACCATCGCCTCTCCCGTACCGATGCCGATCCCCACGGCAATATGTTTCCCCTGGTCCTGGTCGGCGAGATACTTGTTTATTTTCCCCATCTCGTCGCGCATGTGAACGGCGGCCATGACGGCCCGCACCGTGTCGTCTTCTGCGGCTTTCGGCGCCCCGAAGATGCCCATGATGCCATCCCCGATGTGTTTATCGAGGGTCCCGCGATGATCATAGATAATCTGGTCAAGGGGGGAGAAATAATGGCGATTGATAAGTTCGGACAACTCTTTCGGAGTCATGTCCTCCGCCATCCCGGCAAAACCGCGAATATCGGTAAAAAGGACACTTACCATCTGTTTTCTTGGATACATGTCGGTCGTATCCCGCTGCAGTTCATTGAGGACAGGCTCGGACACAAACTGTTTGAGCCTTTTTTTAATATTGTACTCCTTCACCTTGGCCCGGAGTTCCGCGTTGTCAAAGGGCTTGGTTAAAAACCCGTCGATCCATGCGTTTACTGACTCAATGGCGCTTTCCATCGTGGCATAGCCGGTCAGGATGATCCGCGTAACTTCGGGATTGAGTATCCCGATTTCGATAAGCGTCTCCAGACCATTGAGCCCCGGCATCTTGAAATCGGAGATGACTGTCTCAATATCGCGGTTATTCGCCCGCACAATCTCGATGGCCTCCTGCCCGCTTTCTGCAAGAAGAATAGAGTATTGATCTCTCTCGAGGACTTTTTTCAGCGATCTTCTGACGCCTTCCTCATCATCCACAACCAGGACGATCATCCTTCCCTCCTTTTACGGGGAAGCTCGATTACAAAGACCGACCCCTTCCCCGGTTCAGTGGACACGGAAACGTCTCCACCATGTCGTTTGATAATCTCATGGGAGATGTATAAACCCAACCCCGTTCCCTTTCCTACCGGTTTTGATGTATAAAAAGGTTTAAATATATCTTTGACATGTGCCGCCGGTATTCCTTCTCCCGTGTCCCGGCATTCAAAAAAAACGGAATCGGTTTCCCTTCGGTAGCTCGTTTTGAGGTATATTACACCTTTTTCATCCCGCAGGGATTGCAGGGCATTCTTGATTATATTGATAAAAACCTGCCCCAGGTTGGCAAAATTACCCTCCACCGGCGGCAGTGCCTCTTCATAGTCCTTCTCGATGGAAATGGGGAGCGTCTTAAACTGGTTGTAGAGAACCCGCAGGGCATCGTCAATGGCTACATTGATATTGACCGGCTCAACATAAGTCTGGGTCTGGCGGGATAATCCCAGGAGGCTCTTCACGATATCCCCTGCCCTTTTCAGCTCTTTCAGGGAAAAGGTCAGGTCATCTATTACCTCTTCTCGCTCCTTGAACGTCTCCGGCCAGTCACTGATTGTTTCGGTGCTGTTCTGCAAAAGGCTTGCGGCGCTGGCGAGGGGATTGTTCAATTCGTGCGCCGTCCCTGCGACAAGTTGACCAATGGCAGCCAGGCTTTCGGATTGAATCAGTTGCTGCTGCGTCCTTTCCTTCTCACTCAAGGCCTGCCGCAAATCAGCAGTTCTCTCTTCGACCTTCCTTTCGAGGTCCTGATTCAGCTTTTCAAGCTCACTATACATCTTGGCATTATCCAGGGCCGTGGCGCTCTGGTTGGCCAGGGTGGATAACAGCTCCATGTCTTCGTGGACAAAGAGTTCTCCCGATTTCTTCTGTCCAAGAGCGAGGATTCCGATCAGCTTCCCCTTGGAATACATGGGCACAACCAGCGAAGATTTCCACGCCCTGACCAAATCGATGATGGCCGTTTTCTCCTGATCCGATAATCCGGAATGTTCTACCAGTGCAATATTCAGAGGCCTCCTAACTTCCTCCAAATAGGCAACCAGCGGATGTTGACGCTCTATTTCTCCCGATGAATTCTCAACTGTGGTCCCTTCCAATTGCTTTGCCTGAAATCGACTGCTTTTTTCATCAAAGATCATCAATTCTACATGGTCGGTCTGCAATGTTTCTGCAACCGATTTGAGGAGGAGTTCGGTGACCTCATCAATCCGTAAGAGTGTTGTCATCTGAGCGCTTACTTCTTTTAACAAACGCTGATAGTCATATTTTCCCCGGAAGAAGAGTCGATCGATAAATACCCGGACCTTTTCCCGAATGGGGTTAAACAGAATGACCATAACCAGGGAGAGGACAAACGGCAACAGCAGGGGGTGGGTCTGTCCGGTCCTGATGAAGAGGGCATTGAAGAAGGCGATGATCAGGACATAAAAGAGGGTCAGGACGATCGTCAGGAGAAAATAGATGGTCCCTCTGCGGATCACCGCCCCCATATCCAGCAAGTCATATTTCAAAACCCCGAAGGCCAGCACAATGGCGGGAATGAAACTGAAGTTCCCCATGGGGTAGACATTGAACCCGCTGACGGGAAGGATATTGAGAGAAATGAGAAACGAACTGAGTCCCAATCCCCACAGGATATATTTGATGCGGTTCTTTTTCTGGTTATCCCGGATTTTCTTCATCCCCATAAAGAGGGTATAGAGACAGTAGCAGACGGTAAAACTGACCAGGACAGTAAAGAAATGAAAGGCCATGCCCGCCTGGGCAATGATGCCGAAATCAAACTGGGCAAACCCCTTGATGAACAGGTCCGTCGGTGTCAGGACGAAAAATATGGCGCTGAAACCATAGGCCACGTACTCCAGCCAGCGGCGCCGCGATATTCCCAGGAAATAATGCACAAACTGGATGTATATGGGGAGACTGAAGACAAAAACCATATACGTGAACCGGTCGACCTTGATGGCAAGATCCTTGTCGGGAATGATGTTCACAAGGGCTACGTCGGCGTTAATCAGGGCGCCCATGAAGCAGATGGCGGCAAAGAGGAGGTTGGTCGCCTTCCTGCCCCCCCGGAGGATGGAGAGAAGGGACAGACCGGTAAGGACAAAGAAACCGAGGACCGGTGGAATAACTGAGATATTTGAGACTTGCAGACTGTCCATGATCGCCCCTTTGCTAAAAATCCCCTCTCCTTAAGAGAGGGTTAGGGTGGAGACCTCAAACATGAGTGACCGCAAGATAATGGAAGTCCGATCAGACGGTCAGATAACCCATGATGCGATAGATCAGTTTTGCCGCCAAAAAATCAGGGGCGACATGTCCCGGAATGGGTGAAAGCTCAACAACATCAAAACCACGGACCCGGCATTTTTTCGCTACCCCCTTTACAAGCTTAAGCACATCGCGCCAGGATACTCCCCCCGGTTCCGGAGTGCCCGTTGAAGGCATAAAGGCAGGGTCCAGTACATCGAGATCGATAGTTACATATATGTCTCCGGTGAGTTGTTCGCATATTTTGTCTATCCATGCGGGTTCATCGAGGATAAAATCGGCGGAGAAGATCTTGATGGCCCGCTCTTTAATGAAGACGGCCTCCTCCTCGCTCATGCTGCGAATACCCGCCTGGACGAGGGGACAGAATTCCTGGATGCGGCGGGCGATACAGGCATGGCTGTACGGCGTGCCTTGATACGATTCGCGCAGATCCGCATGGGCGTCAAGCTGGAGGACGGTTAAATTGGGAAAGGCAGCCTGTACGGCCTGTACGGCCCCCAGGGTAACGCTGTGTTCTCCCCCCAGCAGGACGGGGATCTTCCCGTCGATCAGGACATCAGAGACTACCTGACGGATCGCACCGACCATTCTGTCCGGCCCCCGGGCGTCCACTTCAATCGGGGGAGCCGTAAAGATCCCTTCCCGGTAGGTGACCTTCTGGAGTTCCTCGTCATAGAGTTCCATGTTGGCCGAGGCGGCTAAAATCGCTGCCGGCCCCTGGCGTGAGCCGGACTGGTAGGTTGACGTGAGATCATAGGGAACAGGGATAACGGCGAACTTTGCGCCGTCGTATGATGCACATTCCGGTTCAATACCCCCGAAATTCATAAGCAACTCCTTAAGATGGGATGTGCGTGCTTAACACGCACATCATTCCGTGTCCAGTTTTATCCCCTTTTCTTCCTCATGATAACATCGCAGATGAAAGCCGCGATCGTCGTAAAGAAGATAAGTATAATGAGCGATCCAGTCCCCAAGGGTAACGAGTGTTTTCATATCGCCCTCCGCGACAAAATCCTGAAGCTGAGGTTTGTGGCAGTGTCCCAGAATCACGGCGTCGTACCCATCCTGGAAACTATCCTCGGCAAAAGCAACCATCCTGGCCATAATTGCATCCTGGGCGCCACCCATCAACTCCTGACTTGCCAGGGAGCTCTTCCTAGCCAACGCCCACAGAACGGAGAGGGGCAGCATCTTCTGCAAAAAGAAAAAAGGCCGGCTCCTGAGGATTTTTCTCAAAAACAGATACCGACGGTTTGTCTGGTCAACCAGATCGCCATGACCGATGAGCGTTCTTCTGCCCCCCAGATTGAGGGCTGCCCAATCTTCATAGACGTTCATCCCGAGAATTCGGGAAAAATGAGGCTTCATGAGGAAATCATGGTTCCCCTCACAGAAATGAATCGTGACGCCGTCTTTTTTCAGGTGAATCAAACGGTCGACAATAGGCCGGAATCCAGGATAAATCCTGCCTTGGCGGCTAAACCAGAAATCAAAAAAATCTCCGAGGATAAAGAGGTGATCGATGATCATGTCACTCCCGGAAGAGGCGCATTGTCCTGCGTCCCCGCTTCGCTCCCGCTCTGAGTCTCGCCCTTTAATCTGGAAAAGGAATTGCAGTAAGTCCTGATAATGGGCATCCCGTTCATCTATAAGGTGGGCGTCCGCAAGAAAAATACAACGTAGAGGAGTTTCCGGATTTCTAGACTTGATTTCTTGAATTGGGATCATAAGAACCTCATAGCAAAGATAGCCAAGATGATCAACTGCCAAGAAACTGTCCCTATCTCTCAAAAGAAAAACATGATAAGGGGACGCATCTATAAGTGAAAGGAGTTTGCAGCAGATGAACAACTACCCATTCTTCGAAGTCGAAAAAATATCGGACAAGAAGATAGCCATCCTGTACCTGAACCGTGCGGATAAACTCAATGCTATGAACTGGCCCTTCTGGCGGGATCTCGATTTTGTTGTGGCTGACCTGGAAAAGGATCCCGATGTCCGGGTTGTCATTGTCGCCGGTAAGGGTAAATCATTCAGTGTCGGCATCGATGTTTTCGATTTTTTTACCGCCTTCTCAGAGATCATCCAGGGGGCTACGCCGGATAAAAGAGAAGAATTTCATAAGCTGATCCTCCAGATGCAGGAAGGCTTCAGCCGGATGGCCAACGGGGAGAATATCTACATCGGCGCCGCCCACCGCCATTGCATCGGGGCCGGCCTCGATCTCATGGCCGCCTGCGATCTGCGCCTGGCCACCAAAGACACGATTATCTCCCTCCGGGAAA
>JBAYKV010000211.1:0-5920 GCA_041664405.1 Syntrophales bacterium
GGAAAGAGCGGAACCCCTTGAAGCCATACCCCGTCGTAACCCGGAAGTTCCCCATCCAGATCACCCGGCCGTCCCCGAAGATCTCCAGGGTTTCCTTTGGGTAGCTCTTCGAGCCGTTCGCGAAGTAATGCACCGTGCCCACGGAGCCGTCGTCAAACCCCAGCAGAATGGACATCCGGTCTTCCCGGATCATCCCGTTCCCGCCTACCATCACCGCAGATATCGTCGCCACCGGCGCTCCCGCCAGGTGCGACAGCAGATCGATGAAGTGGCACCCCTCGCCGATGATCCTTCCACCGCCGCGCTCCGGGTCCTGGGTCCAGTGCTCCGGAGGGATGAACCCCGCGTTGACTGTCATGGTCATCGTCAGCGGCTCCGTCCGTCCCGCAAGCAGCTCCTTGATCTTGACAATGTGGGGGCTGAACCGCCGGTTGAAACCCACCATCACAAAGGGTTGTGCCGTTCTACCCCCTTTATCATTCCGGCGAAGGCCGGAATCCGATTCTTGTTCTTTACCGTCATCGCAAGGCGGAAGCGAACCAATCCGGTCCTTTATCCTGCATATTTTTTCATAGACCTGAACGACTTCCGCCAACTGCGTCTCGTTGATCGCCAGGGGCTTCTCCACAAAAACGTATTTCCCCGCCTCCAGGATCTCGCAAACGAACCGGGCGTGGAGATGGTGTCCCACCAGGACGAAAACCGCATGAATCCCCGGATCATCCAGAATCAGCCGATGGTCGGAAACGGCCTTCCCCGCTCTGAATTTCCGGGCGGCATGGGAGGCAGCCACCCCGTTGATATCGGCCACTGCCGCGAGCGTCGCCATCGTCCGCCCCAGGGCCGGCAGCAGGATAGACCGGGCGTAATTCCCTGCTCCGATCACTCCCACATTTACCCTGTCATTCCCGCGAAGGCGGGAATCCAGTTTCTCGTCACACTTCTCTGTTCGTATGTCATCCCGCGTTTTTCGTTGGATAGCGATGTTGTCTTTGATTCCCGGATACTCAATGATAATCCCCAGCGCCGCCGGATCGTGCAGCACCCGGCCATACGCCTCTGCCGCCGCTTCCAGCGCCAGCCGGTGGGTGATCAGTTCCTTTACCCGGAGCTGCCCACTCCGCATCGCCCCCAAAACCGCCTCGAAATTCCGCTGCTCCGTCCAGCGCACAAATCCGACAGGGTAATCCTGCCCCCCCTGTTCGTACTTCTCGTCGTAGCGCCCCGGCCCATAGGCGCAGGAGACCTGGAAGGTCAGTTCCTTCTCGTAGAAGTCGCCCCGCCGCAGGTTCAGATCCACCACGCCCACCAGGACGATCCGCCCCCGCTTCCGGCAGGCCTGAGCCGCCTGGTGAACGATCTCGTCTCCCTTGGCCGAGGCGGCGATCAGCGCGCCGTCCACGCCCCTGCCACCCGTCCAGGCCATCGCCGCCGCCACGGGATCAGTCCCCTTCCTTAAATCGACCGGCGCCGCACCGAACACCTCCGCCAGCCGGAGGCGCGTTTCGCTGACATCCACCGCCAGCACCGGGCAGCCGCTCGCCCGCAGAAGCGGCACCGTCAGCAGCCCGACCATCCCCAGGCCGAAGACCATGAACCGCTCCCCCAACGTCGGCGCCGCCAGGCGCACCCCCTGCAATGCAATCGCCCCCAGAACAGTAAACGCCGCTTCCTCATCCGAAACCCCGTCCGGAATCTTCGCGCATAAGTTCCGGGGCACGCAAACAACCTCTGCATGCGGTCCGTTGCTCGCCACCCGATCACCCGGGTGCAAGTCCGTAATCCCCGCACCGACCTCCAGGACCACCCCCGCATTGCAGTATCCCAGCGACATCGGCTCATCGAGCTTGTTGAAAACCGCCTCCACCGTGGGCATCAATCCATCCGTCCGGATCTTGTCCAGAACCTGCTTGACCTTCTCCGGCTGTTGCCGGGCCTTCTCGATCCAGCCCGCTTTGCCGAAGTCCACCAGCATCCGCTCCGTGCCCGCCGACACGAGCGTCCGCGACGAACGGATCAGTAGCCGCCCCCGCCCAACGGCAGGCGCCGGCACATCCACGATTTCCGTGGCCCCGGTTTTCAGGTTTTGGAGTATCTGTTTCATTGGACAGTCATTTTCTCAGTAACCGTTTTACTGGTGAAGAGTTCCGTAACGGAAATCTCATAATCACCCGGCGGGTCGTTGAACGCGATGGGCGTGAATATCAATCATTATTGTACCTTGAGGATTACTTTACCAGAGGCAGACAAAATTGGTTTATCTACAATCTCAAATCTAATGCCCATGTGTATACCTGAACTATCGAACCATTCCTCAAACATAAAACCCGGTGGCAATACATCTTTGAGCGTTACGATTACAGTCATTTCACCAATCTCTTCCTGACGCACCTGAATAAATTTAGCAATATCAAAAATACGGTGGTGTCGTCCAAAGATCAAAGCAGTCAATGGTATCTTTACGCCACAACGGTCCTGAACAAACTCTCCTACACGACCGGAACGAATACGGAAAGAGACAAGAAGGCCATCACGGACTTCTATAGGTTCAACATCGTCACCCGTATCATAACGAATAAACGGGGACGCCAAATTCCCATATGATGTTCCAACCAACCGCCATCCGCCAGTATCATGGTTAGGAATAACCTCACAATAACCATATGTTTGAAACGGATGATAAACGAATTTCTCCTGCTTTTCTCCTGCTAATATTGCACGCTCAGTATGTCCGTACCATGACACTGTAGGTACGCCAAAGACTGACTCAATTCGTTCGCGATATATAGGAGCCGGATATTCAGATCCCAAAAAAACGCCTCGTAATGTCAGTCTAACTTTATAGAGCAAATCTGGTGCAAAACGGTCACAATTTTCGGCAAATTCAGCCAACGCGCTTGGATACCCATGAAGGAAAAATATCTTATTCCTATCAATAATCTTTCTTAAATCTGGCAAGATATCCTCAAAACCTTTGTATACATTAATCATGAACTGATGCCGAAGCCCGTCATAGGCAATTGAACGGCTGCCAAGATTACGCCCGGCAAATGTCAATTTTAGCATGGATTGGTTATAGCCGAGTTTAGCCCAGATAGTATGCATATGAGCCCATTCAATCGGTATTAAACGGGGTGTGATGTAGAAGTTTAATGTTGCTCCGGACGACCCTCCCGTATTTGTTATGTAATGCCCGTGAATCGTACAAGATCGCTCTGCTAAGGGAGTTTCCATAAGCATCTTTTTCGTAACTATCGGCAATTTGGTGATATCGGAAAAATTGCCGACATCTTCAGGTTCAACTCCATGAGAAGTATATAGATTTCTGTAGAATGGCACATGCATCGCTTCACGCAATAGCCGTTGGATCTTTGACAAAACGAAAGCTTGTTGTTGCTTTATACCCATGTTTTCGAAAGATTTAATATCGAGACGATGTTGCGTGTAAGAACGTCCAATACCTGGCCGATGCTGATAAGGCAAATGAGCAAAAACAAATCCAATAGGTTTAGGAACAGCCTGAAAGAATGACTTAATCCTTGGAATCATTGTGTAAGTATTTAATAAGTAATGAATCCAAATGTTTGGCTTCTTGTATAATAGTTTCAGATTTACTGAAATTTCCCCATCTCAGGATCAGATTCAGCGGTAATAAAAACCAAAGGAACCACAGAGGAAATACTTTGTAAAAAGGGCCTCTTTTGAATCGAATTTTCCAGCTTGCAGCAGATTTGGGAATATATATCGGCCCTACTGTTTTTGCCCACCGTTGCATTGCCCATGGTTTACAGCAAATATCATTTGATATTTTTTCTAAGAACGAACTGGCTTGATTAAAAAGATTACCTTCGATGTATTTAATTGAACTCCCATCCTGGATAAAGAACGTGTGATTCCAGATGCCTTTTTCCACTATTTCATATGTGACAGACAGCCCTAACTGGGTCAAAGGGTATTTTCTTCCTTCTTCATGGTTAAAAAGAAAATTACCGAGAGAATAGAAAACAGGCTTTCCCTGAATTTCCTCATATCCTTGCATCGTATGCGAGTGATGCCCAAATATTCCATCCGCACCCGCGTTTATCCAATTCCCCGCAAGCCGTCTCTGCCACGGCGAGGGATGAAAGGCATATTCGCCTTCCTTTCCCCAGTGGGGGGTCACAAAAACATAGTCAAAATTATTTCTTATTTTGCGTATCAATCCAGAGACGTTTTCTTCTCGAAAAAGCCGTGGTCCGCGTGAGCGACAAGGCTCAAGACAACCGATTATTGCTATGTATTTATTATTTAATGTTACTTCAGCATATGGCGCGTCTTTCAAACCGTAAAATTGTACATCTGGGATTCCTTTACGCAAGCCCGTGACCATGTTATCGAATGCGGTGTTACCGGCATCGTACACATGGTTATTGGCAAGATTCAGGGCGATAAAATTATGCGAAACAACTGGTTCAAAGCAATCGGAGTTCATGAAAATTGGATAAGCTTTGCCGCTATTAATTGGAGTATCTGATATGGAACACTCGATGTTGCCAATAAGATGTTGGCCTATTGGATAAACAGTTGAACCATTGTTGATACTTGGCGTGTAATCACCTACAAAACAAAGACTTGTCTTTATATTAGGATTTAACGTGGGAAACTCATCTTTCATGGCAATTCATGGAAAACCATTCTCTGCAACGGTGATTCAAGAACACGTGGGTCATAATCACCATGCGGCGCATGGGGTACATCGGGGATTCTTCCCGTGACCGCGATTTCCCGTGTTTTCAATTCTCGCATGCGGCGAGCTTCCACTCGTAGCCCCACCCATATTAATCCTGTTCTACCGCTACGCCATGCACCACGCAAGAAAGCTTCATGCAACCATTGCAACTGATAGCGGAAAGGCATAACAAAAAATAACTTTATAAAAAACATCCTTCGCTCAAGCGAATTGCCAAAAAGTTTCGGGGTAGCCGAAAGTCTGTCACCGCGCGCCTTTTGCACTGCCAGCATAGTGGTGTATCGATTCTGCTTGTCCCACCAATGATGCAAGTCGGGACTGTCGATGTGCTCCATAATTCCTCTGAGCTTTCCAACCGGCCCATCTATCAAGGGATGTTCATTAACTAAGACGTCCGAAAATCGACATTTCCCCGTACGCCATAAACGCAAAACTGGCGCCAAGACATGAAGTGGTTTCCCCATAAACCAAAGACGACGGTCCATTGAATAACCGTAATGTTCTGGTATCCCTTCTAACAGCAAACGGATTTCGTTCTTGAGTTCCGGCGATAACCTCTCATCTGGATCCAATTTAAAGGTCCATAGTGTTTTGATTGGTAGTTTTTCCAGAGCAAAGTTCCATTGATCACCGAAGTTTGTAAAAGGCCGTTGAACGATCTTAGCACCATATTCCAGAGCGATGTCCACGGTCCGGTCCGTACTTAGGCTGTCAACTATGAATATTTCCTCAGCCCAGCCCTTGACATTTTCGATAGCCCCCGGCAGATGGTATTCTTCGTTAAGGGTAAGCATGATAACAGCAATTGGCAGCCCTGTCGCCAAAGCGCTCACATCTTACCTTTCTCGTGCATTGCTAACGTATTGAATGCCGCGCTTTTGATCCGGCCTACAGACCTGTCATTTAAGTCAAACATTGCATATCCCAAATTTGTTAGGAGATCGGATACCATTCCACAGTTATTTCCATTTACTTCACACAACAGCAAAGGATGCGATTTTTTCAGCAGGATTTTTCCGCCATCAAGCACCATATTTTCTGCACCTTCAACATCGATCTTTATTACATCTGGGGGGGGGGGGGAAGTTTTTCAAACCAAACCCACCGTCTTGGTCTCCACGGCCAATTTTTCCTTTTTCCCCCCAGACTTTTCTTTTCCTTTGACTGAAGACAAACATTTTAAACAACGAC
>JBAYKV010000212.1:0-5913 GCA_041664405.1 Syntrophales bacterium
GCCGACTTCTATAACGGGATGCTGGGCACGGATATGACCTGGGAGTCAATTTTTGCCCAGACGGACCGGGATATCAATCTCCAGCGGGTCATGAATGCCATGGTCTATGGCGATAATACCGGGCGTTACGACCAGATCCCGGACCGGGCCCTGGCCCCCATCGACGACGCCCTCTACGAGGCGGAAAAGGACTATCACGATGGGGAAATCTCCCGGATCATGGACAAATCCCTCGCTGCGGTCCAGACCATGGCGACTGCGGGAAAACGAAGTATTTTGATGAACTACCGCCGGGAGCAGCTAGCCAGGCTGGTTCAGGAATACTACCGGGAACGGGGCTGGAACGCCTCCGGCATCCCGGCGGTTGCGACCCTTAAAGACCTCGGCCTGTGGCCGTTCCTGAAGGAAGAAACCCGGACGAAGCTCGCGGAGCTTCTGGCGGTCAGATCCTGACAAAAAACTCACGGATATGGTCTTTGAAGGACCTTGGGTACCACTTCTTGCAGCTCAGTCTGATCATTGGCGCCATCAGTCTCATGATGAGAGACACTAAAATAAAGAATATTCTCTGCTGGGTTTTGGTAAGTCTCGGCGCCGTTGGCATCTGCCTGTCCGTCTATGCCTTTATCCTTGCCAGATCGGTCGGGTGACGAATAGTGAAATGCGCACTAGTACCACGTAACATTATATCTTTCGTATTTAGATAAAGTATTATATACTGACGACAACTCAATGAAGGAGGTCTTTCCATGTCGCCACGATATCGAGTAACACTGACTAAGGAGGAGCGCAAAGAACTAGAGTCAATGACCCGCCGTGGAAAGACCCATGCCAGAAGATTTATCCATGCCCGTGCTTTGTTGCTGTGTGACGCCGGTGTGGATGGTCCGGCATGGAATGTTTCCGATGTTGCAACAGCGCTTGGGGTGAACCGATCGATTGAACACCTCGAGAAGCGCTTTGTGGAGGATTGTGGCGGTAGGGAATCCAACACATAAAAAACTACAGGGTCTTGTGGTGACAATCACCCGTTGAAGACCAAAAGTATGGAAATGTGATTCCAGCCCCTGACAAAACGGTATAGGTGGATTTCGTTACTTCCCCCGGCGGAACTTCATTCCTGCCTTGCCGTAGTGTTCCGTCTCTCTCATACGCTTCTGTCTCCTTAATCTCTATTATGCCCGCGACCTCCGGCATGGTCTCTATCCCGACCATAGCTCCGGTCGGGTCCTCCGCCATCATTCCTCGTTCCGCGTTCCTGATACCGGGGGACGTAGACGTCGTTATACCAACGGTCTTTCACGAAGTAGACGGGTCTGCCGCAGGCATTGTATTTGTCGCAGTGCTTGCTCCATTTCTTTGCATGGCCGGGAGGCACGTGCAAGTAGATCGGCTCTTCAACAATCACCCTGGGAGGCGGCGCAATTACCATTGGTCTTGGATAGATGATCTGTGGACGAGGAAAGTCGCCAATGTCGAGACGGCCATAAAAACCAGGCTGGCCGATACTAACCGACACGCCCACATCAGCGGCTTGTGCGGTAACAGCCACAACAATCATCGCGATTACAATTAAAATATGTTTCATAATTTTCCACCTTTCATTATTGCCAGGCTGCGAAACCGAAAAATACAGTAAACGTAACTTAAGTCTTGCCATTGGCTCCGGCTAAATGGCTCTCAATGGCCTGTTTCAATTTTGAAAACTGAAACGGCTTGGCGAAACAGGCGTCCGCACCCGCATCCTTGAATCCTTGCAGGTTTTTCGAGCCGGTGACACCGATAATGAAGGTGGAAGAAAATTTTGATCTAACAAACTGGCAAAGATCGTATCCTGTCATCCTCGGCATATATCCATCCGTAATCACGACATCATAGTGGTTCTTTTCCAGTTTGGCGATTGCTTCTATTCCGTCTTCTGCCGCATCAACGTCATGTCCCAAGTATGTCATATTAATTTTCAAGACCTCCGCCATCATCGGATTGTCATCCACAATCAGAGTCCTCATCGTCTATCTCCTTTCCTTAGTCAGTTGTAACGAGTTTGGTAAAAGAGACAGCAAGGTATGTGCCACACATGCTGGAAAGTGCTGTAAGTAAATGAATTAACTTGTGTAATGCTTGATTTGGAGGCGTGTGCGTTGAAGCTTGGACGAAAAAAATGAAGGATATTACCTCCAGGGAAAACGATTCCTTCACTCTATGCTATTGTAATTACGATAGTTATTGTGTGTATGGTTTTCCCTTCACTCCTTTCTGAAATTGGGGGGGCTTAGTTGGTTCTTTTCCAGAAGCTCATAAATATCAGCACGATACTTGCCGGCCAATTTAGCTGCTTCACTGATATTGCCTCGGCTGATCTCCAAAAGCTGCACCAGATAGTTTCTCTCAAAATCCTGTTTGGCTTCTTTAAAAGTCATAAAAGTTTTTTCGTTTATTTTCGGGCCGGGAAGGATGATGAACTCTTCCGTAATGGTATCTTTCGTGCACATGGCAACGGCACATTCAACGGCGTTTTCCAGCTCTCTGACGTTTCCGGGCCAGGAATAGATCATCAGCTTTTGCAGGGCGGAAGGGGTGAGGGTTTTGCTATCTTTTTTCATCTTGACGCCGTACTTCTGTAAAAAGAAATTGACCAAGAGAGGGATATCTCCTTTCCTTTCCCGTAACGGCGGAATTTTGAGCGGAATGACGTGGATACGGTAAAAGAGATCGCTACGGAAAGTTTTCTTTTCCACTTCGTCTTCGATTAGCCGGTTCGAAGCGGAGATGATCCTTACATCGACTTTCACCGTTTTCTGAGCGCCCAAAGGGTAGAATTCCTTTTCATCGAGGGCCTTGAGCAGTTTTACTTGCATGGCCAGAGGAATTTCCGCAATTTCATCCAGGAAGACAACGCCGCCTTGGGCCTGGACAAACAGTCCTTTTTTTGCGGAAACGGCACCGGTAAAAGCCCCTTTCTCGAAGCCGAACAATTCACTTTCCAGAAGAGTTTCCGGAATTGCCGCACAGTTGATGGCGACAAAAGGCATCTCTTTCCTGTCGCTTATGCGATGAATTGCCTGGGCGATCATTCCTTTCCCCACGCCGCTTTCCCCGTGTATGTAGACATTGGCTTCTGTCCGGGCAGCAAGGGTCACCAGTTCCAGGACTTTTTTTATCTCTGCACTTTGGCCGATGATGTCTTCGCTTTCAAAGTCATGTTTCACCATGACTCTGAGACGCTTGACCTCCTTGCTGAGGGTTGCCATTTCGATGCCGTTTTTGATCTGCACCAGGAGTTCGCGATTATCAAAAGGCTTCGTCAAATAAGTATAGGCCCCCTGCTTCATCGCCTCCACGGCGCTGGTGACGGATCCGTGGGCCGTAAGGATAATAACGGGCAGATCGGGATCTGTCTCCCGCAGGCTCTTCATCAGGTCGATGCCATTACCTCCGGCAAGTTTCAGATCGACAATGGCCAGATCAAACTCGGCGGCCCCAGCCTGTTTTTCCGCGCTCGCAATGTCCATAGCCGCCATGACGGCATATCCCTCTGATTCCAATCTCATTTTGAGCACCTTGAGAATGTTGGGATCATCGTCGACGACCAATAGGTTTTTCATCCTATGAACCTCGTTTAATGGGTTTTAATCTTCTTTTTTTCAGCTCTTCGTCCCGGTCAATTTCTTTCATTTGCTCGATTTTTTGCTTCAGGTTCTCAGACTTTTTTCCCCAAGCGTCCGTTTGCTTCTGCGACGCACGTAGTTCGTTGATAAGTGCAACCATTACCTGGGCTTCCTCTTTGAAGTCGCTATGGGGATATTTATCGAGTATCGCCTGGAAAGCGTCCAGGGATTTTCGATAATCGCTCTTTCCAACCGTGGGCTTGGCATAGAGGATTCCCATCCGGAACAGGGCTTGATCCCCCATCTCGGGGTAGGCATTCAGGATCTGTTCATATTTTTTCAACGCCGCGGTCTGATCTCCGCGCAGCGCCGATTGTTTTGCCTCGCTGAGCTCTTGTTTCCCTACCAATACCCATTTGATGGTCGTACATCCCCCCAGGAGTTGGATCGTTATCACGACAACGGCAAAGTAAAGATAAAAGAGCTTCCCTTTCCGATCTCGCTCTCGACCCATATACGACCTCCGTGTTCATCGATGATATACTTGGCAATGGCCAGTCCCAAACCCGTCCCGCGCACCGTTCCCATGCCGGCCTCGATACGTCTGAACTTCTCGAAGATATCTTTTAACCCCTCTTGGGGGATTCCGCAACCCGTATCTTCAATGGTTATACGCAAAACCCTTTCCCCAGGAATGCAGGCGGCAGACATGGTAATCCTGCCCTCTTCCGGAGTGAATTTGAGGGCATTGCTAAGCAGGTTTTCTACGACTTCTTCCATTTTCTCTGAATCCATCATAACTGCGGGAAGATTTTCCGCACCATCCCAGCGGAGGTCGATCTTTTTCCTCCTGGCGAGGGGCGACCATTTCAGTAAGTTCTTCTCCAAAATGGTCGTGATATCTGCTGATTGAAAGGAAAAACCCGTCATGCCGGCCTCAAGACGAGAAAAGTCTAAAATGCGGTTTACCGAATTGATTAAGCGGCTGCATTCTTCTCCAATAATCAGGAAAAGTTCTTGCTGTTTTTCCGGCGCCTGCGCAAAAATTCCTTCCTGCAACATGCAGGAAGCCTCTTTAATCGCAGTTAGCGGGGTGCGAAGCTCGTGGGACAGATGGCTGATGAAGTCCAGCTTCATCTGATCCAATTCCTGCAGGCGTTCGCACATGAGATTAAACGCGTCATTGAATTCCTTGATCTCCGGAGGCGAAACGATCTGCAACGGCGTTCCGAAATCACCTTTGGCGATTTGCTTCGTCTTTTCCAACAAAAGCTTGATCGGGGAAATGATGGTCCTGGTCATCGAGATGGAGATAAGAATCACAGCTAACAGCGCCAGAAAACCGGTAATGGTAAAAACACTGACAACCCGGGTGGAGATCTCTTCGGATTGCTGCAATTTGATATCCCTCTCGCTGACGGAGATACTGGCCAGTGTCCTCAACTTCGCATCGATTTTATCGCTGATCCCATCACCACTATGGAGCTTGGAGCCACTCCGTGAGTCAGCAGACTTCTTCCTTCCGGCTAGAGCTCCCTTTTCGGCAAAAAGGGCATAGTAGCGACCGTGCAGGATACCGATCTCATGCAAAAGAACCTTTTGTCTTTCTCCCTGAGCGCCGGCCAGAAATTCGGCCATTTTTTTGTTGAATTCTGCATGGACCTCAAGGAATTGCCGCTTATAGTCCGGATCACCGGAGACCAGATATTTTTCTGCCGCCGCTTCTTCGGAATACAAGGTAAGGGAACTCTCTTCTGCGATCCTGATCATGCGGGAATCCATGATCGTATGGGCAATGATACGGTTGAGAAGATTCAGATTGACGATGCCGTAAACACCGGCACCGACGACCAAAATAATAATCGTCAGGTAGCTGATGATGAGTCTCTGTAGAATAGTCAGTTTCAGGTCACGCATCTCTCTAATTCTATTTCTCTCTCCCCGATCTTCATTTCACTCTTCTCCGAATATATAGCACCAAACATACCAAGGTTGCTCGGTAAATATAACATGAACATTAAAAATTGGGAAAGAGAGCCGAACGGCCTGTAGAGCCTGTCCGGTAAAGGGTTTCGTCACACAGAGCAAAATCTTCTGTTGACATCTCCATTCATACGTGCTTGATTTTTAAACGTTTCAATCTCCGTTCCGAAAATCGTTAAGTTCCGCCCATAGTTGACATACGGAATTTAATCCCCATCGTTGCCAGGAGGAAAAAGAAATGAAGATACCCTACTATCAGGTCGATGTTTTTACCGATCAACTCTTCAAGGGCAATCCCGCCGGCGTCTGCCTGCTGCCGTCC
>JBAYKV010000213.1:0-5893 GCA_041664405.1 Syntrophales bacterium
ACGGCGAAACGGTAAAAATCCAGGCAGAGGGACGCGACAAAAAATAAAAAGACCACCCCCATCCAGGAATAACCGAGATAGGAGAGAAAACAGGCGGCCCCCTCATAGCCCTGCCGTTCGAAAAGACGAACCAGGATGGGGCTGAGGAGCAAGACCAGCAGGCATAGCACAACGGCGGCGTGAACCCACGGCGTCAGCGGGAAAGCCGCTTTCAGGCGGACGTATAAAAACAGGTGAATGCCGCCGTAAAGAAGGAAAAATGAGAGGAGAAAAAGGATCATGATCCCCAGACCGAGGCGGCGAATTGAGGGTAGATCAGGCGCATCCGCTCCCGCACCGGCCCCCGCAGAACTGCCAGTTCCTCATCCGCCAGGGGGGTCATAATCGGAATGGACCGCCCCCCGATACCCAGATCAAACCCGGTATTGCGGACCACTTCCTCCAGATCGACGCCGGGGAAGAGTGATTCCAGGATAATTTCCTTCTTTGTACCGTCGAAGGCCATCGTGCAGAGCGGCGTGACCACATGGCTAAGGCCGCCCCGCCGCCAGGGGGCGTCATCTGTAGCCGTGGCATTGATAAAATCTACCTTGGGAACAAAGAGCCGCTGGTTGTGACTGGTCGTAAAAATGATCACCCGTCTGACCAGGGCGGAAAGCATGGACGACCCAGCGCCACCGGGCAGACGGACGGTCGGGTGGTTATAGTCCCCCAGCATGGAAAGATTGATCGATCCACGCTTGTCGATCTGTACGCCGGAGAGGAAAAACACGTCGATTTTACCTTTCTGAGCCAGGGCAAATAGCTCATGAAAGCCCTCGGACAGGCGGAAATCAGGGTCACCGTAAATCAGCGTTGTCAGGTGGGGGGCATGGGTCATTTTCGCCAGCAATGCCGCCGCCGCCGGAATTGGCGACAGGGTTCCCGTCGCTACCCACTCGCCGTCCCTCAAAAGCCTGGAAATGGCGCCGATCATAACTTCCGGTGTTTGAGCCGGTTGGTCTGAAATTTTCATATTCGTCATAGCTGTTTCCTCCCGGAGCGATTCCCTGACGTGGAAGACCCGCTGTTACCCCCGCGAAAATTTACAACTTCCAGATACCGGTCATGATCTTCGGGCGCGAAAATGTATTTTTCCATATAGGCGGCCAATCCCTGCTCGTCTTTGGACGCCGCGACATATTCCCGGATATGGGCGGCATCGGTTTCGTAAATTCGTGGGCAACCCGTCGGATGAGCCCCGCCGGGGGCCAGGACCACCGCATCGATATGCACGGAAGCCACAAAGACCTCCTGGCGGCCGGGCAGAACGTCTTCCGGTTCTACAAGTTCCTCCACAACGGCAATCGTTTTCTTGGCCGCCATGGCGAGGAGCCGGTCATTACGGGTGGCGTCGGTCGTGATCTCTCCGTTGCGGCTGCCTTTGGCGGCATGGATTATGGCTACATCGGGAATAACCGGCAAAACGACGACGTACTCGTTACCGGAATAGGGATCGCGCACTGTTTTGAGATCCCGGCGCACCTTCATCAGGTCGGAATGCATGAAACCAAGGACAGGAATAAACGGCAGGTTATGGACCCCAGCCTGGAGTCCCAAGAGCAGGGCCGGTCAGATCGTCTCCAGGAGTTTGAGCTCGCCCCGCTCGCATTTCCGGCGGAAATTAGGGGCCAGGCCAAATTCATCGAGAACGATTTGGGGAAACTGAATCGTCTCGACACATCCGGAGCCGATGAGGAGGTCTGCCACGTATCCCCCCGTTAGCACCGGGGTCAGGGTCAAACCCCTCACCCCCAGACGGATGACTTCCCGCACCACGGCCATGGGGTTCATCGTCATACCCGCCCCCAACCCGAGGTGCATCCCATCTTTCACCCAAGAGGCCGCTTCCTTCACCGTTATCAGTTTATCCATCATCGTCGTCAACCTCTTCCCTCTCCGGCGGCTCTTCCATAGATTTTACCCATCATGAGTTATGCTTATGATTATTAGGAGGTCAAGCCCTGGAATGTCACGACCTCTTTTTCCAGCCTTTCCGCAAGCGTTTCTTGGGCAATTAATAGATCGTAATGGGTTTGCAGATTCATCCAGCTTTGCGCGTCCATCCCAAAAAATTTGGCAAGCCGCAGCGCCGTATCCGCTGTGACAGATCTTTTCCCGATAATTATTTCACCGATGCGCCGCTGAGAGACGCCGAGTGACTTGGCAAGCCGGTATTGCGATATTTCCATGGGCTTCAAAAAATCTTCCAATAGTATCTCTCCCGGATGTACCGGCGCCATATCTCTCTTCAATTACCTCTCTCCTTCAATGATAATCTACAATTTCAACATCATAAGCATTAACGTCCTGCCACTGGAAACAAATTCGCCATTGATCGTTTATGCGGATGCTCCAGTAACCACCCCGGTCTCCAGAAGGCTTTTCAAGCCTGTTTGACGGTGGGACACGGAGAAATTCAAGGGTTGCCGCACCGTGGATCTGGGTCAGCTTGCGGAGCGCGATCCGTTGGATGTCCACTGGCAGTTTAGGAGAAGAACAACCATGGAAGACCCTTTCCGTTTCCTTCCTCCTGAACGTTTTGATCATGGGGTGATGCTATCACGTCGCGTTAGTATCGTCAATGGTTATCATTCGTGGGCCTAACCCCCTTGCCCGACTCGTAGATAAAAAAACGTCCTTCCGGAACAAGTCCGGAAGGACGTTTTTTAGACTTTTTGCGAGCTTGTCAATATTACCGAATGGCCTACCGGCTGGCGCGATTTTGCCTCTCGCGACTGGGGAAGGACGATTTTGCCGCCCCTGCGGAAGCCGTCGGCTGGTGCAAAACGGCTTTCCCCTGTACGGTCATAAAGCTTTTCCGCCGCGCCGGCGGATGCTGCTGGCGGGGTCGGTCGTGACCGCCGTCATTTCCTGCCGGCGCCGGGATGCCGTAGTTAAAATCCTGAAGGGTCCTCTTTTCTACCGTTTCCCCAAGGGCTTTCTCGATGCCCCAGATGAATCCCCGCTCTTCACGGGTCATAAAGGTAAATGCATCACCCGTCTTTGCGGCCCGGCCGGTGCGGCCGATGCGGTGCGTGTAGGCGTCAACGGTATCGGGCATATCGTAATTGATCACATGGGAGATACTGGAAACGTCTATACCCCTGGCGGCGATGTCGGTGGCCACCAGGATCTGGTACTTGCCGGCGCGATAACCGCTGAGTACTGCCTGGCGCTTGGTTTGCGGCAGGTCGCCCTGCAGGGAGGCCGCGACAAAACCGGCCTGGGCGATCTGGGTAGCCAGGCGAGTTGCACGATGCTTGGTACGCGTGAAAACGAGGACCGACTCCGTATCCGTGCCTTCCAGAAGCTTCATCAGCAGGGCCGTTTTGAGGTGCTGCTCGACCGGATAGATGGCATGAGAGACCGTGGATACGGGATTACTGTCGCCAACCTGGATGTTGACCGGATTGCTCATTACTTCCTGGACCAACCCGCGGATGTCAGCGGGCATGGTGGCTGAAAAAAGGAGGGTCTGACGCATGACCGGCAGGCACTTGATGATCCTCTTGATATCCGGAAGAAAACCCATGTCGAACATGCGGTCCGCCTCGTCAAGGACGAGGACTTCGACCTGAGAGATATCAATTTCTCCATGGTTGACAAGATCGAGAAGACGTCCCGGGCAGGCCACGACGATTTCGGCGCCACTGCGCAGCTTTGAGATCTGGGGGTTTTTGTTTACGCCACCATAAACGGTAACACTCTTCACTTTCGTACGGCGGCCCAACTCAATAATGGCCTCATGGGTCTGCTCCGCCAGTTCCCTGGTCGGGGCGACAATCAGCGCCCGGACCCGCTTGCGCGGTCCATCCATCAGACGCTGCAAAATCGGCAGGACAAACGCCGCCGTTTTTCCCGTGCCCGTATGGGCCAGCCCCATAACGTCCCGGCCGTTGAGAATTGACGGGATGCACTCGGCTTGAATCGGGGTGGGTACGGAGTAACCGGCGCCTTCAATCCCCGCTTCGATCAGGGGGTGCATGTTAAAAGATTTAAAATTCGTTAATGATTTACCAGTTGTTACTTTTGCTTCTTGCATGTACTCAATTTCCTTCAATATTTGTCGTCATTATCTTGACGTTGATTTGCCGGATTTCTCCTGACATCCTTTACACCACAGCAGCATAAAAAAATCCCCACCAGCCTAACTTACAGGCTCTGGGGACACTATGGACCAAAACCGGCTCTAAAACTGGGACGTTAATACGCTTCCCCGATGAGCAAGTCAAGGTTTATTTGTGGGGTCAGGCTTACTTATTGACATTTGACGTCAAATGTCAATAAGTAAGCCTGACCCCATTAGCTATGTTCCTGGGTCTTGAGGAAAGTTACTTCCGGCCAGGTCTCCATGCAGCGTTCCAGCCGGTATTCGCTGGCGGAAAGAAAGGTCGGGCGACCTTCGGCGTCAAGGGCCAGGGAGTTTTCATTCTTCAGTTCAAATTCCTTGAAGCGGCTTTTATCGTCACAGGTGACCCAGCGGGCAACGTTGTAAGGCGTCTCTTCAAAAACGGTTTCAGCGCCGTATTCCGTTCTCAGACGCTCGGCAGTCACATCAAACTGGAGGACCCCCACCGCTCCCAGAATGTAGTCGCTCTTCCCCATGGGCTGGAAAACCTGCACCGCCCCTTCCTCGGAAAGCTGAACCAGCCCCTTCTGGAGCTGTTTGCTCTTCATGGGGTTCTTCAGCCGCACGCGCCGGAAGTTCTCCGGTGCGAAGCTGGGGATGCCCATAAATTTCAGTGGCTCATTCTCCGTGAAGGTATCGCCTATCTTGATGTTGCCGTGATTATGGATGCCGATAACGTCTCCGGGGTAGGCTTCTTCGACATGGCTACGGTCCTGAGACATAAATATGGTGGCGTTGGCGATGGTAATTTCCTTGCCCAGGCGGTGGTGAATCACCTTCATCCCCCGGCGGAACGTCCCCGAACATACTCTCAGGAAGGCGATGCGGTCGCGATGGGCAGGGTCCATGTTCGCCTGGATCTTGAAGACGAAACCAGAAAATTCCTCTTCGTAGGGGGAAACCTCTCGTGTCGTGGTGGCGCGCGCTATGGGGGCCGGCGCCATTTCCACAAAGGCGTCGAGGAGCTCCTTCACACCGAAGTTGTTGATGGCACTGCCGAAAAAGACAGGAGTCTGGTTGCCCTTCAAATACTGCTCCAATTCAAAGGGATTGGCGGCCCCTGTCAGGAGATCAACTTCCTCTCTGAGTTCCCTGGCCTGGCTTCCCAGGATGTCATCAAGGCGGGGATCGGCAAGATCGGTGATCAAAACACCCCCCCGGGGCTGGGTATGCCCACCGGGCGTAAAGAGGTGCAACTCCCGGCGGTAGAGATTATAGACGCCCCGGAATGACTTACCCATACCGATCGGCCATGACATGGGGACGCATTCGATCTGGAGTTTCTCTTCAATGTCGGCAAGCAGTTCCAGAGGAGCCAGACCGTCGCGGTCCAGCTTGTTGATGAAGGTGATGATCGGGGTGTTGCGCATCCGGCACACCTCCATGAGCTTTTCCGTCTGCGGTTCCACGCCTTTGACGCTGTCGATTACCATCAGGGCGCTGTCCACGGCCGTCAGCACCCGGTAGGTGTCTTCGGAAAAATCCTTATGACCCGGTGTATCGAGGAGATTAATTTCGTAGTCACGATAGTTGAATTTCATGACCGAGGTGGTGACGGAAATGCCCCGTTCCTTTTCGATGCTCATCCAGTCGCTCGTTGCATGGCGGCCGGCCTTGCGCGCCCGGACGGCTCCGGCCTGCTGAATGGCCCCGCCAAAAAGCAGCAATTTTTCCGTCAGGGTGGTTTTCCCGGCGTCGGGATGACTGATGATCCCGAAATTG
>JBAYKV010000214.1:0-5888 GCA_041664405.1 Syntrophales bacterium
AACAGGACACTCAGTCCCATCCATAGGAAAATCCGCCGTTCCATCATGAGTACCTCCTTAATTGTTGTTCGGGGGTTGCTTCATTTATTAACGGTGCACAGATTTAGATGATGGATGATAAACCGTACACAAGAATCGAGGCACCCTTGTACAAGAAAAATTCCCCCAAGTCAAAATATTTTTTCACTGAGCCAATTGCACCCCCCCTTCTGTTATTTACGCAATGATTCTGAGCGGGAATATGGTTCTAACTACTTTAAAAACCATATCCGTCATCCCCGAATGCCTTTATCGGGGATAGAGGCATTCGGGGATGACGGAGCGCTTTGCAATTACCTCCCTTGAAAAATAGAACGATGTAGTTTATGTAGAACGCCATGTGGAAAAAATTGATTTTCGTAACACTTATTATTCTGGTTGGCGCGCTGTCTCTTAACATCGGCTATTATTTCCTGCTCCCCGATGTCGCTGCCCTTGGAAAGGCCAACCCCAAGAAAACCGCTTTCATGGAATACCGGGAAAAGGAATGGCAGCGGGACGGGAAAAAGAAGAAGATCCAACAAAGGTGGGTTTCCTTATCCCAGATCTCACCGTATGTCGTCAAGGCCGTTATCATCGCCGAGGACGACAAATTCTGGAATCATGAGGGATTTGATTTCGAGGCCATGCAGAAAGCCATCGAGAAAGACATCAAGAAGAGGAAATTCAAAGTTGGCGGGAGCACCATCAGCCAGCAGCTTGCAAAGAATTTATATCTTTCGCCATCCAAGAATCCCATCCGTAAGGTCAAGGAAGCGATCCTTACCCGGCGGATCGAGGAGCATTTGTCTAAAAAGCGCATCATTGAAATCTACCTGAATGTCGCCGAGTGGGGCGACGGCGTTTTTGGCATCGAAATGGCTGCCCGCACCCACTTCGGGAAATCGGCCGCCGCCTTGAATGCCCAGGAAGCGTCAAGACTGGCGGCGGTGCTCCCTAATCCCCTAAAGTTCAATCCTACCGGGACGTCCCGCTACGTCTCCGGTCGTGCCGAGCGGATTTATCAGATCATGGTCAGAAGAGGCATTGTCATTCCCGAATATGAGGATGTGATGAAGGACGGGACCGACCTGGGGGTGCAGCTGGAAAATCAGGATCCCGAAGCCATGAAAAAATTGGAAAATCAGGTGAATAGCTGGAAGAAAGAAGCTGTCGAGGCATCCCGCAAGACGGAATTGCCGGTTCAGGAGAAAGGCGGTAAGGAATCTGATCGGGATTGACAGATAAACCATCAAATGCTATAAGTCCGCTCATAAAAACACAACCGGGAGTGAAAATGGCAGACGTATACAAGGCGGTTAAACTGACGGACAGGGTCTACTGGGTTGGGGCCATCGACTGGACGATCCGTGACTTTCACGGTTATACCACCCCCAGGGGGAGTACATACAACGCCTATCTGATTATGGCGGACAAGATAACCCTGGTGGATACGGTCAAGGCGCCTTTCAAAGAGGAACTTTTAAGCCGCATTGCCTCGGTAGTGAATCCAAAGGATATCCAGGTCATTGTCTCCAACCATTCCGAAATGGATCATTCGGGCTGCCTTGCCGATATGATCAAGCTGATCGAACCGGAAAAGGTAGTCGCCTCGACCATGGGGGCCAAGACCCTGAATGAGATCCTGCATCTGGACCAGGAGATAATATCCGTGAAGGACGGGGAAGAGCTCAGTCTCGGCAACATGAACCTCCGTTTCATGGAAACCCGGATGCTCCATTGGCCCGACAGTATGATTTCCTATCTTCCCGAAGAAGAGATCCTTTTTTCCCAGGATGCCTTTGGGATGCACCTCGCTTCTGCCGAACGTTTCGACGACGACATCGATCCCGCCATTCTCCAGTATGAGGGGGCAACCTACTTTGCGAACATTCTCCTTCCCTATTCACCCCTCGTAACAAGATTGCTGGGACGGGTTGGATCTTCGGGGATGACCTTCAAATACATCGCCCCCGATCATGGACCCGTCTGGCGCAAGGATATCGGGGGGATTATCGGTAAATACGGTGAATGGGCGGCTCAAAGGCCGACCCGTAAAGCCGTCGTTGTCTACGGCACCATGTGGCACAGCACGGAGAGCATGGCCAGGGCGATCAGTGAGGGACTCGCAGACGGCGGCGCGATTGCCAGATGCATGTCCCTGGATGTATTCCATCGCAGTGACGTCGTATACGAAATTCTCGACGCCGGCGCCCTGGTGATTGGTTCCTCAACCCTCAACAACAACATGCTTCCCCAAGTTGCCGACGTGTTGACCTATCTGAAGGGTCTCCGGCCGGTCAATCTCCTGGGGGCGTCTTTCGGTTCTTACGGCTGGAGCGGCGAGGCGCCGGGACAGATTACGGATATTTTGAAGGAGATGAAGGTAGAAGTGATGGCTGAACCCATCAAGGTTCAACATGTGCCCCGGGAAAATGATCTGGCCCGCTGCTATGCCCTGGGGGAGGATATAGCCCGGCAATTGAGAAAAAATAAGGAGGTTGCATGAAAAAGTCGAAAGGATCGTCCATTGTAATGTTGGCGTTGGCTTTTCTGATTGCCGGGGTCTTTGCTGCTCAGGCGGAGAAGGCTATTCCGGACAAGGTCATTGGAGCCGGTGCGAACTGGGGCAACGGTAAGGTCTATTTCTTTAAAGGTGACCGCTACGTGCGTTATTCCGCGAAACCGGACATGGCCGAAGATCTCATGGGAGACAGGGCCGACCCCGGCTATCCAAAAACCATCAACAATGAAACGTGGCCGGGGCTGAACTGGACGGATATTGACGCCGTCGTCTTTATGGGCAACGGTAAGGTTTGTTTTTTTAAAGGAAAAGAATACCTCCAGTACGACATCAATGCCGACAAGGCCGATCCGGGATATCCGAAGCCTATCAATGAGCAGACATGGCCGGGGTTGAAATTCACCGACGGCATTGACGCGGCGGTGAATTGGGGCGACGGCAAGATCTTTTTTTTCAAGGGCGGCGAATATATCCGTTACAGTATTTTCAAGGGACGGGCCGATTTCGGGTACCCCAAACCAATTGGTGAACGTAACTGGCCGGGAATGATCTGGACCGACGGCATTGACGATGTAGTGAACTGGGGCAACGGAAAGGCCTATTTTTTCAAGGGTAATGAATACATACGCTATGATATCCAGGATGACAGGGCAGACCCTGGTTATCCGAAAATGGTAAACCGGCAGACTTGGCCGGGGCTAATAAATTGGTGATAGCTACGCAGGGAGGAGACTTATAAAAATGGAAAAATACGTTTGCAATATCTGCGGTTATGTTTATGACCCCGCGGAGGGTGATCCGGACGGCGGGATTGCGCCGGGGACGGCATTTGCGGATCTGCCCGATGACTGGGTTTGTCCCATCTGCGGGTCGGGGAAAGACGAATTTGTCCCCGAATAGAGATGGTGTTCATATCAAGAGGAGCTGGTTATGGATGAGTTGACGAAGGCTTTGTATGAGGCCTATGTAGGGGAAGCAAAAGCGGCGTTGCGCTTGAAGGTCTTTGCGGAGAAGGCTAAGAAGGAAGGCTACTCGCAGATTGCCAAGCTCTTCGGTGTTATTTCCTTTTCTGAGGAGATACATGGGACCCGGGCGCTGAAGCTGCTCAAGGAAGTAAAATCGACGGAAGAGAATCTTGCGGAAAGCTTTGAATCGGAACAGAAGGTTGCCGGTGTCGCTTATGACGAATTCATAAAAATGGCGGAACGGGCAGGCAACAAGGCGGCGGTCCTTCATTTCAGCCAGAGCCGGGATGTGGAAGAGGTTCATGCCAAACTCTATAAGGAGGCGATGAACCACTTTCTCGAGGAACGGGAAACAACCTATTATGTATGCAAGGTATGCGGTTTTGTATCCGATGGAATCCTGCCTGATGAATGCCCCTTCTGCGGCGCCAAAAAGGAGCAGTTCGAACATTTCGGATAACATGATAAATGCTTCAAAGGGGATAGAAGAGGAGTGCTAATGAAAGGACTGATCGTCCGCTGGCTGATTCTGACCATTGCCATTCTGTGTGCCGCCTATTTTATCCGGGGTATTTCCGTTAGCAGTTTCGCCGCCGCCTTTTTTGCCGCCGCGGTGCTCGGAATTCTGAACGCCCTGTTCAGGCCCCTTCTTATCCTCCTCACCCTGCCCATAAATATCCTGACCCTGGGCCTCTTCACCTTTATCATCAATGCGGCGCTTTTGAAAATGACCGCCAGCATCATTCCCGGATTTGAACTTCAGGGATTCTGGCCCGCCGTTTTCGGCGCCCTTGTCATCAGTATCGTCAACTGGCTCCTTCACGTCCTGATTGCCGATTCCGGGAAATGAAGAGCCAGGGAGCTGAGCCAGAAAAAAGGGCGACGGCGACGACCGATCTGACTCCGGCGATGAAGCAGTATATGGAACTGAAGTCGCGCCATCAGGACAGCATCCTGTTTTTCAGAATGGGGGATTTTTATGAAATGTTTTTTGAGGATGCCGTCATTGCCTCGAAGATTCTCGAGATTACTCTTACCTCAAGAAACAAAAACAAAGAGGGCAGCATTCCGCTTTGCGGGTTTCCCTATCACGCCGCCCCTTCCTATATTGCCAAACTGATCGAAAAGGGACGTAAAGTCGCCATCTGTGAGCAGATTGAAGATCCGAAGCTCGCCACGGGTGTCGTTAAAAGAGACGTGGTCCGGGTCATAACGCCGGGTCTGATGACTGATCCCAACCATCTGGATGCCACGGAGAATCATTTCATCGCCTCCCTGGCTGTTGAGAAGGGGAGCTTCGGCCTGGCCTTCATGGACATTACGACCGGAGAATTCCGGGTGATGGAGTTTCAGGATCGGGATATGTTCCTGGCTGAAATAACGGGGTTGCGCTTCCGGGAAATCATCATTTCCGACGATTTTCAGGATCAGGCGCTGTTAAAGACCCTTTCCCGGAACGAGTATATCGCCGTCATCAATTCCTTCCCCCGTGACTACTTTGACCGGGACGAATCGCTCCAGCGCCTGCGTAACTATTTTCCTCAGGAAAATATCGATGAGGTCGCCATCGAAAACCGACCGGCCATCATCGGGCCGGCCGGGGCCATTCTCCGCTATCTGGAAGAGACGCAAAAAGAACATCTTGCCCACGTCAATCATTTGGAGGAGATGGCATGGAAGTACGTGCTGCTCCTCGATGATATCGCCAAGGGAACGCTGGAATTGTTCCATACCATCCAGGAGCGCAAGAAAAAGGGGTCCCTCTTTTCTGTTCTCGACGAAACGGTGACGGCCATGGGGGCAAGGCGGTTGCGCTGGTGGCTCCATTATCCCCTGACGGAAACGGCAAAAATACAACAGCGACTTGGTTCGGTTGGGGAGATCAAGGAGCATCATCTGCTGCGCGAGGAACTGCGCAAGATCCTGGAGAATATTTATGATCTTGAACGTCTGAGCGGACGTGTGTCCATGGATATGGCCAACGCGAGAGATCTGGTGGCCCTGAAGACTTCTCTCCAGGTTATTCCGCAGCTTAGAACGCTCCTCCAATCCATGACGTCGCCCCTGATCCGTTCCCTCCTGAGCAGGATGGATGATCTGCCGGAGACGACGGCGCTTATCGACCGCGCCATTATTGACGACCCTCCCCTGACAATTCGCGAAGGGGGAATAATCAAGGATTGCTTTGACGAAGAGCTTGACCATCTTCTGTCACTGTCCCGAAATGGCAAGCAGAACATTGCCGCCCTTGAAGAACGGGAGCGAAAGAAATCGGGAATCCCGTCCCTCAAGGTAGGATTCAATCAGATATTCGGATATTATATCGAGGTGACCAAGGCCAATGCCCATCTGGTCCCTGGCGATTATATCCGCAAGCAGAC
>JBAYKV010000215.1:0-5845 GCA_041664405.1 Syntrophales bacterium
AAATAATTCAAGAAAATAGTCCACTTATTTTTTATTTTTTGCAGTCGCTGTCACGGCCGCGGGAACCTCGACATAGACGCCGTTTCGCACCTGGTACATGGAAAAACCCACGCCGATGGCGTCGCCCTTCCTGTCAAACTTGATCTTTCCCAGGGGAGTGTCCACCGGGTAGGTGCGCAACGCCTTGGCAACAGCTTCATACTTGGTTGACTTCGCCTTCTGGATCGCATTGAGCAGGGCCTGGGCGGCGGCGTATCCGTTCAGGAAGAAGGCCCCCGGATCAGTGTTGTAGGTGCTTTTGTTGGCCGCGATGGCGGCAATGGCCAGGGGGTTTTTGGTGGTATCCTTGGGACCCGAGGCGTAAACCCCTTCGGCGGCCTTACCCGCCACCTTGATAAAGGTGTCGTCCTTCACGCCGTCGTCGGAGATGAAGAGGGTGCCCATTTTTTTCTTGCGCATCTGAATCACAATGGACGAGGCCTCGGGATGATAGCCCCCGTATATCACCGCTTCCGCGCCTGACTGCTTGATTTTGTTCACCACCGCCGAATAATCGACGGCCCCGGGGGTAATCCCCTCAAAGACGACAACTTGCGCCTTTTTAGAGGCTTCGATAAAGGTCCTGGCAAATTCCGCCAGACCTTTTCCATAATCACCTTTGTCATGAAGAATGGCGATCTTTTTAACCTTCAGGACATCCATGGCAAAATCGGCGTCCAGTTTCGCCTGGGCGTCATCAGAGGCGATGGTCCGGAAGAAATTCGGGTATTTGCCGCTCTGGGTAAGCTCGGGATTGGTCGCGGAGGAGGACATGGTAACGATTCCGGCGTCTTTATAAATCCCCAGGGCGGTTTTGGTGGCCCCGCTGCAGATGTGCCCCAAGACGACATGGGCTCCTCGGGAAACGAGTTTGGTTGCTGTGTTCGTGGCCAATTCCGGTTTGCAGACATCGTCTTCGGCAAGGATCTCCACTTTTTTCCCAAGCACGCCGCCTTTGGCGTTGAACTCCTTGGCTACCAATTCCGCCGCCCGCTTGGTCGGCAAACCATAAGAGGCCAGATCGCCGCTATGAGAGCCGGCAACACCCAGTTTGATCGTGTCCGCCGCCGCGGCAGGACCGGCAAAAAGACCTGCCAGTCCGGCAATGATGATACAAGATAAAAAGACACGCCCGGATAACCTGATTTTCATATAACCTCCTTTTTATCGCTACTATTTTTGTAAGATCAGCGTGTTTCCATACTTAAAAAACCTTCATGCGTCAAGAGAAAGGGGAGAGTAACGGAGTATGGTCAGTCCTCGTCCGCCGTCAGCTTTTTCGGTTTCCTAGCGGACAGTTTCTTAAAGTTTCCACCCGAGATGACCGGCTTACCGGTTTGGGCCTCAATGTCCTTGCGCGTCCTGCCGGCTACCGCCCCGCCCGCCTGGGCATCCTTTTTCAGTGGCGCCATACCTTGAGAATCCCGGTCTCGGTGCTGGCGAAATCTGTGAAGCGTTGTTTACCGTCCGGAGCAGCCATTTTCAACTGTCCGATTCTTTCGGACGCTTCGGTATGGGATTGCGGACTCATCCCCAATTACCGCCTAAGCAGCCTTTGCTCCAAATTGATCTATATGTGCACAGAAGGTTTCTTTCAAAAACTTCCGTAAAGACATGGGCACGCGCGCGCGTGGACCAATGACCGTTATACCATTAGAATCTGATAGTGTAATATTCTTTTTGGGTGGTTTTGAGAGCGACCTAAATAAAGTAGTCGTATCTCGGTGAACAGAATTGCAAAATTCTACTAGAAACCAAAATACATACTTACCACGCGTAATTTTCTTATAGTGGCCTTGACTTCGAAACTCATTTTCAAATTGGCTAACGTCTATGGAAGGATCGATTATAACATTGCCCTGATCATGCAAATACTTAATGATGCTCGTATTTCTCTTCGGTGTCTCAATCGCCTTTATGCATCCATTCTGAATACAGAACAAGTCTTTCATGCGAATATCATTGAGATTAGGTCTTTTACCGCTTCTTTTCCAAGCAAGGATCCAAGCCATGATCGGGATCATCAACTTAAGGAAGGTGGTAAATTCTCTCTCAAATAGCACGCAAACGTTTTCCAATTCATGATGGTTTACATTTGCATATCCACATATTTCTGAGAGGACCCTTTTGCATGTCCCCTTTTTTACAATATCATTTTCAATTGAATAACCATCGGTAATGTAGATATTTGAATCACGGGCTATCTTTTCTGGAATGATGTCCGACAGGTCGCGATCCACGAAGAAACATATCCGTTTTTTTGGGAACCGACGCCAATCGAGATCAGTATGAATCTGATATACTTTATCTTTGTTTCCTGCAGGCCACAGCTCCGCATTCCAATCATCAGGCAAGAGCTGTTCAATGAATCCCCTGTAAAAGCAGGGATCCTCTTTCCCTTCGACAAACCCGTAAACAACCTTTGAACGCTTCGAGTATCGTGAGAGGAACTCATGATAACTCGCAATCCTGCTGCTGATGGCCGCTTCATGGACAGATAACATCGTCATTATCTCGCCCCTACACAACAAATTCACCTAAGCCATGTGCATACTTCTTCAGATCATTGTCATATATGAAAGGTGAGTGAGTCACTGCAACCAAACCTGTACAGAAGTCAGCTTTTCTGATGTCCATTAAGATCTTCCTTTGCCATGGCACTGAAAGAGATAGCTCAGGCTCGTCTATCAAGACGAAGTAGCTCTTTCCCCCAGAAAGATAGAGGTGGCTGAATAGTGACACAATTTGTTTTTCACCTGACGACAGGTGGTGAAGCTTTATTTCTCTTGTGGCATCACCACCCCCTTTGGGGCGGATTGTGAAGCTGAAGTCTGAAATGTCATACTTGAACTCCTTGTCCACCATGTAATCATTGCATACCTCGCAGAAGCTCATAATCCTTGCTTCCTTTGTTTCTATGTCTTTCTGGAAGGCCATCAGCTTGGTGAAGTAGTGGCAAGTAACTTTTGTATGCTCAGTTTGTGTCTCGTTTTTTTTGACGCCTTCGATGATCTCCCGGAGATGTTGTTTGTTCTTGGATGAAAGAATGTGCTCTTGAATCCGATTCAGGATATTGTCAATTGTCTGTTCGGAAGCGTCTTTGATACTTTTCAGGTCTACGGTTGAGTACTGTTGTTCGACGATATCACCGAGATATCCGAATGTCAGATTATTTAAATTTTCACGAGCAAAACTGTTAAGCTTTGACAATGTATTGTTGATAGCGTTCTCGACATCTTTCATGCCGAATTCAATTAATTCAACAAACGTGTCATCTCCACGTCGGGCAGTCAGAAGTTCGCGTCGATTTCTTAGTTCTCTATCATCCACGCCTTTGAAGATCAGGTTCAGCTCCTGCTCAATTCGTCGGTAAGTGGGTAAATATAAAAGCTGTGCATTGAGCGACGCTTTGATTCCCTCGAGAGTCTGCCGCAGTGGATCGGTTTTCTTCTTCGATGTATTTTCGAATAAGTCAAGTTCGTGGAGTAAGAACTCAAGGGGGATATCATATTGATGACATAACATTTCCAGTTCAGGTGTCACAAGGCGCCCTTCTTTTTCCTCCAATAATGCCATAAACTTGCGCCTTGCAAACGGAGGTAAACGGTGAAAAATACGTCGGTCAACAATTTCATGCAGAGATTTTTCGAAGTCTGAGGCAAGAAGTGTATACTTCTTGCTCCCAATAGTTATTGACACTTCTTCGAACTGGTATTTGGCCATGGAACTCCATTGACCAGACAATAAATAATAAAAGAGATTCAATACAGTGGTTTTACCCGCTCCATTCTCTCCGACAAGGATCAGTGTGTTATCTGCCAACCTGAGGTCGAAATTCTTGTATCCGTGGAGGTTTTTAATTTGGAACCTATTGATTGTAGTCATGATAATATCTCCATTTTATTTTGATAAGAATTTGCATTCTGGAGATGCGTGTATAGGGAAGCCACGCTTGTATGTCAACAAAATAAGGGGACATATTTTTTCCCCATTCGGTAGCCTTTAAACAGTTCTGGCGGCCTTCATCAATCGACACAAAATCACGGATAACCGTTTGTATTCTCACATAAGCGATGAAAGTTATCAAGCAAACATTACAGCAAACATTACAAGAAGGACATCGATAAAATCATTGCAACCCGAACCCTGGCATTTTTAACTTGCTTAGGGTTTTCTTCCATAAATGATCCTCAATGAAATCTTGCCGCTACCGACGGCTTAATATGAGGCAAGAGGGGCATCTCTTTAGCTCAAGTTTCCCCTATACCCTTTGGGGACTTTTTGTTGAAAAAATGGCGTTAAAGCTCCCCCGCCATTCTGAGAACCGCCTCGCGGGTATGAGGGGCAAGACGGAAATTTAATGCCTGAAGCTGCTCAATGACAGGCGTCAGCTTGTCGATAAGCCCTATGCGCTTGGCATCCAGCAGCAAACCCAGCGTCCCGGTCATCCTGATGCCAAGAAGTTCGGCGGTTTTTCGGGCAAGGGCATCGTCCAGGATTACGGTGGTATCGGATGATTCCAACGCAAGCATAATAACTTCTGTTTCTCCCGACCCTAAGTGTGTGACCAGTGGCACCGCTGTTCTGCTCAGTGGTGATTGTATATCCACCCAATTCAATTTTTGCAGATCCGGCAGGTCAATCCCCCATGCGATGCCTGCGGCAATCTCATCAACTACTGCCTGCGGGATAATAATACTGCCTGCAAGAGACGGCATAATCTGAAGTTGGTTGAGCTGATGAAGATATTGCAGGGGTGATGTGTTGCAGATAATTTTAGGCAAGCCGGGTTTCTCTCCTCAATTCTTCTTCTGAAAGAGAGAACGTGGCCACGCCATAATCCGCCAAGCGGGAGAGAAAATAAGTGCGGGGAACACCGGCCAGCTTCGCCGCCGCACCCGATGAAAGCTTGCCTATTTCGAAGAGCTTCACAGCGGCCGCCATGCGCAGAGTTGCGCCCAGCTCCTCTCGGGGAATCTTTAAGGTAAGCAAAACATCTTCTGGAAGACTTAATACAACCTGTTCCATTGTCTACGCGCCATCTCTCAATTGATTTTATTAGATATTACGCTTCTTGATTCATGCGTGTCAATGTTTATTTGGTGTCTCTTTAGCTCACGTCTCCCCTTTATCCTTTGACTTTTTCTTGAAGAAGACCCGTAACGGCGATGCGTCAAAACCAAAAGCCTCCCGAAGCTGATTCATCAAATAGCGTTCATAGGAAAAGTGGACTGCCTTGGGATCGCGGACGAAAAAGACAAACGTCGGCGGTTTGACGGCAACCTGGGTTACATAAGCAAAGCTGTTGGGCTTCCCCTTGGACCGGGACGGGGGGTTCCTGTCCATGAATACCCGGGCCGCCCTGTTGAGGTCTCCCGTGGTGATCCGGCGGGTAAATTGGTCAAAAACCTTTGTGATCAGATCGAAGATCTTCACCACCCGCTGCCCCGAGAGGGCGGAGATGAAAATAATCGGAGCAAAATCGAGGAACTTGGCCTTATCCTTGATATCCTCAACGTAGCGACCGATAGTCTCATTATCCTTGGCCACGGCGTCCCACTTATTGACGACGATAATGCAGGCCGTCCCCTTATCATGGGCCAATCCGGCGATCTTGACGTCCTGTTCCGTCATCCCCTCGACGGCGTCGATAAGGATCAGGGCGATATCGCAACGTCCGATGGCCTTGAGGGCCTGGACGACGCTGTACTTCTCCAGGGTAAGGCTCACGCGGCTCTTCCGGCGAATTCCCGCCGTGTCGATGAGGAGATACTTTTTCCCGTCCCGTTCAAAAGGCGTATCGATG
>JBAYKV010000216.1:0-5829 GCA_041664405.1 Syntrophales bacterium
AGCTGCTGGGGAAGGGGCCAAGTCGTGGCCAGTTTGAGGATTCCCACCCGCTCCGCCAAGCCCAGGATGCTCACGGCCTCCCGGCTATAGAGGGAACAGGCGCTGCTGGTGACGATGAGGAGCTCCGGGGCGGCGGGACCCGTATAAGTATTGAAGGTGCAGGTCTCGAAGATCTCCGCCGCCCGTTTCATTTTGTTCTGCTGGGGGACGTGCTGGGCCTCCGGGGCCGCCACGATCATGGCGATCATCGGTCCTGTGTCCGGGTCGAGAAGGGGTCCGCTGTAATGAAACTCCGCCTTGGCCGCCGTGGCGGGGAGGGGGCCGAAACGGACGTTGCCGCTCGCATGGGACAGGCGGGTGACGCTCCGTACCATGACGATGTTCCGGATCTCCTCGGAGAGGGCGAAGGCCCAGGGGATGATGTCCTTCGCCTCCTGAAAGTCTCCCGGCTCCAGGAGGGGGATCTCGAGTAGTTGGGCAAAGAGGCGCGATTCCCCTTCGTTGACGCTGGAGAGGGCGCCGGGATCGTCGCAGGTAACGAGGAGCATGCCTCCCCGGGTTCCCGAACTGGCCAGGTGGAGGAGGAAATCGGAGGCCACATTGACGCCGTTTTGCTTCATGACGCACAGGGAACGGAGTCCGGCGAAAGAGGCGGCGGCCGCCACCTCGACGGCCACTTTTTCATTGGTTGACCATTCTACGTAAAGGTTGCGCTCTTTGGCCACCTGGGAGAAGCACTCAATGATCTCCGAGGAAGGGGTGCCGGGATAACCGGCGGCGACGTTGATCCCCGCCTCCAGAGCCCCCCGGACGATGGCCTCGTTGCCCATGAGGAGATGGGAGGCATTTTTGCCTTCATCAATCAGATATGACATGACGACTCCTTTCCGTTTGTTCCCTTCTCAAGAATCCGGTCCGCCGCTTCCCTAGTCAGGCGGAGGCAGGCCGTGCCCGCTTCCCCGTTCAGTCTTCCTGTCTCCATGCAGCGGCGGAGGCTGCGCTGTTTCTTGTTGTCCGCCGCCCACTCCAGGTGTTCCCGGTTTTCCCCGGGCATATCCTCAATGATCAGATATTCCTGCCGCTGGGCCTCCCGGACGATTTCTTCGCCCCGCTGTGTCCGGACGATAAGGGTGTTCAGGTCCGGACGTCCCTCCAGGACGCCCACGGATACGTCGGCAAACTCGGAGGTCATGTCGAGGCAGTAGCCGCAGGTATCCGGGATCAGGGGGCGGATCTCTTCGAGGGGAAACTCCCGTTTCCCTTCCGGGAGGTAAACCTCCAGCACGGATGCGGGGGGCGGCGGAATATCGACCTTGACGATGTTATTGAGGGGGACCATCTCCGCCAGGAAGGCCTCGAACTTACGGAAGTCGAGGGCCCAGGTGCAAAAGAGGCCGATTACCAGTGCCGTGGGGTCCTGAAAAGGTGATTTTTGCAGGGGATTCATCCGCATTTGGGCCACCGCCGTGGCCTGGCAGGGGGTGGCGACTATGCCCAAGTCCTCGTGTCCGGCGGCAACAGCCCGGTTCAGGGCCGCCAGGGTAGGGGCGGCGGTATACTTGGAGAGGCCGTGCCGCCATACATCCGCCGGACGGGTGACTAATTCGGGGACGGGAAGGAGCCCCTTCCGGCCTGTGAGGATGGCGCCCCGGATACGCCGACTGCGGAGGGCGAAATACATTAGGGCGGAGACGGTGCCCCCGGATTGGAATTGTTGTCTTTTTACCCGTGCCCCGGCCCGGGTGACATGGATGCTCCGCAAGTTTCCCAGGGGATGGCCGTCATAAGGTTTAGCGAAGAGAAATCGGTAAATACCGTCCAGGTCCACCTCCACCTTGGGACAATAGGCGAAACAGCGCCCTTCTTCCCGGGTGCAGGGGAAAAGGTAGGCCGTCTTCCCCCGGTAGGAGCGAAAATAGGGGCAGAGGTCGATGCAGGCGCCGCAGCCGCTGCACAATTCCGCCTGGATGACGCGCTCGGCGAGTTTATTTGCTCCGAAATTATTCATGTCAAGACCTCTTTCTTCTTTCTCTTAAGTCTTTCTTGCGATGCCTTTGCCGGTTATAGATGCCGAGGTGCTGTCCACCACCGCATGCATGCATGTATGTGACATTTCAGAATACCTGTATCAAACTGTGAAATAATGCAAGGCTAATCATTAAAGAGGAAAAAAGGCCATGGACAAGAGTGAAATCTTTCGTTAAAAAGCAAAAGAATCCATGATGGAGAGGCAATAAACACAATGAATATTTCAGTCATTCTTGCTCATCCCGATGATGGTAGTTTCAATCATGCCATTGCGCAGACAGCGGTTGAACAGCTGGAAGGCAATGGACATAAGGTCTTTTTCCATGATCTCTATAAGGAGGGCTTCGATCCGCTCCTGGTTAGCGGAGAAATCCCCACAGACGCACAGTTGCCGGTGGCAATTGCGAAACATTGCCGGGAAATCACCGCCGTAGACGGGATAGTCGTTGTCCATCCGAACTGGTGGGGACAACCTCCGGCAATATTGAAAGGATGGGTGGACAGAGTGATTCGACCGGGTATCGCCTATGAGTTTCTGGAAGGCGATTCCGGAGCAGGCATACCGAACGGACTGCTGAGAGCCAAAGCCGCCCTTGTCTTCAATACGTCGAATACGGAAATAGCGCGGGAACTGAAGGTTTTCGGCGACCCACTGGAAACAATCTGGAAGAATTGCATCTTCGGTCTCTGTGGGGTCCCCAATTTTTATCGCCGCATGTTCGGCGTTGTTGTTACCAGCACCGAAATTCAGCGAAACGACTGGCTTGCCGAGATGAAGAGAAACATTGATACGTTCTTCCCGAAAGAGGGCATGGCCGACTTAAATCATGTTACGTGACTGAAATCTCTCCACGATTATGGCTGTCCTATGCATTTTTCATATTTTGTCTTATGGACAGCGGTGTGCCCTTACTCTATACGTTTGTCATCATGGGATGATAGCTGTCCCTGAAAAAAGGATTCATTTGATGCTCCTGTCGGAAGTCATCAAATGCGTTGGAGTTGGGTGCCGGGATGCCCCGGAATTGGATAGAGTGGATTTGTCTACCAACAACTTTACATTCGATATGGAGGTGTTTTATGATGGAAGAAGAGATCAATGAGAAGCTGGAAAGCGAAGGTGTAAGCCGACGTTCCATCCTGAAAGGTGCTGTAGCCCTGGGTGCAATGACGGTGGGCGGAGGTCTGGCCCTGAACATGGCCGTACCGGGAACAGCGGAGGCTATGATAAAAAAGCTTCCCAAAAAGTGGGATGAGACCTGGGATGTCGTGGTGGTCGGCTCCGGGTTTGCAGGACTGGCAGCGGCGGCCGAAGCGGCGGGGGCGGGATCCAAAGTGGTGATCCTGGAAAAAATGCCCATTTATGGAGGAAACTCCATCATCAACGGCGGGGGCTACGGGGCCTACGATGACAAATTGCACCTTCGTAAGAAACTGAACCTGGGTGACGACACCGCGAAACAGCATTTCGACGACACCCTGAAGGGGGGCGATTATTACAACATGCCCGAGCTTGTGCAGGTTATGGTCAGTGAATCGCCGGACGCCCTGAACTGGATGATCGATGAAGGCGGTCTCAAACTTCGTGATGTATTGACCAAAGGCGGCGGACACACGGCTTACCGTTGCCATTTTTCTGAAACAATGTGGGGAAAGGACTATACCGAAGCTCTCAAAAAGATCGCAGAGAAACGCGGCGCAAAAATGATCCTCGGTTCGGAAGTCACCTGGATATGGCGCAAAGACGCCGATCCGAAGAGCCCCGTCCTGGGGTTAGAAGTCAAAAGGGGCAGGAGAACGTTGAATCTCAAGGCCCAAAAGGCCGTTATTCTGGCTTCCGGCGGGTTCAGCCAGGATGTCAAGATGCGGATGGCTCACTATCCCAAGCTCACGGGGGACTTCAACTGCACGAACCACAAGGGCGCAACCGGCGAAATGATCCGGTTTGCCCAGGCCGTCGGCGCCGATGCCCTGCAGCTGAACTTTATCCAGCTCTATCCCTTTGCCGATCCGAATACAGGCACCTTGGATACTCCCGCCGTGTTTCCGTTCAGCGGTCCAGGCCGCGGTGCTATTTATGTCAACAAGAACGGGAAACGTTTTGTCAGTGAACTGGAGCGCCGCGACGTCTGCGCCTTCGCACAGACCAACCTGGGACCCGGCATGAAGCCCACCTATACCATCGTCAGCGCCGCCATGGTTCCCTTGATGGGCTATAAACAGGAGGAACTGGACGCCGGCTTGAAAAAAGGCCGTTTTGTCACGGCGGGTTCGGTCGGAGAGCTTGCAAAAAAAATCGGCCTCCCCGCCGATGTACTTGAGAAGACGGTCAGCGATCACAATCGCTATCTAACAGAGGGGAAAGATCCCGATTTCAACAAACCGATCAACAAAGCGATGCTTCCCCTTGACAAGGGACCTTTTTACGCCGTCGCGCAGTGGCCGGCAGTTCACCACACCATGGGCGGTCTGAGGATCAACAAGAACACCCAGGTCATTGACATCTTTGGCGCTGTCATCCCGAAACTCTACGCTGCCGGAGAAGTTGCCGGAGGCATTCATGGGTCAAACAGGCTCGGAACGAACGCAACGGCAGATTGCGTAGTATTTGGTCGCATTGCCGGCACCAATGCCGCAAAGGGATAACCGATTGCATAACCATCAGGGGGGCCGTGACCGAACACGGCCCCCCTCCTTGTATTCCGCTTGACCAATCTCTTCATTTTGCTTTCTTAGGTGTGCGACTATTATCGTGATCGTTCAACAGCGTAGAAATCGCTGCTTTATAAGTAAAGATTAGACATATGTCATAAATGACATAAGTAGGCGAAATCCTTGTAAATTTGCCCAAAAACATCTTGACACTTGCAGGCATTAAATATATAGGGAGCCGGTTATTTCAGGCCTGTTTGAAAGACCAAGTGCATCCTGCTCTCCGATCCGCTTTTTCTAAAGAGTTTCTCAATGAAAGGGTGGACAATGGGCGTTGCTGGAAACGGCGCCGCCTCCCATGCTCGGAAAGGGTGAGTCGATGGACGCAACCATGTGAATCAATACCTAAGAAAGGAGCGCATTTTTATGGATGTCAGCAGAAGAGGTTTCTTGAAGATCTCCGGTGCTGTGCTGGCGACCACCGGCCTCGGCATCAGCCTGAAGCCTGTATCCGCCTTCGCTCAGCCCCTGAAGGTCAAGTATGCAAAAGAGACCACGACGATCTGCCCATACTGTTCTGTCGGCTGCAGCATTATCGTCTCCACCCGGCAAGGCAAGGTTGTCAACACGGAAGGCGACCCGGACAGCCCCATCAACAGGGGATCGCTGTGCAGTAAGGGTGGTTCCATCTACCAGATGGCCGTCAATGAGAACCGCTTGGGCAAGCCTCTCTACAGAGCGCCATTCGCAACGGAATGGAAGGAAGTGGACTGGGAGTGGGCCCTTGAGAAGATTGCGGAAAATGTCAAGAGAAGCCGTGACGTCAGCTTCAAGACCAACAATGAGAAGGGCGAGCTTGTCAACCGGACAGAGGGGATTGCTTCCGTCGGCAGCGCGGCCATGGATCTTGAGGAATGCTTCACGTATCAAAAATTTCTGAGGGGGTTGGGCTTGGTCTATATTGAACATCAGGCCCGTATCTGACACAGCCCAACTGTACCGGCTCTGGCAGAGTCGTTCGGACGTGGCGCGATGACAAATCACTGGGTCGATTTCCGCAATGCGGATGTGATCCTCATCATGGGAAGCAACCCCGCTTCCAATCACCCTGTTTCCTTCAAGTGGATTCAGGAAGCCATAGACAAAAGA
>JBAYKV010000217.1:0-5804 GCA_041664405.1 Syntrophales bacterium
GCCGCTGATCAGAATCCAGTGCTATGAAGGGCTCGATGAATCAAAGGCGTTATACGAATGGAAATACGGAAAGCAGCTCCTTTACACCCAGCTTCTGAAAGACAAGCTCGACACGATCATGAACACGCAGGACAAGCTTGCCGATTCAATCGAAAAGCTCCATCAATACGACGACATCTTCTTCTCCCCCCATTTTCTCGAACCCCGTCCGCTTCTCAAGGCTCTGGAACAGCCGGAGGGGGTGGTGCTGCTCATAGACGAGATAGACAAGGCCGATGAGGAGTTTGAGGCTTTCCTGCTGGAGGTGCTGTCTGATTTTCAGGTCTCGATCCCGGAAATCGGCACAATTAAAGCCGTGCGCAAACCGCTGGTTTTTCTCACCAGCAACAGCGCCAGGGAACTGAGCGAGGCGCTGAAAAGACGCTGCCTCCATCTCTATATCCCGTACCCGAGTGCCGCACTGGAAAGGGAGGTTATAAAGACCCGCCTTCCGGAGATCGGAGAGAAGTTGAGAAAACAGCTGGTCGCTTTTATTCAGGCTGTCCGCGCGCTCGATATCAGAAAACCCCCCTCCATCAGTGAAACCATCGACTGGGCGAGGGTATTGTTGCTTATGCATGCTGAGAGCCTGAACGGAGAGCTTGTCGGCAAAACCCTGAATGTCATCTTAAAACACGAGGAAGATATAAGGGTGGCCGAGGAGAGGCTTGTCAGCCTAACTGCGGAGGCGCTAAAGGCAGATGACGGCATGACAGGAGAATGATTTGGAAGGCGTTTTGGGAGATTTCATAACCGTCTTGCGCAAGGCGGGCGTGAGGGTATCGATATCCGAAAGTCTCGATGCGGTGTCTGCCGCACAGATAATGGGCTATGATAATCGCCGCCTGTTTAAAGAGGCTTTGTCTGCATCGCTTGCCAAGAGCCATGCCGAAAAGAATATTTTCGATTCCTGTTTCGACAGTTTTTTTTCTTTCAACTTTTTCCAGTCCCCGAAAAAGGCAAACACCCACAATCCGGAGGCTTACCCGGAAGCTCTGAAAGACCAGCTTTCCGCCCTGGTCTTAAAGGACGATAAGGGGCAGCTTGCCGCGTTGATGACGGAGGCCGGCCGGATGGCAAATGTCTCCTCCATTAAAAATCCCATGCAAAAAAGCCTCTTCACCATGAAAATCCTGAATCAAATGGGAATGCCGGGCATGGAGGCGATGGTTGGGCAGATAAAAAACTCCACCGGATCGGGTCTTTCCCAGCAGACGGCGGAGTTGCTGGAAAAGGGCCGCGATGATCTGGTGCAAACCGTAAAAGATTATGTGGAGCAGCAGCTTCAACTGAACGCCGACGGCGTGGATTCCAAGGACCAGTTTCTGAAAACTACACCCCTGTCCCAAATCGAATTGCGCCATTTTCACAGGATGGACGGGCTGATTCAGAGACTCATCAGGCAGCTCGAAGACAGACATTCCCGAAGACTGAAGACCGCAAACCGCGGCAAACTGGATTACAAAAAAACTCTGCGAAAAAGTGTTTCCTACGGCGGTTTTTTATTTGCCCCCCTGTGGAAAAAGAAAAAAGAGAACCGCCCTGATGTAATCGTGATCTGTGACATCAGCCGCTCGGTGTTGCGGACGGTGCGTTTTTTGATGCTTTTTATTTACGGCCTCAATAAACGAATCGGCAAGATTCACACCTTCATCTTCTATTCGAACATGATCGAGGCCAGCTATATCTTCGACCGGTACAGCATCGAAGAGGCCCTGTCAAAAATCACGACCGATCCGAGCCTTCCGATCATAAGGGGGAAGAGCGATTACAATACCATGTTCACCAACTTCAGAGATCACCACCTGCACCTGGTAACCAAAGATACCACCGTAGTTATCCTCGGGGACGCCAGAAACAATTTCAACCCCCCTCGCGCCGAGGTTCTCAAGGCCATCGGGGAAAGATGCAAACGGTTGATCTGGCTTAACCCTGAGACCAAACCTTTCTGGGGTACCGGTGATTCCGAAATCAAGACCTACGCGCCTTATTGCCATCTTTTGCAGGAATGCAATACGTTAGTCCATCTGGAAAGGGTCGTCGGGACATTGCTTAGCGCGAGGCGTTAGAAATCGGGGGACAGAGGAGCCATTGGGTTGAAAGCTCAGCCATGTTTTCCTGGATCATCCTTTATTCATTACCTGCTTCGCCCGAAGATACGCCTGACAAGCGGATACCGGATGTCGATTGCGCCCTCGGGGCAGAGTTCCTGGCAGCAATAGCACCGAATACATGTTTTATAATTGTGCCTGGGCGGCCTCTGTCGATCGCCTGCAACCCAGTCGACCGATTTGGGAGCGGTGGGGCAAATCGTCACGCATACGCCGCAGGCCACACACTTCTCCGCGTCGATGACGGGACGGGGGACAAAGCGGTTACCCAGGAAGCGCATGACGCCACTGTCCCGGTAGGGTGTGAGAGGGGAGCGCTTAATATCGAAGTCGGGAAGACGGAAGCTGTCGAGATCGTCGCCCACCAATTCGATCTCTTTCTCCAGATAAGTTCCGGAACCGCTCTTGTAGCCCATCGTTATTGTGGGTACATGCTCGGGATCCACTTCGATGATCCTGCATACGGTCGCGTCCAGGGCAATCGGGTCGCTTGAAAAAAGGAGAATGTTCATTTTACGGGGTGTCCCACCGCGTGGCCCGTTGCCCTCCATCGCCCATACCCCGTCCATCACATAGAGTGCGGGATTTACGTAATTATTCAGGTCGACAAGCATCTGGGCGAACTGTGCGGCGTTGGGGAGCTTCATGTGGTACTCGCCTTTGCGCACGCCGGGGATGCACCCAAACTGATTCTTCACGCACCCGGTAAACTTCTCGAAGCCATGCGTTTTCAGCTTCGGGAGGCTCACGACAACATCATTGTCCAATACGGACTTCGCCACGATGAATTTTTTGTTCTGTACACCCTTCTCAAAAAATACCTCTACGGGGGTTTTGAAATCCGCCTCGGGAATATCGAGATCTTCTGCTACGGCGCGGATGCCACATTTTCTTGCGGCGGAGGAGGTGCTTCCAATGGCTGGGGAATCACCGTAGCTCACCACTACGCCGGTTCCCTTGATGATTTCGGCAACGGCCCTAAAAACGGAGGGGTGGGTGGTCACACACTTTTCCGGCGACTCACCAACGAGCAGGTTGGGTTTCAGGAGGAGGCGCTGCCCCCGCTTCACAAATATTCCCACACCGCCGATGAGACTGAGGCCGCGCCCGACAGCGCTTCTGACCTCTTCATCTTCATAGCTTTCGCATCGGACCAGCGCTACTTTCGGCATCCCCATCCTCCCCCTTAACCTTTACCGCCAGCATCCTTGGCACGCCTGCCTCCGATATCGCCTTGTTATCAGTTAAGCTGTCCTTGATCAAATATTTATTAAAAAAGCTTACTCACAAAGGATCCCAAGCGATGAATCACTTTAAGAAAATCGACCATCCAGCCATCAAGGATCCGGGAAGGAGGTCTATGGCGCCCGAGGCCTCGGAAACGGGAGAAAAACCGCAGGCCCGGCAATTGATCACACCTCGGTTTTTGACGTAACAGCCCCGTGTGATGGTGCCATCGGGATCAACATTAATGAGAATATCATCATGACACCGCCAGTCATTTCTGATCATGGCGCTCAGACGCCCGGCAGAGTTGAGAATCGGGAAACCCTGCTTCTTCATTTTGATCACATCTTCCAGAACATCTCTGCGTTCATCATCTGATAAGGCCAAAGGCGCCTCTCCCTGCCCATAGGGGTAGAAGAGCTGCACGGTCATGCCACTGAATGCCCTTATGTCTTTCAGTTTTTCCAAAAGCGGCCGGATGTCGTTTCGATTCTCCCGGTTGATAGTAAAGTGAACGAAAAGACGGCCATGTCTGCATGTGCGGAGGTTCGACCAAACCTTGTCGAAAGATCGGGAGCGGAGCCGGTCTTGCGATTCCTTTAATCCGTCCAGGCTTACCCATAGGATGTCCGCCGGCACATCGAGAGGGAAGGTGCCGTTTGTGGTCACGGCGACCCGGGGAAAGTGCCTTTTGGCGTAGTCGATCAAATCGTACAGATTATAGCTGCCATCCTGCCACAGAAGCGGCTCTCCGCCTTCAAAGACTACAATCATGGTTCCCAGGCGCTTCAATGCGTCGAGTAAGGTTATGGCCGAGAGCCAGCTCATGTGGGCACTTTCTTCGACCGCACGACGATGAAAGGGACATGCGACACACGCAAGGTTGCAGCGGTAGGTAAGCTTGAAACTGGCCAAAAGAGGGATTTTATGCCCGAATATTTTCCGCCGGATGAAAAAGACGGGAAAGGGAACGAGGCGGTAGATGGACATCATGAAGAGACTTCCACATGCTTACGATCATAGGTTTCTTTCATCTTGAGGATATTCAAGGTTTGTCTTTAAATTTTCCCGAACAAACCACGTATGTTTTGCCATCGCTCCCTTTAGCCAGCTTGAAGTACGCGGTTTTATAGTAAAGACCGCTTTCGCCGGGACTGGTATGGACATAATCCTCCCGGATACGGTCTTACCGCAGCCATGACACCATCGCTGGATGTCGCTCTTGGCGGAATGAAAAAGAAGGCCGGCCTCAAGAGACCGGCCTTCTTTAGTGCTGCTTGATAAAGCTCCGTCACTTCTCCTTTGCCGCGCTGATTCCGGCCAACCGGCCAAAGACGATGCAGTCTGTCGTCGCGTTGCCGCCCAGGCGATTAGTGCCATGGACGCCGCCGGTTACCTCCCCCGCTGCATAAAGACGGGGAATGATTTTTCCGTACCGGTCCATAACCTGACCCGTTGTCCCTTTGGTGCGCAGTCCGCCCATGGTATGGTGAACGCCGGCCTGGGTGGGGCTTGCAAAGAAAGGTCCCTTTTCTATGGTTTTGAGATTCGCTGTTTTTTTCCCGAAGGCCTCATCCTTTCCCTTCTGCACCGATTCGTTGTAATTGCGGACCGTCGCCAGGAAAACATCCTCGGGAATGGAAAATTTCTCTTTCAGGATCTTTGCCAGTCCCTCCAGGGTGTCGGCCCGGAAGGCAAGACCGTCCTTGATAATCTTCTCCGTAGCTTCGGCCTTGAAGCGCTTCTGGCAGCGGTCGTCAGCCACCCAGAGGAGCACCTTTTTCGGCTGCTTCAGGATCCCCTCGGCCATTACATCGCGGCGAGAATCCTCAGCCACGAAACGCTTGCCGTCCGTATTGATGAAGATGGCCGAGTCAATGCCCAAGTTGGTCAGGGAGCCGTATCGTTTCGTATAGAAGTTACAGGCAATGAGGAGTTGGATGAAGTCCATGCCGATGACATCGGCTCCCAGATCCTCGGCATAGGTGATCGCTTCGCCCGTAGCCGTTTTGACGTTCGTCGTGGGGACTTCGGCGTCCAAGCGGGGATTGTATTTGGAGCGCATGGTAACATCTGCCCCAAAACCGCCGGTGGACAGGATAACCGCCCGGTTTGACTTGATGTAGATCTTCTTCCCGCGGTACAGGACCTCAACACCGAGTACTTCCCCGGTGATTGGTTTCGCGCGGACAATACCGGTGAGGGAGTAAGGCATAAGGACGGGGATTTTCCGCTTGTCCACCTGATCCTTGAGGACCTTGACAATCGCCCCGCCGCGGCCCTTATTCGCCGGGTCATGGCTGCGCGGCCAGAGCGCACCGACGACGGTATAAACCTTCGGTTCAAATACGACGCCTAATTTCTCAAGCCACTGGAGTCCCTCCAGACCGTGATCCACCATAAAGCGGACCTTTTCCGGATCACCCC
>JBAYKV010000218.1:0-5767 GCA_041664405.1 Syntrophales bacterium
AAGATTGTTGAGCCACGGAAGGTGGCGAAGGTTGGGAACTCCGCGGACGAACGGCTGGATGTAGTCCTGCTGCCAGTCCACCCACCAGAAATCAACCCCCTGGCGCTCCAGAGGGGCGAGTGCGGCATTGAAGATGGCATCCATGTAGCTGCGGTCGCCAGCGTCATAGGGGAGCTCCTTGCGGCCATCAAGTCTTTTCCCAACAATCCGCATGAACTCGGGATAGCACTCCTCGTGCTCGCGAACGCCGTCGCAGGGATGGTCGTTGAGGGTCACAAAGACCCCGTCGTTCTTGAATTCCTTTAGCAGTCCGTCGGGGTCGGGTATCAGTGCCCTATTCCAAGTGTAACCGGTCCAACCGAGCATACCTGCATGGCCGTAACCGGTGTTGGCGTCTTTGAGGGTGTGCCAGTCCATGTCCATGACCATGATGTCCAGGGGGAATCCATTTTTGCGGTACTCGGCGACAATGGCGCGAAAGTCGTCCGCGGTATAGGTGTGCCACCGGCAATACCACGAACCAAGCACGTGCTTGCGAGGCAGGGGAACGGGCCCTGAAATGGTGGTGAGAGTGGACAGTGCTGCCTTGTAGTCAGAGCCGTAGCCGAAGAAGTACCAGTCAAAACCAGCATAGCTGCCGCCCGGGCGCTGCTGGATCCAGCCATCAATGAGGATCGGCTTGCCCGAGTCGTCAATGAGATGCCAGCCATCCCTTGCAAGAAGGCCGTCGGGCAGCGGGACCTCCTCTTTAATGCCATCAAGCGTGGCGAGGGGGCCGCCCAGGTTCCGTTCGTTTTTCATGCCCGGGGTCCAGGAGACCTCACGACCGTCCTCGCGAACGAGAACGCGAAGGTTGCCGGCGTGAAACGGTTCCCCATCGTCGCAGTACTCGACACGGATGTTTCCGGTGTCAACCACAAGGGAGCCGCCTTCCTCCATGATCCGTGCGTCGGCGCAACGTGCCCGGCGGTCGATGACGAAGAGTGTAGGCGCATCAACGAATCCGAACCGAGGAGCATACTCCATCCTCACGCAGATGGGGCTGATCACAGTGAATCGCGCTGCCCCTTTTACCACCAGGTCAGTGGCGTTCATATCCGCTGCGTGACCTGATAAGTTTCATTTGAGAGATGGCGGGTATTCGCCAGCCGACAGGTTGGACCAAATGCCCGTTTTGTTGTTGTCGTCATAATCTGAAGGTGTTTTTCATTAAGCGCGCTCCAGGCACATTCCGATCGCCTGTTCTTCTCTTTCCTTGAAATAATTAACCGAATTAAGAACAAGGCGATCGAGCATTTTTGGATCAGGCTTTTCGAACATTGCCGAATACGGATTGCCACCAGCGCCCAAAGGCTCAAGCGTTACAAAGCGGCCTTCGCTGTTGTATCCAATCACATAGAGAGCTTTAATGATAGCATCCAAGTCAAGAGACCCTTCTCCCAATGCGCCACGATTACTGTCAGCCAGATGCAGATTCACAAGCATATCGCCGACATCCAGAATAGCCTCACCAGCATGAGCCTCACTTGACTGCATGTGATAGACATCCGCATTTATGTGGCGGACACCGGGATGTCCTACAGCTTCTATGTATTTTATGGCCTCGGAAATTGTATGCACAATGCTTACTTCGTCAGAACGAATAGGTTCTACCGCGGCTTTGATATTCTTTTTCAGAAAATCGCCAGCAACCATCCGCAAAGTTTCCGCGCTGCGTTGGAGCTCCATGTCATCATATGGAACTGGTCGGCCCACTGCGGCAGGCACTACTAGAATATACGAGGCCTGCACTTCTTCGGCGAAGTCCAGCTCGCGCCTGAGATAATCAATCGCCGATTGTCGGTGAATACCTCGGCTGCTCGACAAGTCGTTATCCGCCGAAAATATCCCGCATATGCCTGAAACTCGTAACCCGCAATCGTCAAGTATTTTCAAGGTCTGGCTTGCCTTGTATCCCAGATCTCTGCCGTAATGATTACCATGAAGCTCTATGTATTTTATCCCGGCTTTCTCAAGACGTTCCGCGCTAATTCGAAGCGGTTCCATCCCGAAGCCCCAGTTGCTCCATGAAAAATTAAGGCGGCGGCGGAATCTTTCCGGATCGGCGTTCAACTTCAGAAAAGATTCCTGTATCTTCTTATTCTTCTTTTCGAAGTTTTGAAGGATCATAGATAGTCCTTTGCGCCCTGAAATTCCGGAGCGATCTCTTTTTCGTGAATCTTCAGGAGCTCCGTGCATAATGCTTTGGATTCGCTGGTGTTTTGATGAATCGGATACGCAAACAAGGCCTGGGAAAGAATTCTCGGATCCTTCGATACGATCGCGTCGCCAAGAAGAGTCTGGTGGGTGGCAAGCGAGCTTACCAAGCCATGGAAACAGTCAGGCACCTCCAAATCTGGTTCCGGCGTTATGCCGTCCTTATCGAGGAACATGGAGTACTCAAGAACCGTTCTGTCTTTGAAGCCTTTGACTGCCCCGCGATTTGGGAAACTGGCGGCGAGCCATTCGCGTGAGACGCCTGAAAGGGCCTTCAATATGATCACAGTCACGTCATTCGGATTGGCTGCAAAGTCGGGATTTTTAATGAGATCCATATCCCAGAATGCCTGATCAAGATCCTGATCAAGGAACGATTTGAATTGGGCATCATGGTGTTGCCTTGCAATGGACGCTTTCTTGAATGCCTCTTCGATCATAGCGGGCGTTTTGGGAATATAATTCTTGCAGAAATGCTCCATGGACTTCTCAAAATAAAGATTACACATCCCATCCCATTCTGTGGAGAATATGATTCGGCCGAATCGCTTGTACATGTCCGCCAGGATCCGCAGCGCATAGTGGATGTGAGCTTCAGCAGCCGGGTAGCTCGTGATTTGACAAGGGTCCCAGTCCTTCTGCGCCAAGCGTTTCCCTATCAGTTCATAAAGATCCTGCCCCTTGCATGTGCCTCTCAATATAAAACTCAGATGATTGACCCCGGCGGATACCACCTTGAAATCATTACGGCACTCATCCTTGTCGAATATGAGACGATTCAGGTCCCACCGATGGTTCACAAATCCGCCGCAGATGCCAAGCGCCCTTATCTTTGTATGGTTGTTTATCAGTCCACTGTAGACGGCCACCGGATTGGCAAAATCAACAAGCCAGGCGTCCGGACAATGTTTTTCCATTTTTCTGGCTATGTCCAGAAGTATGGCGCCCCCGGTCAGCGAACGGAATGCCCCGCTTAAGGAGATTTGGTCGCCGCCAAAAAACCCTCTTTTCAGGGACGCTTCATTGCTGAGTTCACAGGTTTTATAGGAACCGACAGGAAAACTGACACTGACCATGTCCGCGCCAGGAAGAGCTTCCTCCAGTTTGTCCGTGAAGGTGATTTTGCAGTGAACCTGTTTGTATTCCGGAGTCTTTTTGATCATTTTTGCAACGGCTTCAACGCGCTCCAGATTGAAATCCACCAGTCGAATTTCGCCGTTGTCAAAAATCTGCTTTTCCTGCATTGCGGCCCGGACAATCGGAACTGTTCGATAGGAGCCGCCGCCGATAAATGTGATGTTCATAGATAGTTTTAAAATTGCGTTTATTGTTGTCTGGCTTTTTCTTCTGCCACCTTGGGCCAATCGGGTTGGGGCGACTTGAAAAAATCGGTTGTCATTTTGTAAGACACCTCTTGTCCGGCAGGCATGGTTTTTCTATAAAATGAACAAAGATACGTTTTTTTGTATTGTTTTCGATCCCACAAGAAAAGACGGACATCCTCCCCCGCGGCCTTCGAAACTATTCCGGCGCCGGTATTTGCATTATATAGCGCCACCCAAATGAATGGATTTTGGTGAGGAAATTTGTCATCGGCCAAGAATTTGCCCTGTTTGGGCACCCCTTCGTTAACCTGAATATAATAATCCGTCATTTGGTCGGACCAGGGATGCATGAAATTGTACATGAGGTTCAGCGGAGTATCTCGAGCCGCTTTTAGCGTGCAGACTTCCGTTAATTGGTCGTTTTTTATGGTTAAACTATAGTTGAACTCGATGTCTTTCACCTGCGCGCGCTTCTCCATCCGAAATTCGCCGCACACAATCTTCTTCGGACCGGTGACACCTTGCAGTGAGACAGGTTCCCCGTCGGCAATCATTCGAAGATCAATGATTTTTTCCGAGGTGTTGTCTTTGTCCTTGTGTCCGGACCCGATCAATCCGATTTCAGGAAATTCAAAAACAGTTCCCCAATAAGCGTGTGTCAGATCCGCACTTATGGGCAATTGATCGTATACCACCCGGTTCATGTTCCAGAATGTGGCTGCACCAAGCCTGACTTCGAGTTTTCCGCAACTTACGTCGACTGAATCTGGATATTGCCCATCCATTCCTCTTGCCGCCATGACCACTGCCATCAGCCCGATGCCTGCTATGAGTACTTTCATATTTTAATTATATTCTTTTATTTGCCACCGTAATCGGAGACACTGATCACACCGGAATCCAGAACATCCTGCTTACTGAGACTAGCTGCGTGACCGTCAACAAAGACAGCATTTGCTCTTTGCTTATGGCGGAGATGAATCATCTGCACAGTTGTGGGGACGTTCCGATAAAAGAAATAACCTTGCCAAGGCAATTTTGACGGACCGGCGTCAAAATAGATAGTATCGGCCACAAGAATGGTTGTTGCAGGCAGATTGACAAGTTTATCCGCGGGCAAGGAGCTGGATGCATTTAGTGTCAATCCGTAGCAGAAGTTCACACTGTAGGAAGGATGAAGAGGAAAGCAATCGCTGGCAGCAGGTCCCCACGAGGGGCAGTGCCAAAAAGCAAAGTTTTTACGTGCCGCAATATCTGGAGCCCCAACCGTATCACAAAGCACGACATTCCAGTGTTTTACGCCGTCCCACACTTTAGGCAAATAACCGTCGTTATCATTGGCGTAGAGCTGAAGGTATGTCCGGATTTGCTTCAGATTGTTCAAACAGACCGCTGATTTGGCCGAGGCTTGCGCGCTTTTTAGTACAGGAATCAACAGGGTTGCCAATATGGCGACAATAGCGATTGTCACAAGCAATTCGACCAAGGTGAATCCACGCGGCCTATGGCATCGTTCGCTACGGTTCCTATTCATATGAAAGCACGGACATCACATTGTTTCTTTTGAAAGCTTCGCCGAATTGCCTGACGCGCGTTCAACGGTAGTGGATGATCATGAAATCGTGCTTCTTTATCTCAAAAGCACACGAGTTCTTCTCGGCCGATAAATTTCCACCGGTTTCGGCGTTGTAGAATTTTCCGTTTTCCTTCAGATTGAGCGCCGTGGCATCCAGCGAGAGATCGCCTTTGCCTCCCTTGCCGTAATCTGCGATCACGATCAATGCCTCGCCGTCCTTTGCGAGCAGCAGAGAGGTGGAATCGATGCCATGAACCGCGACCGGATAGTTTTTCTGCCAATAGTTATACGTCCGACAGCCTGGTTCGCCGTAGCCGAATTGGTACAGGATGCGGAGGACTTGCCTGTAAACAGGGTCATTTCCCCAACCGATCGCCCAGTCTTTCACTTCATGTGTCAGAAGACACCCTGCGAGGGTTCTGAGTATCCGACCTTTGTCTTTTTCGGAAAGATTATTCCCCCTGACTCCCAATGATCCCAACACAACCGGGATTGTTCCGCAATGCTGTCCCAGAGTGCTCGTCTGGATCAAATCCCGACCGAAGCGATCCTGAAAATCATCCGTGCCATAGTGGGATTCCCAGTCGAGGTTTACTCCGAACCATGTCTG
>JBAYKV010000219.1:0-5728 GCA_041664405.1 Syntrophales bacterium
CCCCTTCGACACGATTTGTCGACGACCCGATTCAATTCCCCGACCCCTCCAAACCCGGCGGCCTCTGGCAGCCGAAGAACTTCGACGGGAAATTCAAGGGCCCCACGACCCTGAGAAACGCCATCGTCCAATCCCGGAACGTAATAACCATTAAGGTTCTGCAGGATATCGGCGTCGATTACGCCGTCTCCTATGCCAACGTGATGGGGATCACTTCCCCTCTGAGCCGAAACCTCTCCCTGGCCCTGGGCAGTTCCGGCGTGACCCTGCTGGAGATGGTACGGGGCTTCGGTGTCCTGGCCAATCAGGGTAAGCGGGTAACACCCTATTTTATCACGAAGATTGTTGATCGGACCGGCCATGTCTTCGAGGAGAACCAACCCATTGTGGAACAGGTCATCGATTCCCGGATCGCCTTTATCTCTTCCTATATCATGCAGGACGTTGTAGAAAGCGGAACCGGGAGGCGGGTCAAAAGCATTGGCCGGCCGGTGGCGGGAAAGACGGGAACGACCAACGATGTCAGGGACGCCTGGTTCCTCGGTTTTACGCCGTCCCTGGTCACGGGGGTATGGGTAGGCTTCGACCAGGAAAGATCCCTCGGTCAACATGAAGTCGGGGGTCGGGCGGCAGCCCCGATCTGGTTGTATTTCATGTCCCAGGCCCTATCCGGGACGCCGATCGAGACCTTCCCCGTGCCGGAAGGCATCGTCTTTGTCAAGGTAGATCCGAAAACGGGCGCCCCCTCTTCCGGCCGGGGCGCAATTTACGAAAGCTTCCTGGAGGGAACTACGCCTCCCGGCGCCGTCCCCGTTGATGCCGAACAGGTTAAACCGGAAGAAATGATCCCGAAAGAAGAGGCAGAATAAGCCGGGCGCAAGACAGTCGCCAGGAGCGGATGCCATACTCGCTACTATGAAAAAATGGGAACAGGGGAAGGAACGTAATACAACAATACCTGAGGAGGATAAATGACGATGAAAACATGGCAAAAATCGGTTGCTGCTGTCAGTGGCGTTATCATTCTAACCGTGGTTTTCTCAATGACTGTTTTCGCGGGAGGACCACCGCTGAAGGAAAAACCCTGTGGTTTTTGTCATAAGGACTATAAGGTCATCATGCCGAAAACTCATCCTGACGTGGGCGCCGCAGCTGCTAATTCCTGTCTGTCCTGTCATGCCCCCGATCCGGCCCGGGCCGAGGCCAGTAAATTTTCTGCGGCAATCCACAAAGCCCATAAGGAGGGGGGAAAGACGACATTGGAATGCGCGGCCTGTCATGCCTTGTGATGAAATAGATTCAGAGCTGTCTTGTTGACTACTGGAAATTTAGTATTCGGCAATTTTGGCACACATGCTTCCTTTCAAATAGCATCCGGTAGAAGACCATATCCGGTTATTCCTGATAATCCCGCTTGACATAGTTATGAGCATATGCTTATAAACCCTCTATGAGCAGACCAAAGAAATGCAGATTCGTCGGCTGCAACCCTCGCGCATTGTATTTTAAACCCCGGGGGATACCCCTTTTCCAACTGGAGGAAACCGGTCTCAACATGGACGAGTTAGAGGCGATTCGCCTTGCCGACTATGAAGGCATGTATCACGAAGATGCCGCGAAGAAGATGATCATTTCCAGGGCAACATTCGGCAGGATTCTGAAATATGCCCGGCGTAAAGTGGCTGACGCCATCGTCAATGGCAAGGCTCTCAAGATAGAACAAGCATCTGTAAAAGAGGAGAAGCAGCATGAAGGTGTGTTTTGCAGTTCAAAAGGATGAAGGTATGGACAGCGCCGTGTTCGGCCATTTCGGATCGGCCCCCGCTTTTATGGTCGTGGATACGGAGCACCAAAGCATAGAACTGGTTAACAATAGGGATATGATCCATGCCCACGGAGCATGCAATCCTATTATGGCTTTGGGCGGCCAGAACGTGGGCGCTGTTGTTGTGGGCGGTATCGGGGGCGGCGCACTCATGAAACTAAATGCCGCCGGAATCAAGGTTTACGGGTCTATGGCTGGTACAATAAAGGGGAATATCGATTTATTGATGACCAACAGATTACCCGAATTTTCCATGGAGAATACCTGTGCCGGGCATCAAGGGGGATGCGGTCATTAGGGACGACAGGGTACCACAAAAACGAAAACACATACAATACGCAAGGATAGAGAAAAATGCCGATTTACGAATACCGGTGTAAGACCTGCGGAGAAATGAGTGAATTACTCTTACGGAGGGATGGTGACCCCATAACCTGCAAAAAGTGTGGGGGAGACTACCTGGGAAAGCTCATGTCTGCCCACAGTTCGCTGACGACTTCCCCTGGCCGTGAGGCGTCTCTTCCCGGTGGATGCTGCGGCACTCCCCACTCCTGCGGGAGACCGGGAAGTTGCTGTTCGTAATGGGGATTCAATTTATTCTACGAAAAAAAACTGGAGGTTGTTATGTTTCACGAAGAGAAGTGCGATTTTTGCGGCAAGTGTTTAGCGAAGTGCCATTATCTCGATTTCAATGCAGAAACGGGAGGGGATGCCTTCCGGAAGCTGGTCCAGGGGGAAAAGGTTGACTGGATTTATGATTGTGTAACCTGTATCGCCTGCAATGAATACTGTCCCAAGGACGCCCGGCCCTTTGACCTGATCCTGAATAAGATGGAAGAGGCGGGCGATTTTACCGATCCGGCCTTGCGCTCCCAGATGGCCGATCGCTTCAAGGCAGAGGGGGAACCGAAAGCCATAGAACCACCGAAGGACCGGGTCATGTCCACCTGCGTCATGGATGGCAGCATGCCCTGGGCGATCCAGGGGAGCCTCTTCCAGGAACTGCCGGTGCTCAAGGGGCGCCATTATTTCTGCAATGTCCTGTTCGCCCACATGGGTGATGAATCCATCATGCGGGACCGTCTCCAGGGATTGGTCGACAACCTGGCCAAATCAGGGGCTAAAGAAATCGTCTTCGTCCATGACGACTGCTACGCCCTGCTGAAGGGCATGGCCCCGGAATTCGGCATCAAGCTGCCCTTCCGCCCCGTCTCCATTCTCGAATACCTGGCAGATTACCTGAAGGAGCATCCGGAGCGAATCAATAAGCTGGGCATGAAGGTCGCCTATCAGCGCCCCTGCGCCTCCCGCTACACCCCGGAGAAGGATCATTACTTAAATGAAATATTTGCCCTCATCGGTGTGGAGCGCGTCGCCCGCCAGTATGATGGAATCAACGCCCTCTGCTGCGGCGTCGAACTGGCGGGACCGAACCTGAAACTCTTTCCCCGGGGCAAGAACTTCGAGCCCTTCCGGGACAAAAATATTCAGGACGCTAAGGACCACGGTGCGGAGGCGATGGTATATCTCTGCCCCATGTGCTACCGGACCCTGGGCAAGAAGGTAAAGGGGGCGGGGATGGCCAACTACATGATCAGCGACATTTGCCGCCTTGCCATCGGCGAAACCCTGCCGGAAGACAAGCCGGCCTAATGGAGCGCGGAAATATGGGGGAATGCCCCCGGAGGCGAAACACGGCGCCCTTTTGACAGCCAATACCCTCAAAGCCGCTTGAAGGGAGGACAAGGAATGGCAAATGACAAGTTAAAACCTGTTGACAAAATTGAAATCCTTACCCTGCAGGACAACTACATTGAGATGACGGCCACGGACAACAGCGCCGTCGTGACCAGGGCCATTCCTTTGAAGGAGGGATATTTCCGCCAGTCTGTGCTCGCGGAGCATGGCTTTTCCGCTGTCGTGAAGACCGGTGGTAACGGCACAACGAAGACGTTTCTCTTCGATTTCGGTTTTTCCGAAGGAGGTGCGGCATACAACGCCGGGATATTGGGGGCCGAATTATCCTCGGTGGAAGCCGTCGTCCTTTCTCATGGTCACAATGATCATATCGGCGGCTTTGAGAAGCTGACGGAGATGATCGGGAAGAGAAACATCCCCTTTGTCGTCCACCCGACGGTCTTTCGTGATCCCCGTTATCTGAAACTGCCGGTAAGGGACATGAAGATCTTCTTCTCGCCTCTGGAGAGAGGACAGATTGCCGCCGCAGGTCTGAAGCTTATTGAATCGTCGGACCCCTTACTTCTGCTTGACGATACGGTGCTTTTCCTCGGCGAGATCCCCCATAAGACGGATTTTGAAAAGGGCTTTCCCATCGCCCACTATCAGGAGGACGGCCAGGAGAAGTGGGATCCCATCGAAGACGATACCTCGGTAGTCATGCATCTGAAAGACAAGGGGCTGGTTGTTCTCTCGGGCTGCGCCCATGCGGGAATCGTGAACACGGTAAATTACGCCCGTGAGGTCACGGGAATGGACAAGGTCCATGCTGTCATGGGAGGATTTCATCTTTCCGGCGTCCTCTTCGAAGGAATCATTGACCGGACGGTCGAAGAAATGAAAAAGATCAATCCCGACTTTATCATCCCCTGCCACTGCACGGGACGCAAGGCGATCATGGAATTTGAAAAGGCCATGCCCGGCAAGTTCATCCTGAACATGTCAGGAACAAAGATGTCCTTTGCCGCCTAATTAAAGAACAGTATTTGCGGAGCCCAAGAGTCTTTGACCAATAAGATGGATAAGAGCTTACAGGTGTTGAGGAAAAAGCCGGCCCCTGGGCAGGGAAGGTCCCCCGCCCAGGGGCCGATAGGCAGGCGCCTGAACGGGGGGAGAAGGGGTGCAGCAAACAGGTTCGAAAGATTAGTATTTCCTTGCCTTGAAGGCGTTTTTGATAGTTTCCACTGCTTCATCGACGGTCAGGCCCGCCGTGTTCAGCACCAGATCGTAATGCAGGGGGCTCGCGATATCCTCGTGAAAGGCCTTTTTTATAAAGGCAGCCCGGTCGTTTTCGGTCTTGATGATGTAGTTTTCCGCCTCTTCTACGGGACAGCTCCGGTCTTTTGCGATCTTTTGTATCCGCTGTTCCCGAGGAGCGACAATACGGAGACGGAAAGTCCGCTCCGGCGGCAGGATGAACTGTGCCCCCCGCCCGACGATGATAGCGTTGCCGTGCTCACCGATGGCGCCAATCACCTTGGTCAGATGTTGCAGGTAGACGTCCGGCCAGAGATGGCGGGAGGTAAAGAGCGAATTGATCCAACTATCCAGGGTGCTGACGTGTTTTTCGTCAAGGGTCTTGACGACCTTTTCACTCATGTTGGCGCTTTCCGCCACCCGGGAGATGATCTGCCCTCCCATTAGATCCATCTTGAGATCCTTGGCAAGTTTTCGGGAAACCTCGCTGCCCCCGGCCCCCGGGTCACGGGAAACGGTAATTGTCGGCCGTGGCTTGATCGCCCCTTCTTTGCGCCACTTCTCCAACTGTTTATCAACAAGACTGTAATCAACATCCGAGTCCTTGATGGCATAATCCCTTGTAAAATCGGGGCAATGAATGTTAACTCCTCCGTGTTGTGTGATGGAGAACCTTTTCTGACAGTGCTCCCGCCAGGCGCAGATGATGCAAAGCGTCTTTTCCATTCCCATAATCAGTGACCCCCTTTCATCAGTTTTTCCCCATGGCTTCAAAACCAGCGACAATATCCAGGAGCTCTTCCGTGATCGTCATCTGTCGCTGGCGGTGAAAATGGACATGGAGTTCCTCCAGCCGTTCTTCGATATTCTTCTCCGCATTTTGCATAGCCGCCAGCCGGCTGGCGTTTTCACTGGCCAGCGAATTGGCGAAGGCCTTGTAGATGGAAACGAACAGGTATTCCCTGATCA
>JBAYKV010000220.1:0-5701 GCA_041664405.1 Syntrophales bacterium
GACGGTCCCTTGCGGTTCCGCCCTTGCCTTCGGCTAGTATTTATGTCAATGGATAACCCACTGACAGGATTCATATACAGGGGACTTTCACCCCATAAGTTCACGCCCATGCCGGGCGTACACCTGTCGATCCACGCGGACCCACGTTCCGCGGGCCGGTGATCTTTTCGTTATCAGAGAGTGACTTGACGTATATGCATAAATGATACATACTAAGGCATCACAATTGTATGAGGTGAAAACATGAGAACAACTTTAAATATCGAAGATAGCCTGATCGACAAAGCATCCAAACTGACAGGGATTAAGGAAAAAACTGCCCTCGTTAAACTCGGCTTGGAGGCGCTCATCGCCAGAGAAAGTGGTAAGAGGCTTGCGAGGCTCGGTGGGACTCAAAAGCAGTTGGAAGCGATACCAAGAAGAAAAGGGGCATTATAAGCAATGGTTCTTGTGGATACATCAGTATGGGTTTCACATTTGCGGGATGGAAATGCTGAGCTGGCAAACCTGCTCAATGATGGAAGGGTGCTATGCCACCCATTGATTGTTGGAGAACTTGCCTGCGGGAATCTCAAAAACAGAGCAGTCATCCTTTCTTATCTGCAATTGCTGCCAATGTGCATCGAAGCTGAACATGAAGAAGTATTGTCATTTATAGAGAATAACCAATTAATGGGAAAAGGGATGGGCTATGTGGATGTCCATCTTATTACATCCGCTGTATTAACCGGTGTAACTGTCTGGACACTGGATAAAAAACTGGTGCAGGCTGCGGCTAGGCTGCATATAACTTACAAAAATTGATAACAAATCGCCGCATGCGATTGGCGTGCACGCACGCCTCCCCGTGAGCTTTTCGTTGTACCCAAGATTATAGAAAAGATATTTCCTATCCTTACTTCATGTGATATTATTTCAAGGTAAGATCGCGTCTAGGAGGTTGCGAGATGGAAGCAAAGCTGAAAATGATTTATTGGAAAGGCGAAAAGTTCTGGGTAGGAAAACTCCTCGAACATCCAGAAATAATGACACAAGGGGAGACGTTGGAAGAACTTGAAGATAACATGAAGGACGCTTACGCGCTGGTGACAATGGATGATGTACCGGCAGAGCATAAGGTCAAAGAACTTATCTTCGCCGTATGAAAAGACCTCATTAAAAAAATAACATCTATTGGATGTATTATCCTGAGGCACGGCCATCGACACGATCTTTACAACAATCCGAAAACTGGTAAAAAGCAACCTGTACCAAGGCATAATGAAATAGACGAAGTCCTCGCAAAGCATATAATTAAATAATTGACTTAACAAAGGCAATCCAACGGACCCGTGTTCCGCAGGCCGGTGATCTTTTCATTCAGTGGCGATTACGCACTCGCAGTTATGATTTAAGTTTCTTCAGGCAACACTGATAGGAGAATCGTATGAAGATGAAGTCGTTGAGCCTGCTTTTGATTGCTATCGGTCTTGTCGGCTGTGCCTCAAACCAAGCAGCGCATACCGGCACGCAAGGCGCACGCACAGAGAGTTGTAAGGCAACTACCGAAGCGGAAATCGCGTCGCTGTTCGATCGCTGGAATCAGGCGCTGCAGACAGGTGACCCGCATAAGGTGGTCGCCAACTATGCGGAGCGTTCCATCCTCTTGCCAACGGTTTCAAACAAACCACGTCTCACGCCAGCCGAAAAGGAGGATTACTTCCACCACTTCCTGGAGAACCGCCCCTCCGGCAAGATTGACTTGAGAACCATTGAGATTGGTTGCAACACTGCGGTTGATGCAGGTCTTTACACCTTCACGTTTGCCAAGACAGGGGCAGTGGTCAGCGGGCGTTACACTTACACCTACCGCTGGAACGGTTCAGAGTGGTTAATTACAAGCCACCACTCTTCAGCTATGCCAGAGAAGAAATAGCAGAGAGGCTTAATCCATCGTTCCAGCGGACTGCCAACAGCAGCCACTGATCTGCACATTATACCTGAAATAGAGGAGGCCGGGTTATAGCAGCGAAACTCAAAACCCTGAATGGAGCAAATAGAATATGATCAATATATGCAAGAAGTACGAAATGTTTATGATTCAGACACTCATGGTAATGATGGCACAAACTTTCTCCAGGCTTTCTGTAAATGATGAAAAATCTTAAATATATTCTGCCTTTTTTGATCGTTACTTTTTTTGTCTGCCTTATTCCCGGGGTAGCCGACGCCGGTCAGTGTTATATCGGCAAAGAGACCTTCGGGTTCAATCAACCCTACTTTAAGGAAAGAGTCTGCCACTATTTCTTTCATGAAATCAGGACGTACTCAGTTTCCCCCCCCCCCGAAAGTCGGAATACGCCCAGTCACTTCCGGACATCGAACTTCACTCCGATCCTCTCCATATTTCCTTTGTAAAAATGCTTCAGGACAAGAAGTTCGTCTCCATGAAAAAAGGGACCCCTGGCGGCCTGCGCGGGCCAGGGCATTCACCACTCCCGACGCCCTGTACCTGATTCAGGCCCACATCCTGACCGGGAAGGAAAGCTTTCTGAAGGCGATCTTACTGGCCGCGCAGACGGGGGCAGGGGCCAACCCCTTGAATATCTGCTATCCCGCCGTGAAAACCTGGCCGGTCATGGAGAGTTACTGGGATGTCTTCTGGTACCCCCTCATGTCTGAATTCACGGTTCATCAGACCATCGTCCCCAACGCTTTTGTGTGGGGGTATCTGGCAGCAAGGGGCTATCAATAATGGGGAAGTGTGTCCCTGTTTCACATTGACACAAAAGGGACACACCGGTATATACCGCCATAAAACAAAGTGATTCTTAGCCAGAAAAGAAGATTATGCTCAAAGATAAGAAAATCATCGTTGTCATGCCGGCCTACAATGCCGCCAAAACCATCGTCAAGACTTACGAAGAGGTTATGGAGCAGGGTATTGTGGACATGGTCATCCTGGTGGACGACGCCAGCGGGGATGACACCGTCGAGGTCGCCGCGCGCCTTCCCTTAGCCAAGGTTCATGTCCATGCAAAGAACCGGGGTTATGGGGCAAACCAGAAAACCTGTTACCGCCTGGCCCTTGAAGAAGGGGGCGATATCATTATCATGGTTCATCCCGATTACCAGTATACGCCCAAGCTGATTCCGGCCATGGCCTCGATGATCGGGAACGGACTTTACCACTGTGTACTGGGATCGCGGATTCTTGGCGGTTATGCCCTGAAAGGCGGGATGCCGCCGTGGAAATACGTCGCCAACCGTTTCCTCACCCTTATGGAAAACATCCTGATCGGAGCGAAACTATCGGAATATCATACCGGTTACCGGGCCTTTTCCCGGACTTTACTGGAAAAAATTCCCCTTAATGTAAATTCGGACGATTTTGTATTTGACAACCAGATGTTGGCACAGATTGTCTGGCTAGACTATACCATCGCCGAGGTCAGTTGTCCGACCAAATATTTTGAAGAAGCCTCTTCCATAAATTTCCGGCGGAGTATGGAATATGGGTTCGGTTGTATTTTCACGGCCTTAACGTTCCGGCTGTCAAAAATGAACCTGTTAACTTCCCGGCTCTTTCCGCCCCTAAAATAAGGCCATTCTTCTCATTCCGTTTCTAAATCAAATATGAAATCAGGGCGGCAAGGCAGAGGCGACGCAGGCGTATTTTTCATACGTCGAGGAGCCGATGATGAAGCCAACGAAGATAGCGCTTTGATTTAGAAACGGAATTATTTCTTTTTCGGCGGCTGCTTGGCGATGATCTTGTCCTTGATCTTGTCGTAACCCTGATCGGTCAGAATCTTCTTTGATTTCAACTGATCCTTTTTGGCGTAGGGGCGGTTCTTGATAATCTGCTGCGCCGTCACCTCACCGACTCCCGTCAGGGTCATAAGCTGTTCCTTCGTCGCCGTGTTGAGATCAATGGGTTCCGCCGCCTTTTCCACTTTCTTCTCCGGCGCCGGGACGGCTTTGGCTGTCGCCTTCGGATCCGCTGCCCAACCGGCGGTAGCCACAAACATCACGGCTACGATCACCGCCAACACCCTTACCAATAAAGCTTTTTTCATGTCCAGTACTCCTCTTATTTGATTATAATGGCAATCCTGCTGAGGGCGTCAAATATCAACCCAGCGTTTTCTTGTCAACGGACTTTTTGCCGCCTCCTCCATCTCCCCCTTCTTGACGGCGATAAGAATGGCGCTGATGGCCGCCTGGGTCATTCCCGAAATCCGGTCAGCCTGGCCGACCGTCACCGGGCGTATTTGGGTGAGCTTCATCCGCAATTCATTGGAGAGCCCGGGAATGGCATCGTAATTTAAATCAGGTGAAATTTTACGCAGTTCCATTGACTTTAGCTTGGCGACGGACTCCTGCTGCCTTTTTATGTAGCCTTCATACTTCGCCTCGATCTCGATCTGCTTCTTGACAAAGGCATCGGGAATGGGCGCCCAGCCGTCAAAAGGCCGGAGATCGTCATAGGCCAGTTCTTCCCGCTTCAGGATCTGAAAAAGGGAGACAGGGTTCTTGATCGGGGGCGTCCCCAACTCTGCCAGCAGCCCCAGTGTCTCGGCAACAGGGTATATCTTTGCCGCCGATAAGCGCCCGATTTCCCTGGCGATCTCGTCACGGCGTTCCCGCATCCTGGCATGATGATCCGGTCCAATCAGGCCCAATTCATGGCCTTTATCCATGAGACGCAAAGTGGCATTGTCTTCCCGGAGGATCAGGCGAAACTCGGCCCGGGAGGTAAACATCCGGTAAGGCTCGTCAACCCCCTTGGTGACCAGATCGTCGATCATCACTCCCATATAACCGTCGGCACGGCTGAGGATAAAGGGAGGGCGCCTCTGGACGGCAGCGGCGGCGTTGATCCCCGCCCAAAGCCCTTGGGCGGCGGCCTCTTCGTAACCCGAGGTGCCGTTGATCTGCCCGGCCAGATACAGCCCCCGGAGCTGTTTTGTTTCCAGGGTGGGCCAGAGCTGCGTCGGCTGGACAAAGTCGTATTCGATGGCATAGGCCCAGCGCATGATCTCCGCCGCCTCCAGGCCGGGAACACTGTGAACAAGCCGCTCCTGGAGTTCGGGCGGAAGACTGTTGCCCAATCCTTTCGCGTAGATCTCCTCCGTATCCAGGCCCTCGAATTCGAGGACGACGGGGTGGCGTTCCTTGTCGGCAAAGCGCATGACCTTGTCTTCCAGAGACGGGCAGTACCGGGCGCCGACCCCCTTGATCCGGCCCGAATAAAGGGCAGATTCATTTATGTTTTCGCGAAGAAAGGCATGGGTCGCCGCTGTCGTGTAGCTGAAATAGGAAGGGAGGCGCTCTGTCCGCAGGGCCTCCGTGGCAAAAGAAAATGGCTGGGGATCGGGATCGCTGTCCTGACGTTCCAGACGGGAAAAATCGATGCTTGAGGCCCGCAGCCGGGGTGGGGTCCCCGTTTTCATTCTCCCCGTCTCGAAGCCAAGGGCCTTGAGATTCTCGGCTAATCGCAACGACGCCCACTCTCCGGCCCGGCCTGCGGGGATTTTCGTGGTCCCGATATGGATGAGGCCATTGAGAAAGGTCCCTGTCGTGATCACTACGGCCCCGGCGCGGTAGGAGACGCCGGTCTGATCGATGACGCCGACACAGCGGTCAGCTTCGATCATCAGTTCATCGACGAGGCCCTGGCGGAGGTGGAGGTGTTCCTGCCGCTCCACAACGGCCTTCA
>JBAYKV010000221.1:0-5687 GCA_041664405.1 Syntrophales bacterium
ATATCTCCCTCAGAAATGATTCGCAGCGCGGATTGTCATAATGGTATTCCGGCTCTGATTCGTGGCGGTGCCACTTGATCCCCCGGTATCCCTTTTTCAGTTCCTCTTTCCGGAAATCGTTCCAGACAAAAAAGTAGGCAAAAATATTTTTTTCGTTGTGTTGAATATCGAGGAGATACCGGTTTGCCCGCTGCCGGCAGGCGATCCATGCGGGGCCGTCCTGAAAGTGAGAGTTGTAGCGGTCATAGATGTCTTCCACGGGGGCGTATAGGCAGGCCCCTTCAATCCCGCCCTGGTCGAGATAGCCTTTGATCATGCTCAGGGGCTGGTCCACATTCTGAACACCGCAATGCATGTGGGCGTCGATAATTTTTATTGCCATATAACACCTTCCTTTTCCGGCCATATTTCTATCTCCATCCGGTCGCAGATATCCAGGATGGACTCTTCGTAGATATAGGGATAACCAAGCGACATGAAAACTTTTTTCATCTTGTCGTTCCTGGAATCAAGCAGGATTTCGATCCGGGAAATGCCATGTCGATGCATCACCATCACAACCTTTTTCACCATGATCTTGCCGATCCCCCTGCCCTGCCAATCGTCACGGAGAACAATCGTCAACTCCGCCCGGCTCTGGTCCGCTGAGGCAATCGCCCGGCATACGCCAACGATTCGTTCCTCTCCTCCTTCCTCAATCACCGCCGCCAGTGCGAACTCCGTGACGTAATCAATATGAACCAGGTGATACACCTGCTCCGGCCTTAACTTCTCTATGTGGCTAAGAAATCGATAGAATATCGACTGCGGCGACAATCTGCTGAAAATATCGAGAATCAGGGGACCATCGGTCGGCTTGACGGGGCGGAGAAAAACACGCTCCTTACCTACGGTGAGCCATTCTTCGTACTGGGCGGGGTAATGATGATAGTAATCAAGGGAGACCATAGGGACATTATACGATCAAAACATGGCCTGTCAAATCCTTTGCGTTACCTTCGCCTCGATTGGTATTGTCAATAAATAGAAATCTCCAATTAAAGTCCATTAGTTGACATCGCCGGAAAAGGTCCTATATTATGAGAGAAGAACTGTGTTCCAATCGGATGTAACCCTGGAAACCAAATCAAACAACCCTAAACCTGATACGCGAATCTGAGCCATGCTGAAACATCCTCTTAAGGTGCCCCTATAAGGCCTCCGGGGGGCCTCGCTCCTCCGGGGGTTAAAAAGGATCATTGCGGCCGGGGCAAGTCAAATACTTAAGACCCGCAAGGAGGTGAGCATGATGTATTTCATGATGATCTGTACCTGGGACCCTAAAGACGAAAGAGAAGTGAGAACCAGAAGGGCAACATGGGAATGGCCGGAAGATGTACAAGTCATCTCCGAATTTTACGACCTGCAGGGATGCCGGACGATCTATGTTGTTAAATCAGACGCCAAAGGCCTCATCGCCGCCCGGGCGGCCTGGATCGATGTATTGTACTTCGAGATCTTCCCGGTTTACCCAGTCGGCGATACAAAGGAGAGGCTGATGAAGTAAGTTGTGGTGTGGCCTTCACAGTATAAATCAGGAAAGGAGGAAAGCCATGTCAACACTTGAACTGACCCGGGAAGAAGAGCGACATCTTCTGGAGATCCTGGAGAGATACTACCCGTCTTTGCGAATCGAGGTCGTCAATACGGATGACCGTGAATTCAGGCGGGCGTTGAAGCAAAGGGAAACATTCATGAAAGACCTCATCACCCGTTTACAAGCAGCTTTGGCTGCTTGAATACGGAAAACCCAAAAAAGGCAGGCTGAAACCCTGCCTTTTTTCTGCCTACTGATATGACCACTACATAATATAATTCGTTGAATAAAAAACGATTTTGCTCTATTTAAAAACCCGGCAAAGGGGTTTACTATAGACAATCTGGGCAGGGAAAAGCTAATATCGCCCTGTCGCAAAGATGCGCCAACATCTTAATATCATAATCTTATCAAGTGATTCAAAGGAGGGACGAATATGGCAGGCATAAATACTCCCAAGAATATGAAGAATTCCCGGCACCCCTGGAAATTCTTCCGGGCCGGCGGCTTCGATCAGGTGCGCCTGGAGTCAGGCGCTGACCTGACAGCCCTCGCTCAGCTCGATCAGAAGCTCTGGATTGCCTTGAGCTGTCCCGTTGAAGGCCTTGAATTTGACCGGAAGACCCTGGAAATGATCGACAGCGACGGTGATGGGCGCATCCGCGTCCCGGAAATAATCGCGGCGGTAGAATGGGCGACTTCGATGCTAAAGAATCCCGATGACATCCTCAAGGGGGCTTCGGAATTGCCCCTGACGGCCATCGATGATGACTCCCTCGAAGGCGGACGGCTTCTCGCCTCGGCAAAGCATATTCTGGCCAACCTGGGGAAGGAAGACACGCCAGCCATTTCCCTTACCGATACGACGGATACGGCCAGGATCTTCTCCCAGACGAGATTCAACGGCGACGGTGTCATCCCCCCCGATTCCTCCGACGATCCCGAAATCCAGAAGATCATCGTAGATATCATGGAGTGTCTGGGCGGAAATCCTGATCGTAGCGAAAAACAGGGGGTATCAAAGGAAAAGGTCGATCAGTTCTTTGCGGATATCCAGGCCTATTCAACCTGGTGGCAAGAGGCGGAAAACCAAAGCGCCGCTATTAAACCCCTTGGTGCAGCCACCGAATATGCAGCGGCGGCCTTAAGCGAGATCCGGCCCAAAGTGGATGATTATTTTGCCCGCTGTCGCCTGGCCGCTTTTGATGTTCGCGCCTTGAGCGCTCTTAATCGCCAGGAAACAGAATACATCGCCATTGCCGAAAAGAGCCTCTCGTCAACGGTGGACGAAGTATCCAGATTCCCCCTGGCCATGATCGCCCTCGGCACCCCCCCCCTACCCCTTAAAGAGGGAATCAACCCGGCTTGGACAAGTCCTATGGAAAATTTTACGAAGGCGGTTGTCACGCCCCTCCTGGGCGACCGGGACAGCCTCACGGAAGTGGAGTGGGGACGGATTGGTTCAATCTTTGCCCCCTACCATGCATGGCAATCGAGAAAAGAGGGGGCATCCATTGAAAAGATCGGGATAGCCCGGGCTCGTGAAATTGCCGCCGCCAATGCGAAAAATGACATCGACGCGTTACTGGCCAGAGACATTGCTTTGGCCCCGGAATTCGACGCTATCGCCTCCGTTGACCGCCTGGTCCGATACTATCGCGATCTTTTCACCCTTTTAAAGAACTTCGTTTCTTTTTCCGATTTTTATACCCGGAAAGACAAGGCCCTGTTTCAGGCCGGAACGCTTTACCTTGACGGCCGCAGTTGCGATTTGTGCGTCCGCATCGATGATGTAGGCAAACACGCCTCCCTGGCAAGCCTGAGCCGAATTTACCTGGCCTATTGCCGTTGCACCCGCAATGCTGGTAATGGCGTGACCGAGGAGATGAACATCGCCGCCGCCTTTACCGACGGCGACTCCGATTACCTCATGGTAGGACGCAACGGCGTCTTCTACGACCGCCAGGGGCAGGACTGGGACGCCACCATCGCCAGGGTCATCGACCACCCCATAAGCATCAGACAGGCCTTCTGGAGCCCCTATAAACGGATTGCCAGAATGATCAACGAACAGATCGAGAAAATGGCGTCCTCCCGCGATAAAGCCGGCCTCGACAAAGCGTCGGCAGGCATCGGCGGCGGGGCACATAAGATCGAAGTGGGCATATCGACAACCCCGGCCAAACCTCCCTTCGACGTCGCCAAGTTCGCTGGTATCTTCGCCGCCATCGGTCTCGCCATCGGCGCCATCGGCACCGCCCTCGCAGCGGGGATCACCGGGTTTATGCAATTAGTCTGGTGGAAAATGCCCCTAGCCATTGCCGGCATCATAATGCTCATTTCCGGACCTTCCATGATCATCGCCTGGCTGAAGCTCAGGCAGCGGACCCTCGGTCCCATCCTCGATGCCAACGGCTGGGCGGTTAATGCGCGCGCCAGAATAAACATACCCTTCGGGCGCTCTTTGACAAAAGTCGCTTCTTTGCCCCCGGGAGCCGAGCGTTCTCTCGAAGACCCGTTCGCCGACAAAAAGAGCAAATGGCCGCAACTCATCGTAGTGGTCGTTGTTCTTTCCCTGCTGTTTTACTTTCTCAATGGAAAAGCCCTCGTCCTGAAATTGCTAACCGGTATTTTCGGGCTTTAAGTCACGGGGATGGGATATGGTGAAAGTAGTTCAATCATGGGATGACGGTCTCGTATCGGATATCCGGTTAATAGAAATATTCCGCCGCCATCATGCCAAAGCTGCTTTCTGTCTGAATCCGGGGCTCCATCATGATGCCAGATCATTTGGGTGGAGGCATGAAGACATTGAAGTCTGGCGTTTAAGCATCCACGAACTCTGTCATGTCTATGAAGGTTTCGAAATTTGCAGCCATTCCATGACTCATCCCTGCTTAACCGATATTCCGTATGACCAGCTTCAATGGGAAATAAAAGCAAGCAAGCAGATTCTGGAAGATATTTTTCATAAACCAGTCCTTGGATTCTGTTACCCTTTCAACGCCTGCAACGATTCCGTAAAAAAAATAGTCCGCTCATCAGGTTATAAATGGGCAAGGGGAAATCGGCATCATGAAGAAACTTTCCCCCCTGCTGACCCTTTTGAGTTTCACCCAAGCTGTCATTTTCTGGATCATGATTTCTGGAACAAGTATGATCGGCTAAAACTCATAGATGGTGTTTTTTTCTTCTGGGGCCACAGTTATGAGCTTATCAGTGAGGGCATGTGGCATGATATCGAGGAGAAGATAAAGGGGATTTCCCTGGATCCCGACGCCGAATGGTTTTTCCTGGATGAGCTTATTATGTGAATGATACTGGTATCTTGACACACAAGAGCATTGCCTGTCAATGCCTATGCGTTTTAATCTTTTGGGTAAAGTACAGCGAAACGACGGTAAGGCAGGCGCCGATGATAAAGGGCAGCCGCCAGTTAATCAACCATAAGGTTCCTCCGATAAGGGGAATTACTACTGCGGAAATGTGGTTAATCGTGAAGCCGACGGCGGTGCTCTGTGATAAATCTCCGGGGTCGGCCGTTTTCTGAAGATAGGTATTTAGCCCGATGGAAAAGTTGAAGAAGATACTGTCAAGAACATACAGAATGATTGCCACCCAGACGTTTTCGATAAATGCGTAGCCCAGAAACAGGACAAAGAGGCTGGCACTTTCGAGCGAAAGGACCACACGCTCGCCATGTACGTTGATTGCTTTTGAGATGTATCTGTTGGTCAGGAACGTAAGGGCATAATTCAGGACGTAAATACCGGCGATCGTACCGACGCCCAGTTTATATTTTTCGACCAGCAGAAAGACGGCAAATACAATGAAAATCTGCCTGCGGGCTCCGCTCAGAAAGTTTAACGTATAGTAAAGCCAATACTTTCGGCGCAGGACGAGTTTATTCTGATGGTGGAGTCTTTGGTCATTAACCGGATTTTTCGTAAGCATGTAGATGCCCGTGAATGAAACAAAGACACCCAGAAGCAGAAAGTTGATGCGATAGGGAAAAATGAAAGAAAGGGCCCAGATAATAGTTCCCACGGCAATATTTGCCAGCGCCCCATATCCCCGTAAACGGGCAAATATAATTGGAGCGTCGTTCTTA
>JBAYKV010000222.1:0-5663 GCA_041664405.1 Syntrophales bacterium
CCTGCCGATGACGGGATCAAAGGCCCCTTTTCTCGCCAGTTCATTAAAATCCTTGGCGTAACGTTTGAGGGCCTGATATTTTTCTTCCGGATTGGGGTCAGTCACCCGCTGCTTTCCCCGAATGTCAACGAGAATTTTAAAAATGCTGTCTTTTGATACTCCCGCACTGCGCAGGATGCGGACCGCCTCGCCGCTCTTTTCCTCGGACATGGCGATGAGGAGATGCTCAGCGCTGACATACTCGTCCTTAAGCCGGGCTGCCTCTGTCGTTGCGTGATCGATGAGCTTGTTCAGACGGGGACTGAGATAAGGTTGCCCGGCGCCGGAACCATCTACCTTGGGTAACCGCTCAAGATATGTCTTTAAGGATTCATCAACGGCCCGAGGGTCGGCACCCAACTTTTTCAAAATGGCTCCGGTTATTCCTTCCGGCTGGCTAACCAAAGCCAGCAGCAGATGTTCGACGTCGATAACCTGGTGCCCATATCTATTGGCCAAAGTCTGGGCTTCCTGAATCGCCTCCTGGACCTTGATCGTCATTTTATCAAATCTCATTTACGTCCTCCCTTAATCTACTGGTTTTTCAATGGTGACAAAGATTTTACCATTCTTGAAAATACTCACGTTTCCGGTCGATTCTGACAGGACAATGGCCGTGGCATTAGTAATGTTGGTGATACCAGCAGCGGCGATATGGCGGCTGCCAAGGCCCTGAGGGAAATCCTTGCTTTCCAGGGCGGCGCTTAAATGGCGGCCCGCAGTGACAATCGTTCCGTCTTCCTTGATTACAAAGGCGCCATCGATGGCTGAGAATTCCTTGAGGGTTTCCTTTAATTCCGGGTTCAGGACATTTCGCTCGGCTTCTGAATAGCCCATGAAGGGATTGATAATCATCTGCCGTGAGAGCTGGAGAACCCGGTCATGATCCCCGATAATAAAACTGGTGCCGACTTTTCGCCCTTCACGCCCCTGGGCGGCGAGTTCGATCGATAAGTTAAGAATTGCGCCAAAGACCTCCGGATAAACCTTTTCGGTAAGATCCACCAGATGTTCCGAGGTAAGAATTTCAAACTCCCTTCCCACATCGATGACAAAAATGCTGTCCACATAACCGAACTTGGGAACGCCGCTCAGACAGACGACCTTGTCGCCTTTCTTGAAAAGGCCGATCGCTATTCCCTTGGTAATGGCGATCTTGATCTGGCCCACGCGGGTCAGGTTGACGTTGGGAACATTGAGGATGATACAGACGCCTTCAAATCTCTCGGGAATGGCGTTGTCCTTTGTCACGAGAATCAGATCGAAACCAGGAGGCATATCTTCGCAGAGGGGGAGATCCGAGGCGGAGTCGGCATACATGAGCAGTGCCCGGGCTTCGACTTCCTGTGCGATCTGGCATCCAAAATCCAGTATGGCTGTTTGTATCGTTTTCATGTCCGGCCCCCTCCATCGCTGTTTATATTCCGCCGTAAATTAACCACCTTAAGCATTGTTGTCAAGGCATGACCGGTGTGATAAAAAAGCCTTGACAGGTTCTCTAAAGCAGACTATAAGCTGTAACCGTATGTAATTACTTGAATAAGAGGATTAGCCCTTTGAATTTTCCAGCCCTTACCGGCACTCTTGATCGCTATATTGCAGAAATCAATCAATTCCCTCTTCTTACTCCGGAGGAGGAATTCGCCATTGCCGTCCGTCTGAAGAAGTTTAACGACATGGCGGCGGCGGAAAAACTCGTTGTGTCCAACCTGCGCTTTGTCGTCAAGGTTGCCCATGAATATCGCAACTACGGGATCAAGTTAGCCGACCTTATCCAGGAAGGTAACATCGGTCTGATGCATGCGGTCAAGAAGTTCGATCCCTACAAAGGTTATCGGCTCATTTCCTATGCGGTCTGGTGGATCAGGGCGTATATGCAGAATTATATCATTAAAACCTGGAGTCTGGTCAAGATCGGTACCACCCAGGTCCAGCGAAAATTGTTTTTCAAATTGGGGCAGGCCAAAAAAAAGCTGGAGGCCCTCTCGCAGAAAAATCCCGAATTTGGTGAGATAGCAGCGTCCCTCGGCGTCAAAACAGGGGAAATCCAGGAAATGGATTTACGGATGACTAACCGGGATGTTTCTCTTGATGCCTACATAAACGACGACAGTGGAGCCACGCACATCGACTATCTCACCTATGACGGTGAGAATCAGGAAGCGGCCCTTATCAAGAAAGAGGAGACGGAGATTGTCTCGAAACACATAGCCGGGGCCCTGGCCAAATTGTCGGAAAAAGAGGAATTTATTATCAAACAACGTGTGATGGCGGACAATCCCATGACGCTTCAGGAGATCGGCGACCGATACAAAATCACCCGGGAGCGGGCGCGGCAGATCGAGAAGCAGGCCTTGAAAAAACTCCGCCTGTCCATTCCTTATACAGGCGAAACTCCTGCGCTTCTGGAGAACTGACAGAGAGAAACGTTAGTCTTCAATCCGGGCAAGATTCTCAAAGGATGTGTATTTTTCAAGAAAGGCCAGTTTCGCCATTCCGATGGGACCATTCCGCTGCTTGGCGATAATGATCTCAGCGATTCCCTTTTCGGGATTGTCTTCCGCCTTGTTATAAACTTCATCCCGGTAAATAAAGGCGATGACATCGGCGTCTTGTTCGATGGCCCCCGATTCCCGCAGATCCGCCATCTGGGGGCGGCGATTGGTGCGAACCTCCACCTGTCGGTTGAGCTGGGAAAGGGCGATTACGGGGACACTCAATTCCTTGGCAAGGGCCTTCAGGGAGCGGCTGATTTCTGAGATTTCCTGTTCACGTGAATCTTTCCTGCTTCCACTTCTCATCAGCTGCAGATAATCGATAATGACCAGACCGAGGCCATGTTCCGCTTTAAGGCGTCGAGCTTTGGCCTTCATTTCCAGGACGGTAATTCCCGCAGAGTCATCGATGAATATGGGAGCCTCGGAAAGGCTGCCTGCCGCTGTGGTCAGTTTTGGCCAGTCCGTTTCCCCGAGAAATCCTTTGCGAATCCTTTGGGAATCGACCTTGGCCAACGAGGCGAGCATACGCATGGCGATTTGCTCCTTGGCCATTTCCAGCGAGAAAAGGCATACGGGGATAGATTTTTGCGTGCCTACATACTGGGCGATATTGAGGGCAAAGGCCGTTTTACCCATGCTGGGCCGACCGGCAATAATGATCAGGTCGGCGTTTTGCAGTCCCGAGGTCAGATCGTCAACCTTATCAAAGCCAGTGGGAACCCCGGTGACCAGTTCCTTGCGGGCATAGAGATCTTCGATGGTTCGAAAGCTGTCCTTGATGATCTCTTTGATTGGGGAAAAATCCCGACGGATCTTGTTTTCCGAGATTTCAAAGATAGCGTGTTCGGCTTCGTCCAGGACAGTGTCCACATCGGCGCCGGCGTCGTAAGTTTTGGTGAGAATCTCCGTAGCCGCGCTGATCAGCCCTCGCAAAATTGCTTTTTCCTTCACAATTTTGGCATAGTAGGCGATATTGGCTGCCGAGGGGACATTGTCCACCAATCCAGCCAGATAGGCGGCGCCTCCTACCCTGTCTAGTTGCTTCTGGTCCTTGAGAATACTGCTCAGCGTGATCAGATCAATGGGGTCACTGCGATTCGACAGGCTGAGGATCGCCTCAAAGATCCGACGATGGGAATCACTGTAAAAATCCTGGGCCGACAGGAGTTCCACCACGGCATTGATTCCTTGATTGTCAAGGAGAATGCCTCCAAGAATGGATTGCTCCGCCTCCAGGTTCTGGGGGGGAATACGATGGAGGGTTGAATCAATATCCTTTCCGCCCTTCATCTATTTAGCCTTCCTGTACAACATGAACTTTCATCTCGGTGGAAAGACCGGCGCCAAGTTTGATTTTAACCGGAAATTCACCCAGAGCCTTGATCGGTTCGTCCATCACAATGTCCTTACGATCGATTTCCAAGCCTTGTTCTTTCAGGGCGCTCTCGATATCCTTGGTGTTCACGGAGCCGAAAAGCTTGTCCTGTTCGCCGACACGTCTCGCGATGACGCAGTTGACGCCGGCGAGCTTATCCAGAAGAGCCTGGGCATTATGTTTTTCTTTTTCCGCTTTCTGGAGAAGCTTCTTCTTCTCATGTTCCAGAGAATGGATGGTCCTGCTGCTCGCTTCCGCAGCCAATCCCTTGGGTATCAGATAATTTCTCGCAAAACCGTCAGAAACAATGACAATTTCTCCAATCTTGCCGAGGTCGTCGATATTTTGCTTCAAAATAACTTTCATAGTGGTCCTCCTATATTTTAGCTGAAATTATTGGTTTAAATCTTTCTTCGGGGCTGGCTTTTTCCTGAAATCGACCCACAGGTCGAAAAGACCGGCGGCGACAACAAAAAACATCAAGTATTGTTGAATCATAATAAGGAAATAAAAAATAAAACGCAAGTAGAATGGAGCTTTTTTCCTTTTGAAGAAAAATTCAATGATCGCGATCCCCTGGAGAAAATAAATGAGGAGACACAGGATCAGAAAATTCAGGGCCGTAAACTTGACCCATAACACGGGAATCAGGAGGCCTGCCCCGGAAACAATCAATACCCAGACCAGATAGTCCGACGCTTTCCATAGGGACAGGTCGCCAAAATCGTGGCTGGCAGGTTCCGAAACCTTGAACAGTGTTCGGCAAATAAGGATGTTAACCAGGATGATCACGGACAGGCTGATCAGGGAGAGGGAAGGGAAGGTGTAGGTAAGGATGCGCGCGATTTTGCCTGAATTTTCCTTTATATACTGCATCTGTTCCGAGGGAAGATCGAGTTGCCCATACAACTTGATGTTTTCTTGAACCATGCTGGACACATAGACATATATCTGGTCCCAGGGAAGCTTTCCATAAAGGATGCTGTTGTAGATGAGGATAGCACCGATGAGGAAAATACCGGCGAACGCGGTAAGGGAAATCGTCCAGCCGATAGTAAGGCCCCTCTTCATGATTTCGGACAGAACCATTCCCAGGGCGCCAAGAGTAAATAATATGGTCATGGCCGTCTGAGCAGCGATTGCGTACTCCACCGCCGCCACAATCAACAGGGAAAGTGCAAAGACCAAAAAACCTTTAATTCGGCCAAGTTTTGTAAAGAAGAAGCAAATTGGAAGCGGGATCAGGATCAGCATCATAGTGCTGAGGAAAGGAACCAGGGTAACGGTCAGAAACACGAGGGATGTCATGAAAACACCCCTGAATACCTCAGCAATCAAGAAACCACTTCTTCCCGCGTCCACTGGCAACATCCGCCTTCTTACGATCTGACCGGAATGGGTCCCCGTGTGGGTGCGACCATTCCGGTCGAGAGTCGGGCGTATTTATAGGTCAACCTTCGGATACTGCAAAAGGCAACAGTGCGATGGTTCTGGCCCTTTTTACGGCGAGGGTAAGAGTTCGCTGGTGTTTGGAACAATTTCCGGTGATTCTTCTCGGCATAATCTTGCCACGCTCGGTGACGAAGTCTCTTAAGGTGTGTGGGTCCTTGTAATCAATCTTCAGATTAGAATCCGTACAGAACCGGCAGAATTTGCGACGATGGAAAAATTTTTTCTGTGGCCTTTGTGGCCTTGAGCTTCTTACGGGTGTCACGTTTTTTACCTCCCCTTGATTATCCTGATGTTTCGGC
>JBAYKV010000223.1:0-5590 GCA_041664405.1 Syntrophales bacterium
AGCCGTGATCTCTATAACACCCTGGCGATGGCCGCTCTTATCATCCTCCTTGTTTATCCCCCTGCCCTTTTCGATGTTTCCTTTCAGCTTTCCTTCGCAGCGGTCCTGGCAATCCTGCTCATCACGCCCCGGCTGACGGCGTTTATTCCCAAACCTGAACTTGTGCCGGGGACTCCATACACCCTTCCTGTCCTATGCAGGAAGGGTGTATATTCTTTTGCCTTGTTCATTATTGTCTCCCTCAGCGCCATGCTGGGCACGATGCCCCTGATTGCCTTCTATTTTAACAGGATCTCCGTCATCTCCCTCCTTGCCAATATCATCATTGTCCCTATACTTGGGATTCTGGCTATTCCCGTTTCGATGGCCACGATCTTTTTCCTGCCATTTTCATCGCTGTTGAGCGCATTCTTTCTTGATATTGCCGGCACGCTGGTAATGATTTCTCTTGCTCTTAATAACTTTTTTGCCTCTCTCCCCTGGGCGGCCTTTTATCTGACTACCCCCTCGCTCCTGGAGCTCCTGTTCTTTTATGTATTTCTCTACAGCCTTCTGGAAGTACTAGCGCACCTTTTCGGCGACAATGGTTCGGGTCATGATCCTGATGAAGAACCTGACAATGCCTCGCTTCTGATCAGGCTGCGATCTTGTCCCATCTGGATTTATTATACGCTGACTGCCTCCGTTCTTTTCTTTTGTCTGGACGCAGTCTATCTTCATCAAAAAAACAACGACCGGGACGAGTTCTCCGCTACGGCCATCGATGTCGGCCAGGGCAGTTCCATCCTGATCTGTTTCCCAGGGGATCAGACCATGCTCATTGACGGCGGCGGATTTATTAACAGCACCTTTGATGTAGGGAAATATATTGTCGCCCCATATTTATGGCACGAGCGCCTGAACAGGATCGATATCGTCGTGCTGACCCATCCACATCCCGATCACCTCAATGGCCTGCCTTTCATCCTCGAGAATTTCCCGGTCAGGGAGGTTTGGATCAACGGTGAGATATCAGGTTCAGAAGAATACCTGCGTTTTCAGGATATTATCAAGAACAAGGGGCTTATACAGCGCCCTATGTCCGCAGGCAACAGCCCAGTTGTCATCGGTGGTGTACGCATTGAATTCTTGAATCCTCCCGGTCCCGTCAGGCGTATGGAAGAGGAGGCGACGTTCACGCAGACAAATGACGGGTCACTGGTCATGAGGATGACCTATGGTGAAGTATCGTTTCTTTTCCCCGGTGACATTTCACTTACAACCGAAGATCGGCTTACATCCGAATCAAACGAGCTGCGAAGCCAGCTCTTATTTGTTCCCCATCACGGGGGGCGCACCTCAAGCTCAGAGGCATTTCTCCAGAGAATCCGTCCCCATACGGCAATCATATCCGTAGGTGCTGATCACCTTTTCCGTCTCCCTCATCCTGATGTCCTGAAACGGCTAAAAGAGCGAGGCGTAATAACCTATAGAACGGACCTGCATGGCGCCATCACTGCATCAACTGACGGCCTGGAACTGTCGATTTATCCATTTCAACCCAGCACCTCCATGCTAGTTTCTCGAGCTGCCGACTAATCCCTAATAATCCATTGACACAACGGGTCCATTCAGTAATAATGACATCATCATGAAGGATGAACCGACGCCACAGGGGCATGAAGGCTCCTATCCCGAAGATGATCGACTTGTGAAAGAGTTGGAAGCGAGCGATAAAACGATCAGTTCCAACGATTCCCCAGAAAATGTATCAGATATTGACGAAGATCCGGGTCCCTATTATAAAATCCTTCAGATCAATCCGGAGGCTCCTCTATCGGACATCCATCAGTCCTTTGAAAAAATGAACAAAGCATGGCAACCCGACCGTTACCCCCATGTTATTTCCTGGGAAGACAAAGCAAAGAAAAAACTGAAGGAAATCAGTAGTGCCTATGAGAAGTTGAAGCGTCTTCATCCACATCGTGAAAGCGTTTCTCAAAGGGAGGAACCAAGCACTCCGTCGTTGCCCAGTTTTACTGCATCCCCCTCACCATCCTCCATTTTATCATCACCCCCCTCCTCCGATTCATCCTCAATTTCTGTCGCTGCCTCCCCATCGTCCGCCGTAGCCGACTCCGCCACCGCCGGATCGTCAGGAGACCTTCGTCGCCGGATTATTGGCATAGGCTTGGCAGCAGTGATTATTCTCATCCTTATTTTCTTATGGCCAAGCCTTTATCATTACGAGGCCATCAAGCTGGGAGGCAAAGAATATCCCTTCCGCATCAACAGAATTACCTCGCATGCTACATACTATGACGGTAAGCAGTGGCTCATACCTCCCATCCCGGTTGAAATGGGGCAACAGAAGGCCTCGAAGGCAACGCCGCAACCGGTGCCGCCGGTTATCCCGGCTCAACCTCTACAGTCAGCTCAGCCGGCACAACCGGTTCAGTCTCTCCAGTCAACTCAACCAGTTCCGCCTCCCTCACCTTCTGGCTCATCAAGCGGCAAAATTACTTTTCCAGATAAACCATCTTCACGCCCGCAACAAAAAGTAAAAAACCGCCCGGCAGGAAAGGAGGTTCCTCCCAAAGTCGTTGAGGTTAAAATTAATATCGCGAAACCATACAGTATTCAGATCACCGCTTACCCGGAGAAAGACAAAGCGGTGGCCCTGGCAAAACGATTGCGAGGGGATAAGATCCCCGTTCGGGTGGAGGATGTCTCCATCAAAGGAAAGGGCCGGTGGCATCGGGTTTTGCTCGGAAAATTTAAAAATCGTAACGAGGCCCTCAAGTATTTTAATGATCATAAAATTGGGAAACTTTATCCCCAGAGTTTCATTCAAAAAACGGAAAATCATTGATGACACCAGATTATGACGCCTTCATGACATTACCCGTTGCCATTCCCGGAGTTATATGCTAATGATCTTCAGTTAATTATTCTATTTCGTGGTTTGGATGATTATGGAGATTATCACTGCCGTTAAAGGTTTTAAAGATATCCTGCCTGGTGAAACAGGCAAGTGGCAATACGTTGAGGAACAGGCCAGAAAGATATTCAGCGCGTTTGGATGTCACGAAATCCGCGTTCCGATCCTTGAAAAGACGGACCTGTTCGCCCGGGGAATCGGGGAAGCGACGGATATCGTTGAAAAGGAAATGTACACCTTCCGTGACCGGGGAGACGATCTAATCACCCTACGGCCGGAAGCAACAGCCTCCATAATCCGCGCCTATCTTGAACATCACATCCACGCCGCCGATCCCGTGGCGAAACTATACACCATCGGTCCCATGTTTCGCAGAGAACGTCCTCAAAAAGGACGTTATCGGCAATTTCATCAGCTTGACGTCGAAATCTTAGGTTATGAGGATGCCCGCATCGATGCCGAGGTGATTCTCATGCTGATTCATTTTCTCAAGAGCGTCGGCCTGAAATCACCGCAACTCGAGCTCAATTCTCTGGGTTGCCCTTCCTGTCGACCTTCATTTCGGGAGTCCATTCTCCAATTTCTGCAAGGTAAAGAGGGTGATCTCTGCGAAGATTGCCGGCGACGAATCTCGACGAACCCTTTGCGGGTCTTTGACTGCAAGATAGAAGGATGCAAACAAATCATCGCTCAAGCGCCGGTCATCCAGGATTTTCTTTGCCGAGGTTGCCGTGATCACTTTTCCGAAGTACTGGCATCCCTTGCAGTTTTTGATATTCCCTATACCATCAATCCCCGAATGGTCCGTGGTCTCGATTATTACGCCAGAACGACCTTTGAAATAACTACTGATTTCCTGGGCGCCCAGAATGCCATCGTCGGCGGAGGCAGGTACGATGGTCTTATTCGCGACCTGGGCGGGCCTGATATACCCGGCATCGGCTTTGCCATCGGCTTTGAACGTCTTCTCGCCATGATGCCGCCTGACCAATGTGACGATTTCATAAAGCCCCCGGGCCTTTTTATTGCCGCCCTGGGTACAGAGGCTCAAAAGTTTGCCTATCAATTGTGCAATAGTTTCCGGATGCAGGGAATTCAAACCGAGATGGACTACACGGCCAAGGGGCTAAAGAGCCAGATGAAAAAAGCAGACAGGCTTAAATGCCGAAAAGTTCTTATCATTGGCGATCGAGAAATAGAGACGCAACAGGCGGATTTGAGAGATATGCAGACCAAGGAACAGATCAAGGTGAGACTGGATAATTCTGACGAACTGATAAAACTTATGATGTAACGCTTTTGCCTTGCTTGGCCTTAAAAAATTACTGAAACTAAAGAGGTAATAAAGTTGACCGATTTCATTACGAAAAAGAAAAGAAGTCATTATTGCGGCGCTATGACCCTTGCCGATGCAGGTAAGGAGGTCATATTGATGGGCTGGGCTCATCGCCGACGCGATCACGGCGGGGTTATCTTTGTGGATCTGCGGGATCGGGAAGGTCTTGTCCAGATCGTTTTCAACCCTGAGTTCGACATTGACACCCATAAGGAAGCGCATAGAATCAGGAGTGAATTTGTCTTGGCCGTGCGTGGTAAAGTCCGGCAACGACCGGCGGACATGGAGAACCCCGACCTCAAGACGGGCCAGATAGAGGTTATGGTGGAGGAACTGGAGATTCTCAATGAGTCCCGGACGCCTCCCTTCCTTATCGACAGCGCTACTGCGGAGATATCAGAAACCGTGCGCCTTAAATACCGCTATCTCGATCTGCGACGTCCGGATATACAGAAGAAATTACTATTGAGGAGTAAGGCGGCGGCCGCAACCCGTGAATACTTTCAACGGGAAGGTTTTATAGAAGTGGAAACCCCGTTTCTGACAAAAAGTACGCCTGAGGGAGCGCGTGATTATCTTGTTCCCAGTAGGGTGAGTCAAGGCATGTTCTATGCCCTGCCCCAGTCGCCGCAGATCTTCAAGCAGTTGTTGATGGTCTCCGGATTTGATCGGTATTATCAGATCGTGAAGTGTTTCCGTGATGAAGACCTCCGGGCCGACCGTCAGCCGGAGTTTACACAGATCGATATCGAGATGTCCTTCATCGATGAAAACGACCTGATTACAGTAATGGAAGGTTTCATGGCTCATCTATTCAAGGCCTGTCTCGGCGTTGACCTCAAACTGCCGTTACCCAGGATTCCCTACCATGAGGCCATCTCAAGGTTTGGCAAGGACAACCCGGATGTTCGTTTTGCCCTTGAAATCAGGGATCTGACCGACATTCTCAAAACGGCGGATTTCAAGCTCTTTCAGGAAGTCGCTGCGTTGGGAGGCGTAATCAAGGCCATCAAAATCGAAGATAACCGAAGTCTCTCCCGTAAAGATCTCGACCATTTGCGTGATTACGTAAGTGAATACGGCGCCAAGGGCCTAGCCTGGGCGCGGATAAACGCCGACGGCTGGACATCGCCTATCGCAAAATTCCTGAAACCGGAGGAAATCAAAAATATCGAGGAGCGGATGGAGGCAAAGGCAGACGATCTGATCGTATTTGTTGCCGACACACCGCGAATTGTCCACGATTCCCTCGGCAACCTTCGCGTCTATGTTGCGAAAAAGCTTGGTCTGATTGATCCGCAAGCCTATGCCTTCACCTGGATTACCGAGTTTCC
>JBAYKV010000224.1:0-5571 GCA_041664405.1 Syntrophales bacterium
AGGACCGCCAGGAGGTCAAAGTTGAAACAGTTCATGGCATCCGGGCGATTCAAGGTTAGAATCAGGATGCCGTCTTCGGTCCTTTCCTTCAGTAAAACATCAGACATGATTTTCCTCCTCTGTCGTTGAAACGATCCTAAACCTTCAGGTCTCCCCAATCGGAATGCTGGACGGGAACGCGCAGGGCGATTTCAAAGGCCCGGGCGATCTTGTCGCGGGCTTCGCTGAAGGCGATGACGCCGTCGTGGAATATCAGCGATCCAGTATAGAAGGGATGACCTTCAGAGTCATAACGATCTCTCATCATCTGACGGAACTGGGTCATTTCGTCTTCACTTACCGGCAGTCCCTTGGCTTCGATATTCTTCCGGCGCACCGTTTCTACGATGAAACCCGCCGTCTCGCCGGACATAACGGTCGTGCGGCCCCGCATGTTCGTGAAAGCGAATCTCGGCCTGAAGGCCCGGCCATTCATGCCATAGTTGGCGGCGCCGTGGTCGGGACCGATGACGTAGGTCACTTTAGGGGTCATGAGGCAACTGCAGGCCCGGACCATGTCGGAACCGTACTTGCCGATGCCGCCCCACTCTTCCGCCTTGCCGACCATGTATCCGGGGGAACCCTGGAGGAACAGGACGGGCAGATTGGAATTGCCGCAACGGATCATCCACTCGGTCGCCTTCCTTGCTGCATCGATATAAATGACGCCGCTGGCGTTGGAGGCTACGACGCCGACCGGGATGCCCTTCATCCACATCTTGCCGCAGACGACGGAGTCGCCGCGGCCGGGTCCGTAAGTCGGTTTGTACTCATGGAAATAACTGTCGTCGGCGAGGCACTTGATTGTGTCTTTAATGTTGATGTACTGATACGTATCCGTGGGGGTGGCGCGCATCATCTCTTTGTAGTCGAATTTCGGCTCCCTCGTCTCACGGCGATCGGTGTACAGCTGCTGGGAAGGCTCGAACTCCATGATATCACGAATTTTCTTAATGCCTTCCTCCTGGGTCCGGACAATGTGATCGCAACCACCGGAGTGCTGGGTGTGGACGTAAGCGCCGCCCAGATCCTCGGGGGAAACGGTCTCGCCGATGGCCGACTTGACCATGGGGGGACCGGCCAGGAAGGCAAAGGACATCTTCTCGATCATGATGGATTCCGTGGCCAGATAAACGATGTAGGCCCCGCCCGCCGTGTTGCCGCCTGTGGAGAGGGTGAACTGCTTGATACCCATGGCGGACATGCGGCACATGTTATAGAACATGCTGCCGAAATGACCCTCGTCAGCAAAACATCCGACCTGCAGGGGCAGATTGATGCCGCCGGAGTCGGCAATGTAAATACAGGGAAGCCGTGAGGCCTCGGCAATAGCCTGAGCCCGCATGTGCTTCTTCAGGGTGATGGGGAAATAGGTCCCCGCCGCATAGCGGTTCTCATTGGCGAAGATCATGCAGTCTTTGCCGTGTACGATGCCGACACCGGTAACCATACCACCGCCGGGGATGTTGCCGCGTTTTTCCGACTGATAGATCTCGCCGCCGTAGAGGCGCTTTTCCCCGATGTCATAACCGGCATCCAGGCCCACCTCAAAGAATTCCGTGCCCGGGTCGATAAGCTGTGCAATGAGATCACGCATAGGCTTCTTGTTCTGCTTGGCCAGACGCGCTACCTGGTCGTCGCCGCCGATGTTGAGAGCCTCACTCCGGTGTTTGAACAGGAGTTCGTCCTGCTCCAACCAGTGATTAATATTCTTTTCCCGATCTTTCTCCAGTCTTTCAGCCCTTGTCAACCTTGGTTTTTTCTCTTCTTCTGCCATACCTACCTCCTCCTATTTATTGGATGAATCATCCAGTTTCATGACGTTACACCTTTCCACCTTATCCAAGCCTCTTTGCAGAAACCGCGAGGTTTTCTCGTCGTCGGAAGGAACGCCGTTGTTCCCTGTAGTAGCTCTATGGGGCAGAAAATCGATGACTCCGTAAAACCGGGTCTACGTATATGAAACGCTCGGTAGTGTCAAGTATTTTGTAAAAAATGACGGCGGCGTAAAAAGATCCATAATGCTTTGTTGCCCTTCCACCTTCGCCACTCAACGTACACTGAAGTACACCTCTTTCCTCAAGTCTCGCGCGCCTCGGATCTGGAACTTCTTACACCGCCGTCTGGAAATCGTTTTTTCAAGCTCTTTGCAGGGTTTAAAAAAAATCGCCAACATAGAGCTTGTCCGCAAATAATCATTACCAGTTCGCATCCCATCTTCACGCCATCTTTTCCTGTGTCTCAATCGTAAAATCCTCGACGTAGCGCTGCTACGCCTGCGGTTTTACTCAATCTACCCAGAAAAATCTAACATAAATCTGGGCGCGACCTCAGGTAAAATTATTAACGGACAAGCTCTTATTGTCAAGGGGGTACGAATGTGTTAGGGAGCCCCGAAGGAGTGGTTTATGAAATTTTTTCTCTGCGTCATCGGCATGGTCTTTATCATTGAAGGCCTCCCCTACTTCGCTTTTCCGGAAAGGCTCAAGGCTTATCTGGCCAAGATGGCGGAGGTACCCGATTCCTCCCTGCGCGTCATGGGATTGGCCGCCATTATTGCGGGGCTGGTCCTCGTCTATTTTGGAAGAACTGAATGAAGCTGTCGGAATTTGCATACGAGCTGCCGTCAACATCGATCGCCCAGGCCCCCCTGGAGAAGCGTGATCACTCCCGGATGCTCGTCATGGATACGGCCACCGGGCAGAATCACCATCACCATTTTTATGATTTTCACCACCATCTCAGGGCCGGAGACGTGGTGGTTATAAATGATTCCCAGGTGATTCCGGCGCGGCTGACGGGAAATAGAGACAGCGGAGGACGGATAGAAATCCTCCTCCTTTCAAAAAGCCGGGACTCGGGGGGGGAAGAGGCGTGGGACGTCCTCCTCAAACCGGCAAAACGGATGCGGATCGGGACCAGGATTTGTTTTGCCCAGGACGCGGAATGTATCGTCGTGGACCGGCTATCAGACAAAAAGTGGCGGGTCTGCTTTTCTTGTCCCGGCTCCTTTTCGGATTTTCTGAGCAACCATGGCCGGGCGCCCCTGCCCCCCTATATCAAGAGAAGTAAAGATCGGGAAGAGGCGGCTTACGACCTGGACCGGTACCAGACGGTTTACGCCCGCGTTCCTGGTTCCGTGGCGGCCCCGACGGCAGGTTTTCACTTTTCCCCGGCCGTCCTGGCTAATCTTCGCGATAAGGGCATCCGCGTTGCTCCCGTCACGCTCCATGTCGGCTATGGAACATTTCTACCCATCGCTGCGACGGATATCGAAGACCATGAAATGGAGGCCGAATATTTCGAAATCAGCGGGGAATCCGCTGAAATAATCAACAGTGCCTTGCGGGTGGTTGCTGTCGGGACGACGGCAACCCGGGTAATGGAAACAGTTGCCGATGACAAGGGACGGATGAAACCTGCATCGGGATGGACCTCATTATATGTCTATCCTGGCTATCGATTCAAACGGGTACAGGCCCTTCTGACTAATTTCCATCTCCCGAAATCGTCCCTGTATCTACTGACTTGCGCCTTCGGGGGAAAGGAGCGGATTGAATCAGCCTACCGGCAAGCCATCGGTATGGGTTACCGTTTTTACAGTTACGGCGATTGCATGCTCATCGAGTGATTTCCATGTACATGGTGTTGAGGATCGAGGCGTCGGCCTTGTCCTTCAGGGAGTTAATAATAGGGATTAATGTATGAATTTTAGCTTTGACGTCATTAAAAAGGATGCCCGCAGCGACGCCCGGACAGGAAGGATTCGCACCGTCCATGGCGAAATCCATACCCCCGCTTTCATGTCGGTGGGGACCCAGGGAACGGTGAAAGCCCTGACCCCGGACATGCTCAGAGACCTCGGGGCGGAAATCATCCTGAGCAACACCTACCATCTGTATTTGCGTCCCGGCCACGAGTGCATTGCCGGAGCGGGAGGACTCCATCGCTTTATGAACTGGCAGGGGCCCATCCTGACGGACAGCGGCGGTTACCAGGTATTCAGCCTGGGGGCCCTGCGCAAAATCTCCGAAGAGGGTGTGATGTTTCAATCCCACATTGACGGGTCGCGGCACTTCCTCACCCCGGAGCTGGCCGTCGATATTCAACTCGCCTTGGGGTCAGATATCATGATGTGCCTTGATGAATGCACCCCCTACCCGGTTTCTGTCCAGGAAGCCGAAATCTCACTCGAACGGACCCTGAGATGGGCAAGGCGTTGCCATGAGCAGCGGGAAAACTCCCCTGCCGCCCTTTTTGGCATTGTCCAGGGGGGGATGTACATGGACTTACGCAAGAAATCGCTGGAAGGTCTTATGGAGCTGCCCTTTGAAGGGTTGGCCCTGGGAGGACTCAGCGTCGGCGAACCCAAAGAAAAAATGATTTCCATTGTTCGGGAGATGACCCCCCAACTCCCGGAAGACCGTCCCCGCTACATCATGGGGGTCGGGACGACGGAGGACATCATCAATTGTGTGGCCTGCGGCGCCGATATGTTCGACTGCGTTATGCCGACCCGTTGCGCCCGACACGGATTATTATTTACAAGTGCGGAAAAGATTGTTATAAAGCACGCCCGTTATCGGGATGACCACTCGCCCTTAGACGCCCTATGCGATTGTTATACTTGCAAAAACTATTCGCGGGCCTATCTAAGGCACCTGTTCGTCAGTGGTGAAATCCTGGGGATGATCCTCAACACGATCCATAATTTGCGGCACTATATGCGTCTTATGGAGAGGATCCGGGAGGCCATAAATAATGGTTGCTTTAAGCAATTTCTGGTGAATAATTAAGGAAAGGAAATAATCCTCTCCCCCGGTATGAATCGATGGGGATGATTAAAATTAAGGAGGAAAGGTAATTGATCGATACAGCTTATGCTATGGGAGGGTTGGGCGGCGGTGTGCCGGGGGCCGGAGGAGACTGGAGTTTCATGCTGGTAATGGCGATTCTGTTCGCCATCTTTTATTTTCTCCTCATCCGTCCACAACAGCAGAAACAGAAGGAATTGAAATCCATGCTCGATAACCTGGCCCATGGAGATACGGTGGTGACCTCCGGGGGCATTCATGGGAAGGTCGTTGGCTTGACTGACGCCATTATTACCCTTGAGATTGCCGACAAAATCAGGATCAAGATTTCGAGAAGCTTCATCGGCGCCGTGCTCCAGAAGGCAGGCAAAGAATAAGAAATGAAAACGTGCAAACTATCAATTGAAGATGAGCAACGATAAGCGAGGTAAGGCATGATTAAAAGCATCAGGATCCGGGCGGCCATAACGGTTGTGGTCTGTCTTGCAGCCCTTTTTTATCTCATTCCATCCCTGACAGATAATCTACCGGAATTCTGGAAGAAATATCTCCCGGCAGACAAGATTCATCTCGGCCTGGATCTCCAGGGCGGCATGCATCTCGTCCTGGAAGTAGATACAAACAAGGCACTGGAAGGAACCATCGAAAGGATGTCCAATGACATCAAAGAGAATCTGATGGAAAAAAAGATCCGCTTCCGCAGCATCTCCCGGGCCAA
>JBAYKV010000225.1:0-5560 GCA_041664405.1 Syntrophales bacterium
ATAAAGCGGACCTGCTGCCGGTGATGTCTTTCAAGACGCGGATCGTGCTGCTGAAGGATTTCCCGAAAGGATACAGCATCGGTTACAATCGTACTTACATTACCGATAAAGCGACCAGGATCGCAACGATACCGATAGGCTATGGCGACGGCTACGGTGTCATTCTCTCCAATCAGGGAGAGGTTCTCATCCGGGGGAAGCGCGTACCTGTCATCGGGCGGGTTTCCATGGATATGTGTACTGTGGATGTGAGTGGTATCCCCGATTGCCAGGTTGGCGACGAGGTCGTCCTCATGGGGCGGCAGGGCCAGGAATCAATCTCCGCCAATGAAATTGCCGGTCGCGTGGGGAGCATCAGCTATGAAATCCTTTGTGCCCTGGGGAAGCGGGCGCCCCGGTTGTTTATCCATAAGGGAAAGGCGGACACCGTCCTGCCCAGGCTCCGACGCATCTATATCCCTGATGAAGAGCGGTCCATCGACCGGATCGACAGCATCATTCGGCAGTGTTTTCAAACCCGGGCCCGGAGCGAGGAATTAGGGGATGCCATTTATTACGAAATGTTCGAGACCCTCTTCGGGAAAGAGGATCGACAGTTGGAATTGCGGGAAGACTTCCGTTATGATATTACCGTCGCCGAGGTCGATGCCGGGAAAAACGGGACAGTGACCCGACGTGAAGATGTCCTGAATGTGACCACCCGGGTGTCTTATAAGAAAACCTTGAAAAACGACGCCTTCGTCATTGGCTGTGCCTTTGACAATGAACAGTTAGCCGCGTTTTTTGAAGATCCCCGGTGCGAGTACCGCTGGCTGATGAGCCGGGGGGAACATCTGGTCTTGGAACGGGATTTTCGCGTTGCCAGGGTGAGCATCGATGACGTGGATGTTCCCATCATCAGCACCGAAATGACCTCCCGGGGTTATGAGGTCTGGTGCAGCCATGAGGACCTGCGGGAAAAGCTAAATACCCAGGTGGAAGTGGCCATCGAAATATTTACGAAGAAATCCCGGACGAACAACATTTTTTCCGTCTATGTCGTTTATCCGACCCGGGGACTCGATATTTCCTTCAATTATGAGCAAACGGGTTTCCGGCATGTCCGGGAGGTGAGTTTTTTTGCAGGCAAGCATCCTTATCCGGAAGTCATTCGGGAAAAGGGAAAATATATCCGTCTCCGGGCGCCGAATCATACCTGGGTCTTTCCGAACAGTGGTGTGACCTTCGTCTGGGATACTTAGAGTGAGACCTTTAAAAACGTCTTTTTCTGTCATTCCGGGCTTGACCCGGAATCCAGTAGTGACTTAAAAATGCTGGATTGTGAACATTAATCTTCGATTTCCGGCCTTCGCCGGAATGACGATAGGGAGACTGAAATGGAATTTTTCAAAGGTCTCAGTGATTGTTACAAGCTTTAAGGGAGGCAGTTTAAAGTTGATGAATAAATTACGGGTGGGTATTATCCTGGGAGGGATGTCATCGGAACGGGAGGTGTCCCTCAACAGCGGTCGGAATGTCTACGACAATCTCGATCCGGAATACTATGCGGTGGTGCCGCTGTTTATGGACGGAGACGGCGGTCTCTGGGAGATCCCCTGGCAACTGGTATCTCAGAATACGACCGTTGATATTGCGGAACGTCTGACAAGCGAAGCCCGGAGAATACCTTATGAGGCGTTGAAAGAGAACATCGATTTTGCCTTCATTTCCCTCCATGGTAAATACGGCGATGACGGATGTATCCAGGGTCTCCTCGAACTCCTCGGGATTCCCTACACGGGACCGGGGGTCCTGGCGTCCGCCCTGGGGATGGACAAGCATATTCAACAGAAAATATTGGCGGCGGCGGGGGTTGACGTCCCGAAAAGCACGGTCGTGTATGAGGATGAATGGTTGCGGGCGCCGGAGCAAGTGCGGGAAAGGCTGCGGGAAAATTTTGCCCTGCCCTTTTTTGTCAAGCCCGTCCGGGAGGGATCGAGTGTCGGGGTGGGCAAGATTCAGGATATGGCCGATCTGGATGGGGTTATAAAAGAGGCCTTGCGCTGGGACCGGGCGGTGCTGATCGAGGAATTTCTCGAAGGCATCGAGTTTTCCTGTATCGTTATGGAGCGGGATGGCGAGATCGCGCCCCTGGAGCTGACGGAAATTTATCCCCAGAGCGCCTTTTACACTTACGACGACAAATACATGCCGGGACGATGCCGTAAATTCACGCCGCCGAAAAACATTCCCAGGGAAACAGCGGAGATAATCAAGGCGGAAGCCACGCGCGCCTTTGAAGTTCTCGGGTTTCGCTCCTACGGCCGCATCGACGGGTTTTATCTGAAGGACGGCAGGATTTTCATTACCGATCCGAATTCGTCCTCGGGCATGGCCCCGTCTTCATTCTTTTTTGAGCAGGCGGCGAGCGCCGGGATGTTGCCGTCGATGATGATCACAACCTTGATTCAGAACGCCCTCGCCATTCACAAGGGGAAAAGAGGGCCGCTTTAAGCGGGAAAATAGGCAAAAGTCAAAAGGCAGCGGGCAGTAGTGAGAAACGGGCCTGGAAGCTTGATTTGATTGAAAAATGCAATCCGAATTGGCAGGATTTGTATGAAACGATTATTTGACTGGGTTCCGGCTTTCGCCGGAATGACAAACCAGTAAAGGGGACTTTTATATGGCAGAGGAGATGGTACCAAAAAAGCTCAGAGTAGCCGTCATCATGGGAGGAGTGTCCTCGGAGAAGGAGGTCTCCCTGGAGAGCGGCCGGAATATATTCAGCAAGATGGATCGGAAAAGATTCGATCCCTTGGCGGTGTTTATGGACTCTCAGGCCCACCTCTGGGATATCCCCTTGAAGCTCCTCATGAGAAACAGCACCAGGGATATCGAAGATGATCTGGAAACAGAGGCCAGACGGATTCCCTATGAAGCACTGAATGACTGCACCGATCTCGTTTATCTGGGCCTCCATGGCAAGTACGGAGAAGACGGATGCATACAGGGACTCCTCGAGTTATTGCATATTCCCTATACCGGTTCGGGGGTTCTTGCCTCGGCCCTGGGAATGGATAAATATATCTCCCGCCGTATCCTGTCCATGAGCGGCATTGACGTCCCCGCGACCGTTCCGGTTTTCAAACGGACGTGGGATGGGGAAGGGCGGGGAGAGATTCTTGCCCGGGTGGAAAAAGAGACAGGTTTCCCCTGTATTGTCAAGCCCACCCGGGAAGGGTGCAGCACCGCCGTGAAGAAAGTTGTCTCCATTGAGGGAGTCGCCGCAGCTATAGAGTCTGCCTTCGCCTGGGACAATGTGGCCCTGGTGGAGGAATTTCTCACCGGCACGGAAGTCACCTGCGGCGTCCTGGGGGACGATCCGCCGCTGGCCCTCACACCGTCGGAAACGATTCCGACCGACGACATCCTTTCTCTTGAGGATAAGTTTCTTTACGGGCAGGGGGAAAACAAGACCCCGGCCAGGGTACCCGATGATGTCCTGATAAAAATTCAGGAGACAGCAATTGCAGCCTTTCAAGTCCTGGACCTCAAAGGTTATGCCCGTATTGATATGTTTGTCCGGCCCGATGGGCGGATAGCGGTTCTCGAGCCTAATACCCTGCCGGGGATGACGCCTTCGACGGTATTGTTTCATCAAGCCGCCGCCGCCGGAATAACTCAGGCCGATTTCATCAGCCGGGTTATCGACGCGGCCTTGAAGGCACATGGCAGTAAGCGGGGGCCGCTGTAGGTGCGACACCTTGCCTCCCTCCTGGATTCTTTGGGGAGGTCCGTCCTGCACTCGTTTGAAATCATTTGCAAAAGATAGTTCTTGACAAGTCGGGGAAAATGCATAAATTGCGACCGTCGAGTAAAAGAATAAGCGGAACGTTTTGACGGGATAATGGTGAGGCCGATGGGCCGATATTTCAATCCTGCACAAATATCCTTGGCGGGTTCGGTCTTTCAGCATGCTGAGAGGCTGGCAAGTGAGTATTTTCGTTTGAGCCCGGAGACGATCAAGGCCCATCGCTATGACGTGAAAACCCTGGCGTTCTTGGAAGAACACGAGGTCAGGAAAGGGGCTTTTGCCCATCTGTGCAAGTATCATTACCATAAAGAGGAGGGGCAGGATAAGGAGCAGGAGCGGGGATTCCATTTTTACCGGATCTGTCTCCAGGACGACCGGATTCTCGACGCCGTGGAACGGGCCCATTCCTTTATCCGCTTAAGCCCGCTGATGCTTTATATCGCGGCCCATGAACTGGTTCATGTTATCCGGTTTGACAACGGGGAGACGGCATTTGATCTTTCTGTCGACGAGAAGGGGCAGGAGGAAGAAAAGGTTCACAGTATCACCCGCAACATGCTCCAATCCTCGCTGAATCCGGATCTGAAACTGGTTCTGGATTGCTTCAGTGGTCGCTATCATATCGGAGACGTATTTTCGTAAAATATTAATTGGGAGGGCAGCTTATGCCAATTTATGAATACAAATGCAGGAAATGCGGGAAGGACTTTGAGTTGTTTCAGCGGATTACGGATCCTGCCGTCAAATCGTGCCAGTTCTGCAAGGGCCCCGTTCAAAAACTGATGTCCCTGTCTTCTTTTCACCTGAAGGGAAGCGGCTGGTATGCCACGGATTACGGGGGCGTCAAGGCGCCGCACAGTGAGGCGAAGCACGAAGAATCGGCGTCCACCGATACAACGGTTACGGAGACAACGAAAACGGAATCGTCCGGAGATGCGAAATCGTCCGGCGAAGCAAAATCCTCAGAATAAAAAGCATTTTAAAGTTAAGGATAAAAACCGGAGAGCAGAGATACAATTCTGTCTCCGGTTTTGTTTTTTAAAAAATCAAGAAGTTTCTATCCCGTTGTTTGCTGCCCGCTTGCTACTCTTAACCGGGCGCTTCTGACGCAGGCGATGGACGAGGAATTGCTCGACCGACTCCTGGGACCATTCGCCCTGAAGAACCTCTCTGAGGGTTTCCAGGGGAATCTCAACCCGGGCGGCGCTCTTGTGCCCCCCCGCGCTGCCATACTTGCCGAAGGCCTTTTCGGCAATGTTGCCGCAATCCTGGCGGTATCCGTCGCCCCGAAAGACAATAATCAACCTGTCTTTGATGACCCCCGCGATCACGACATAGTAGATATCGACGATACGGAGATAAAAATCGGCGACCTGGACGCAGACGTCCGGGCTGTCAACCTTTCCCAGGAAACTGGTGATCCGGTCACGGTAGCGACGCCGGTGGGAATAGGCGTGTTCAAAAGACTTGAGATAGCGCTCGGGAATCTGGTTGAGTTCGATACGACGGATGAGCTGCCGGTTTGCCCGTGAGGCATTGAGATAATAGGCGCCGATATCCTCAAGATTGGAATCCCTTTCAAAATTGTTGGTATCGCTTTTAATGCCGTACAGTAAAGCCGTGTAAAGCAATTTGGGAATGCGTACCTTTGCGGCAAGGAGATATTCCGTCATGATCGTGGACAGGGCGCCATACTGCGGCCGGATGTCGGCTAATTCGGCGTGCCAGACCGAGGTGACGGGATGATGATCGATGACGATCTGGAAA
>JBAYKV010000226.1:0-5536 GCA_041664405.1 Syntrophales bacterium
GCCCAAATTGCCGAAAAGATCAATCCGGACTTGAAGGCGTCTGTTGACCGCACCGCCGTTCTTGCCAAGGCGGATCTGGATACGCAGATGGTGGGAGAATTCTCGGAGCTTCAGGGAGTAATGTGTCGCGAATACGCCCTCCTGGCGGGAGAAAATCCGATAGTCGCCAAAGCTGTTTACGAACATTATCTTCCCCTGGCAGCCGGCGGGGAACTGCCCGTAACCGATGAAGGGGCCATCGTCAGTGTTGCCGACAAACTGGACACTATCACGGGCTTCTTTGCCGTCAACCTCATCCCCTCAGGAACGGCAGATCCCTATGCCCTGCGCAGACAAGCCCTGGGTGTCATCAACATCATCCTTGACAAGGGATATCCCCTGAAACTGGACGAACTGATCGCCTCCAGCCTCGATAACCTGCAAGACCGGACCAAACGGCCGGCCATGGACGTAAAGAATGATGTCATGGAGTTCTTTAAGGCCCGCTTCGAGAATCAACTGATCGCCCAGGGGCATCCTTATGATGTCGTTGACGCCGTTGTCACCGCCGGTTTTTCTGATTTAACGGAGACTTTGAAGAAGATCGTGGCCATGGAAACATTCCGTAATCACGTTGATTTCCAGCCCCTGGCCGTTGCCTTCAAGCGCGTAGCCAACATCCTCAAGGATTTCCAGGGCGGGTCTGTTCAGGAAAGTTTGTTTCAGGCAGCGGAGGAACGGGAACTTTACCGGGTCTTTCTCAGCATCCGTGCCAAGGCCCTGACGTATCTCGACGGACGTCATTATGAATCAGCCCTCGTAGAGATGGCCAGTTTGCGCGCCCCTGTTGACTCGTTCTTCGACGCCGTCATGATCATGGCCAAAGAAGAGGATATTAAATATAATCGTCTGTCTCTTCTTGAAGAGATCTCGTCTCTATTCCGCAGAGTTGCCGATTTCTCAAAGCTTGTGACAGACTTCTAAAGGGAATATTTAAGATGGCCAATCCCGCATCCCAACAGATCAACGAACTGGAAGAGCAACTTCAACGTCGCAAGAATCTTCAGGATATCACCAACAGGATCCACTCCGCCCAAAACATCAAGCAGATTCTCGTAGATCTGAAGGACGGCATCCTCAACCTCTTTGATGCCTACTCACTCACCATTTATATCGTTGACCGCATGAGAAACGAGATATTTTCCATGTTTCTTTCCGGATCAACAATTAACGAAATCCGGGTCCCCATCAGCAATCGCAGCATTGCCGGCTATGTGGCCAATACAGGGAAAATTGCCAATATTGCCGACACTTACAATGATAAAGAACTAAAGGCGATTGACGAGGAACTAACCTTCGACGCCAGTTGGGACAAGAAGTCAGGTTTCCGGACCAAACAGATTCTTGCCGCCCCGGTATACCACAGCGGGAAACTCATGGGGGTTATCCAGATTCTCAACAAAAAAGGGGGAATCGGCAAGTTTTCAGAAGATGAAAAAGGTTTTCTCCACGAAATGTCAGAAGTCCTCGGCGTCGCCTTCTTCAACCAGGAGCGTTTTGCCCGGAGGCGTAAGACCCGCTTCGATTACCTGCTCAGCCGGGACTTCATCAAGGAAGAGGGGCTGGATGCGGCCTGGGAAGAATCTCGGGAGCAGAAGGAAACGATGGAAGCCTTCCTCATGAAAAAGTACAAGATCTCCAAGGACGATATGGGGAAGTCTTTTGCCGAGTTCTATCGCTGCAAGTTTATCCAGTTCAACGATAAAATCCCCATTCCCGGTGATCTCATCAAGAATCTCAAGAGAGACTACCTGCGCAGAGAACTATGGGTGCCTATCGGCAGACTGGAAGACGGCAACATCAATATCCTGGTGGACGACCCCAACAACATCCTCAAGCGGGATATGATCGAAAACCTCATGAAGACCAAAGCAATCCGGTACGACGTGGCCCTCACTGAAGATATCATCAAGTTCATTGGTTATTTTTACCAGTCACCGGAAGATGAAACTTCTATTTCCGACATCCTGGGAAAAATGGACGCCGATGCGGACGACGCCGATGAAGATGAAGAAGGAGATGTCGTCACCGAGTCAGACAGCGCCATAATGCAGCTTGTTAATAAGATTATCAATGACGCGTATGTCCGGCGAACCTCCGACATTCATATCGAACCCAACGTCGGTAAAAAGAATGTAGAAGTGAGATTCCGGGTTGATGGGGACTGCACCCTCTATCAAACGGTCCCTTACAGTTACCGGCTAGCCCTGATATCCAGAATCAAGATCATGTCCAATCTTGATATCACCATAAAACGACTTCCCCAGGACGGCAAAATCAAATTCAGAAGACCGGGCGGCGATGAAATCGAATTGCGGGTGGCAACGATCCCCACCCAGGGCGGCGTCGAGGACATCGTCATGCGTATCCTGGCCAAAGGAGAGACCTTGCCCCTGGAGGCAATGGCCCTGTTGCCGCGGAATTACAAGGGGCTCCTCGACATCTGCGAAAAGCCCTACGGGATGATCCTCGTGGTGGGTCCCACCGGTTCCGGTAAAACCACCACCCTCCACGCCGCCCTGCACCATATCAACACCCCGGACCGGAAGATCTGGACCGCCGAAGATCCCGTCGAAATTACCCAGTACGGACTCCGCCAAGTTCAGGTGCAATCAAAGATCGGTTTCGATTTCGCAGCAGCCATGCGGGCTTTCCTCCGGGCGGACCCGGATGTCATCATGGTCGGTGAAATGCGGGATTTCGAAACCGCCAAGACCGGCGTCGAGGCGTCCCTGACCGGACATCTCGTCTTCAGCACCCTCCACACCAACAGCGCCCCGGAAACCATCACGAGACTCCTGGACATGGGGATCGACCCGCTGAACTTCGCCGACGCCCTCCTGGGTATTCTTGCCCAGCGTCTGGTGCGTACCCTCTGCAAGAACTGCAAGGAACCCTATCATCCGACCGGGCAGGAATTTGAAGAGATGGTGGAGAGCTATGGTGAGGAAGACTTCAAGAAACTCAATCTCACCTATACTGACGACTTCACCCTTTACCGTCCTAAAGGCTGCGATATATGTGATAAATCTGGGTACAAGGGAAGAATGGGCATCCACGAGTTGTTGGTCGCCTCAGATAACATCAAGCGGCTGATCCAGAAGCACGAACCGGTGGAAGTACTGCGGCAAATGTCCATGTCCGAAGGCATGACCACCCTTCTTCAGGACGGCATCCAGAAGGCAATTCAAGGCGTAACCGATTTTAAACAGATCCGCCGGGTCTGTATCAAGTAGTTTTCTGTGGGACCTGACAAACATCTGCAATAAATTTTTTTGACAGCCACTTCACAGCGGCGCTCACGGCCGTCCCCACAGTTCTATGTTGCCCGGTTTGATCGGCCCCGCTCCCGTTTCTTTGCCTGCAACCGGTCGGCCACGGCCAGGACGGTGTTGGCATACACCTGACTTTTGTTATAGGTCATAACTACCTGACGCCGGTTCTTCTTTCCTGTCCGGCAGCCCCAGCCGTTCTGATGGAGATAATTGGCAATGCTGTTCAGGGCATCGGGGGTGGAAAAAAGATCGACCCCCCCCTTGCCATCCGCATCGACGCCATAGAGAAAGACATTGGAAGGCATAAACTGGCAAAGACCTATTGCCCCATAGATCGACCCGGGAATGGAAAGGGGGTCCGCGTTGTTGATGCGAGAATATTCCAACAGAAATTTCAGCTCATTGTAGGCCCAATCCGATTTTTCCCGGCACCGTGTCCGGGCGTATTCTTCATTATCGTTGCGGATGAGCCTCGACGGGACAAAAGATCTGACCTGTTCAAAATCTGTGCTCAGGGCCATACTGGAAAGGACATGAAAGGCCCTTCTTTTCCCCGTGTTGGCCCCCAGGTGGGTTTCGACGAGGAGGATGGACACTACCACCTCTTTCGGGACGCAGTAGGTCCGGCGAATTTGCTCCAGGGTGGCGCGGTTCCGCTCCAGGTATGCCCGCGCCTTATTGATCATGTCGGGGCGGAGATACCGTTTATGAACTTCCCTGCTTACGAATGGCTTTGACGACACCGGATAATGGGGTGAGAGCCTCAATAGTTCGTTCATTTTCGTCGCCATCGGTTCCGGGTCAAACTGGACGTCATTACGGCTGAAAAGCGCTTGCACCGATTTTTCTTCGAATCCGTCATTAATCAATCGCTTCACCAGGGGCGACCAGTCCGCCGCCAGCGCCGGGAAGGAGAAAAAAAGAGCCGATATCAGGAAAAAGGAAGTGATCCCAATTTCTCTCATTTCCTCCTACCCCCTATCCTGTTTTGCCACTCGTGAAGGCGATTTAGGGCTTCGAGGGGGGTAAGACAAGTCGTATCGAGGTCCCCCAGTTCGTTTAAAATGATATCCCTGTCATCCATGAAGAGGTTAAGCTGATTTGTCATCCGTCCTTTGGCGACGGATTTTTTCCCCCGGGCAATCCTGGGGACGCCCATATCATCGAGTTCCCCCTTTTCCAGATTTTTGAGAATTTCCTGGGAGCGCCGGATCACCTCATCGGGAACGCCGGCCAATCTGGCGACCTGAATTCCGTAGCTTCTGCTTGTCCCGCCTTCCATGATCTTTCTGAGAAAAATAATCCGGTCTCCCCACTCCCGGACGGCAATGTTATAATTCCTGGCCCCTTCATGGGTCAGGGCCAGTTCGGTCAATTGATGATAGTGGGTGGCAAATAAGGTCCTGGCGCCGACATGGGTTTCATCATGAATATACTCGGCGACGGCCCAGGCAATGCTCAGACCGTCAAAAGTGCTGGTTCCCCGGCCTACTTCGTCCAGGATGATCAAACTCCGGCGGGTGGCATGATTCAGGATGTTCGCCATTTCCTGCATTTCCACCATGAAGGTGCTCTGACCCCGGGCAATACTGTCGGCGGCGCCGATGCGGGTAAAGATACGGTCGGTAACACCGATATGGGCCTTTTTTGCCGGGACAAAGCCGCCCATCTGAGCCATAATTACCATGAGGGCAACCTGGCGGATGAAGGTCGATTTACCGGCCATATTGGGTCCGGTGATGATGAGGAGCCGGTTTTGATTCAGATCCAGATAAGTGTCATTGGGTACAAAGCCTTCCGCCAGGGCCATCCTCTCCACTACCGGATGCCGACCGTCGGCGATTTCGATTACTTCGCCATCATCGACGACAGGACAGCAATAACCGTATTTTTCCGCCACCTCGGCCAGAGAGGTCAACGCGTCCAGGTCGGCCAGACAGGACGATGTTTCCTGAATCTGTCTGATATGCCGGGCGATTTCTTCCCTGATCCGGAGAAATAGTTCATATTCCCGTTGTCTGCCGTTTTCCTCGGCATGAAGGACGGTCTGCTCAAATTCCTTCAGTTCCTGGTTGATATAACGTTCGGCATTCACCAGGGTCTGCTTGCGGATATAATCGCCAGGGACCAGATGGGCATTGGCCTTGGTCACCTCGATATAATATCCGAATATCTGATTGAATCCTACCTTGAGGGACGGGATTCCCGATTTCTTTCGCTCC
>JBAYKV010000227.1:0-5515 GCA_041664405.1 Syntrophales bacterium
AAGGCCATCATAAGGAGAAGATCCTTGACGGCTTGAATTTTTATAAAGGCCCCTTCTGCGGCAATGGTAATCAGGTCGGGATGGTTGCCGTGGCCTGTTTTTTTACAGGACAGACAGGTATGGCAGGCTTCCGCCTGTTTCCTGTCGCAGAGAATGGCCGCTGCAAAGGCCATGGCGGCTGCTTTCTTGCCGATCCCCTCCCGGCCGTGAAAAAGGTAGGCGTGGGCAAGGCGTCCACCGGTGATGGCGGACTTCAGCAGGGCGATCTGTTTTTCATGGCCGTAGATATCCTGAAAGGACATAACTTTCCTTAGTAATGGGGTCAGACTTACTTATTGACATTTGACCTCAAGATCGTATCGAGATGGAAACGAACCGTCTCCTGGAGATCATTCACGGAACCCGCAGCATCAATGACCCGGAAGCGGTCTTTTTCCTGATGGGCAAGCAAGAGATAGCCTTCGCGGATTTTCCTGTGAAACGTCAGGTCTTCTTCTTCAAAACGGTCTTCCCGCGCCGCCTGGTTGAGGCGGGCGATTCTCTCCCGTGCCCGGTTCAGCCCCACCTCCACCGGCAGATCGAAAAGCAGGGTCAGATGAGGTTTCAGGGAGTTCGTAACAAAGGAATTAAGAAAACCGATTAACTCGATATCCAGTCCCCGGGCATAGCCCTGGTAGACCAATGTAGCATCGGCAAAGCGGTCGCAGAGGACCACCTTTTTCTCCTCAAGGGCAGGAAGAATTATTTCCCGCACGTGCTGCGCCCGGGCGGCAGTGAATAAAAGCAGTTCCGTTTCCGGATAGAGAATGAACGGGCCGCGATTGAGGAGCATCTCCCGAAGTTTTCTTCCCAGGGTGGTGCCTCCCGGCTCCTCCGTCCGGAGGCAGGGAATTCCCCGCTTGGCGAGGTAATCTGCTGCCAGAAGGATCTGGGTGGTTTTCCCACAGCCTTCTATTCCTTCAAAGGTTACGAATAATCCCATAATAATATCTGGTTCTGGGTGATAAAATGAAGAGATACGGCTTGCAGTCTTATTTATCGGTCCCCGGAATGATGGCCTCAACGGGACATTGATCCGCACACGCCCCGCAGTCGTTACAAACCTTGGGATCAATTACGTATTTGTCCTCGCCTTCGCTTATGGCCTCTAGCGGGCATTCGTCTTCGCAGGAACCACAAGCTATGCACTCGTCCGTAATGATGTAAGCCATTTTTACTATCTCCTTTTCTCGTAAATATTTATGCAGATATGACTTCCCGGACTTCCGGGATTTCTTTTTTCAAGAGGCGTTCAATACCATTTTTCAGCGTCATCTGGGCCATGGGACAACCGTGACAAGCCCCGAGGAGCTTTACCTTCACGACCCCGTCGTCCGTGACATCGATGAGTTGTACATCCCCGCCATCCGCTTGAAGGTTAGGCCGAATCTTGTCGAGGGCTTTTTGTACCTTTTCTTTCATAATGTCCTCCCTGATTATCTTCGTTAATGGGGCATGGCGCCGATCATGTCATTGACTACGCTCTTTCCTATATCTTTTAGATCCGGTTTCAAGAATGTATATTCCTTCACGATGTTGTGTCCCGCCTTCCAGGCTATCCTTCCCGTCTCTGCTTCGATCAGCTTCATGCTAAGACCTGCCTTGGCCACGTCTTGAGGCGCCTTATCCTTTTGTTCCGTTGAATAGTTCCAGGAATCAACCGTGACGATGAGAAAGGCTTCGATCTTCAAGGAAGCTCCAATCTGTTTGCTCAGAGCAGGGTCAGAGTAATTTACCGTATTCAGCTTCAGGAGGTAATCGGCGACCGTCTTTTGAAGTTCCTGATCGTTATTGAGCTGATTCTTCATGGTAGCGGATGGCAAGACCGTGGCAAACCAACGCCTGTCGATCAGGGCCGCGATGATTATCTCATCGATGACGCCCCGGGCCTCCCCATAGGTTTCCACGTCGGTGTACAGCAGGCCGATGGTCCGGGGGTGAAAATCCTTCATATCCGGGTCTCTCTCCGCATAGCGGATAGACCCGCCACAGGCGATGATGCTCAGGATCACCGCCGTCAGGAGCCCTGCACAAACCCACGATTTCTTCTTCATGCCCATGTCCCCCTGCTGATCAAAAACCATATCCACGTACTTAACCCGGCAATGATATAGGCCGTTTCCAGAATACCTTCCATGACTACCCCGATAAGACCCGGTTTTCTATCACAAACCTGGAAGCAAATCCATATATAAATAACGGGGGGGATCAGGAAAAAACTTGCCGACGTTGTCCATCCCAGAGGAAAAGCGGCGACAAGCAACAGCAGGAGCATGAGGGAAGCAAGATGGAGCAGGTTCTGGGTATGGGTCTTGCCGATAAGGACGGGTATGGTCTCCCTTCCGATGAGCTTGTCGCTTTGTATATCCAGGATGTCGGAGAGGGCCGAACGGATGAAAACGATCCCGAAGATAAAGGCAAAAGAGACGCCCGTGGCCGCCGTCAGGGTCAGCTCCTCGGCCAGGGGGGGAAGAACGGCGGCGATGGCAGCCCAGGCAAAGGCCATGGATACATTTTTTGATCCCGGCAGATCCTTGACGCTCCGGAATCGCCAACCCGCCGGTAACAATTTGGTATTATAGAGGATGCCGAGGGTGGACATGATCAACAGAAAGAGGAAAGGGACGGGTCCCGAAAAAAAGCCGGCCCCCAAGGCAATAATCAGCGATAGAACAGCAGTTCTGATGTATGTTTTTTCATGCCTCCGGTAGGAGTCTTCCCGGAAAGAGCCGATGATACTGCCCGTTTGTCGATTGATGAAACGGTTCAGGGTGTGCATGGCATAGACATATAAAGCAGTTATCAGGACGTACAGTGGCTGGATTTCAAGCCTCTGAAGGAACATACTGGCGACGGCAAGGCAGCCGGCCCCCACGGCGGAATAAAGATCCGTTCTGACCATCCATATCCATAATTTAAAAAGGTATTTTATCTTTGGGGCATGCTCGGTCTGTTGGGTGGTGACGTTGTCCACTACCCGATCGATGATCCAGTTGGGTGTGGAGGCGCCAGCGGAGACGCCAATCTTTTTAAAGGTCTTCAACTTTTCTGCAACCAGATCATTTGCTGTTTCCACATAAAAGGTCGGGGCCCCCTGCAGCTCCGACAATGCAGCCAGGCGTTGTGTATTGGCGCTGTTTTTGCCTCCGACAATAATCATGGCGTCCATTTCTTCCGCCAGGGATTTGACCTCCGTCTGTCTTTTTTCCGTTGAATCGCAGATAGTATCGAAAATGACGGCGTCGGGGTATCGTTTGCGGATCTCATCGACTATATGCTGATATTCATCGACGCTCTGGGTCGTTTGCGCGACAACACATACCTTGTCCAGAGCGGGGAGATGCGGGACATCTGCGGGATGGTTGATCACCAGGCCTTTCCCGTAGGCATATCCCAGCAGTCCGTTGACCTCAGGGTGCTGGGCGTCGCCGATGATGAGGATCGTGAAATCCTGGACAGCATGTTTTTTGATGATGGCCTGGACGCGGCCGACCTTGGGGCAGGTGGCGTCAATAATCTTCAGCCCTTTTTCCTTGAGACTTCTTCTTTCCTGAGGGGATATGCCGTGGGCGCGAATGATAATGGTAAACCCTGCTTCTCCGGGGGGGATTTCTTCCAGATGGGCGACGGGAATAATACCCCTGCCCTTGAGCAACTCCACGGTCTGGGGGTTATGAATCAGGGGTCCGTAAGTGTAGATCGTTTTCCGGCCTTTGTGCTGGGCAAGCTCGAGGACCATGTCCACGGCTCGCCTGACCCCCATACAGAACCCCGCTGTTTCCGCAAGCTTGATACTCATTTCAGGTTTTTCGCATAGATAAAAAATTCGTGGTTTCCCGCCGGCCCCACGAGGGAGGACTCACAGGTTCCCAACACCTCCAGCCCCGTTTCCCCAAAAAAGGTTTTCATCTCCTCAACGACCTGCTGATGTAAGGCGGGTTCCCGGACAACGCCGTGCTTGCCAACCTGCCCTCTGCCAACCTCGAATTGGGGTTTGATCAGGGCCAGGATAAACCCGTCCTGCCTTACCAGGCGGCAGATGGGCGGAATGATTAGCTTCAGGGAGATGAAAGACGCATCCACGGTGGCCATGTCCAGGTCTTCCTCGATGCCCCGGCCGTCAAAGTAACGGATATTGGTGCGCTCAATGGCGACTACCCGGGGATCCTGGCGGAGTCGCCAGGCTAATTGGCCGTAACCAACATCCAGGGCATAGACTTTTTGGGCCCCCTCCTGGAGCAGGCAGTCCGTAAATCCTCCCGTGGAGGCCCCTGCATCAAGGATCACAAAGTTACTGACACTGATTTCAAATGTCTCCAGTGCCCCTTTCAGCTTCAGACCCCCGCGGCTGACATAGGGAGATACTTCTCCTTTAATGCGCAGGGATACGTGGGGGGCTACCAGGGTTCCTGCTTTATCCACACACTGCTCTTCAACGAGCACCGCCCCGGCGAGGATCATGGCCCTGGCCTTTTCCCTGGTCGGCGCAAGCTGCCGATCAACAAGGAGAATGTCTAGGCGGATCTTAGTCATATCGTGGTCATTTTTTTACCAGTTCCCGGGCCGCGGTAAGAATTGCATCCTTATCGATGCCGGCTATATGCCTGAGCTCCTGCTGGGTGGCGTGTTCCACAAAGGCATCCGGTATGGCCAAGAGCCGGACCTGTACATCGTCGATCCCACTGCCGGCCAGGGTTTCCAGGACTGCACTTCCAAAACCTCCCATAAGGACGTTTTCCTCTACGATAACGAGCTTTTTCAGCTCCTTTGCGGTCCTGCAGATGAGCTCTCCGTCCAGGGGCTTGACGAAGCGGGCGTTGACAACCCGGGTGGAGATGCCATCTTTCCCGAGTTCTTCCGCGGCGCTGAGGGCGGCATCGACGGTGGCGCCGATGGAGATGATGGCCAGATCCGAACCATCACAGAGGATTTCCCCCCTGCCGATCTCCAGGGGAACCGGCGTTTCGTCAAGGGGAACGCCCCTGCCGCTGCCCCGGGGGTAACGCACGGCCACCGGACCTTGGCACTCCACAGCCGTTTTCAGCATGTGCTGAAGTTCGTTTTCATCCTTCGGGGCCATGACGATCATATTCGGAATGGCCCGCAGATAGGACAGGTCAAAGACGCCGTGGTGGGTAGCGCCGTCGTCGCCGACAAAACCGCCCCGGTCGAGACAAAAAACGACATGGAGATTCTGGAGACAGACATCATGTATAATCTGGTCATAGGCACGCTGCATGAAGGTGGAATAAATGGCCACGACGGGGATCATTCCCTCTGCGGCCAGACCGGCGGCGAAGGTGACGCCGTGCTGCTCGGCAATGCCGACATCGAAAAAGCGCTCCGGAAAGATCCGGGCGAACTGGTCCAGACCGGTGCCGTCGCACATCGCGGCGGTGATCGCCACAATTCTCGCGTCTTGCCGGGCGAGACGAACGAGGGTCTCGCCGAACATCTTGGTATAGGTAATGGGGGC
>JBAYKV010000228.1:0-5486 GCA_041664405.1 Syntrophales bacterium
CAGGGCGAGGGCGCTGCCGCGAGTGCCGATTCGTATGGTGCCTTTAATCATTTCTTTTCCTCATGTAAACCCATCCCCACCCCTACCCTCCCCTTGAAGGGGAGGGAGCTATCGGGAAGTTCTCGTCCCTTCATTTATTAATCGTTGTCCCTCGATCCATCGAGGCGGAACAGGCGCCGGATAGCGGCGACATAGGCCAGGGCCGAACCTTCCTGGCTTTCCTCTTTCAGGCAGGTCACAGGGTCGTGGAGGATCTTGTTGGCGATGGCGTTAGCCATTATCTCCACCGCTTCCCGGTCCTCATCGCGTAAATTACGTAACCACCCGCCGGATCTTTCCAGTTCCAGGTTAATGATCCCTACGGCTTTTTCCTTGAGGGAGACGATGGTCGGAACGACGGTCAGGGTGTTGAACCACTCGATGTATCTGTCCGCCTCGGCGGCGACGATCAGTTCTCCTTTTTCCGCCTCCCCTCTGCGGATCTGCATGTTGTCATCGGCGATATCCTGAAGATTGTCCATGTTGTAAAGATAGACATTGTCAATGTCCCCGGCCCGGGGATCGATGTCTCGGGGGACGGCGATGTCGATGAGGAACAGGAGGCGGTTTTTACGTCTTTTCAGGACGGCGGCTATCATGTCGTAGGTGAGGATATAGCCCGGCGCCCCGGTGGAGCTGATGACAATATCCACTTCCCGCAGGCTTTCCCCGATGTCATCGAAATCCACGGGGACCCCCTGGAAGTCCGCGGCCATCTGAATGGCCCGTTCATGAGTGCGGTTGGCAACAAAAATCTGGTCTCCTCCGTGCTTGATGAGATGGCGGGCGGCAAGCTCCGACATTTCCCCCGCCCCGATGAGGAGCACCTTTTTCCCCTTGAGGGTGCCGAATATCTTTTTTGCCAATTCGACGGCGGCGTAACTAACGGAGACGGCATGGCTGGCGATTCCCGTCTCCGTGCGGATCCTCTTTGCGACCCGGAAGGCCCGGTGGAGAAGTTTGTTCAGGATAATACCCGCCGCCTGATGATCGACGGCCAGGCGATAGGCCTCCTTCACCTGGCCGAGGATCTGCGGCTCTCCCATAATGAGGGAATCGAGACTGGCGGCGACCCGGAAGAGATGGCGGATAGCGGCGCTGTCACGATACACATACAGACACCTGGCCATATCATCTTCCCCGAGGTTTCCATGGCGGAAGATCAGGTCTTTGAGTCTTTCTTCCGCATCCGCATGGTCCTCCTGGGTCCTGGCAAGGATTTCCACCCGGTTGCACGTCGAGAGGTAGAGGGCCTCCCCGACCCCGGGGATTGCTTTTATCTCGTCCAGGGGATTGAAACCCTCGTTGCAGGCAATACTCAGGCGTTCCCGGATTTCTACGGGGGCCGTTTTGTGATTCATGCCGATCAGGATCAGATTCATTGCTCAATAAAACCGATGTATAGTCGTGAAAAAAGACTTCTCGACGAGGAGGGCGGCGAGGAGAAGCACGAAGGCGGCAACGGACAGCAGGGCCGTCTTGTGGCCCTTCCAGCCGATGGCGAGGCGCTGGTGAAGAAGAACGGCGTAAATCAGCCATGCCGTAAGGGTCCAGATCTGTTTGGGGTCCCACTGCCAGAGACTTCCCCATACGGTTCGGGCCCAGATCGACCCTGCCAGTACCCCCAGGGTCAACAGGGGGACCCCCCAGAGGAGGCAGAAATGATTTATCCGGTCGAGGTCCTGGAGGGAGGGAAATAATTTCATGAATTTGTTTGATTTTTTGCGTTTTATGAGTCCGTCCTGAATAAGATAGACGAGGCCGGCAACGGAGGCAACGGCAAACAGAGCCTCGCCGATAACCGAAAGCATGGCGTGGATGGTGACGAGGCCGCCCTTCAGGACCTCCGGAACGGTCATGGGGCCGCCGATGCCGACGGAGGAGATGATCATGAGGACAAAAACCACGGGGGAGACAAAGGCCCCCAGGACCCTGGTCTTTGTTCGCAGTTGAAAGGCCAGATAGACGCCGGCCATGACCCAGGCAAAAAAGGAAAGCATATCGTAGACGCGGAGGAAGGGGTTGTAGCCCTTGCTCAGCCACTGACCGAGGAAGAACAGGGTATGAAGGCCGAAGGCACCGGTCAATATCCAGGTAGCCGCCCGGGCGGGGGAGACGCGACGGATAAGAAGCGAAAAGATATACGTCAGGGTGCTGAGGAGGTAGGCGAGGAGCGCCCCCCGGTAAAGCAACATATCGATGTCCATCGTCACTGAATCCCCTTGCCTGCCCTGTTGATGAAAGCGGTCAGATCTATCTCCTGCGCCGTCAGATCGCGGATAGTTTGCCCGGCCTCTTCCCAGCGGCCTGCACGGATATGCCCGTGGAGCGGAGAATTCACCAGGGCGGTAAAGATGTCCCGATTATCGTCGGCCGGCCGACCGGCGGCGATGATCTTTTCCCGCAACCATCCCAGCAAATCAAGATAGCCTTCGTATTCCGGACCGAACTGGGCGGACAGATCCTCGCGGAGTTTCCTGGCCAGGGCCGGGCTTTTGCCGTCCGTCGAGACGGCGATGGAGAGGCTTCCCCGGTTGACCAGGGACGGCAGGATGAAGTCGCAGCGCCCCGGATCGTCAACGATATTGACCATGACGCCCCGGGCCCGGCAATCCCTGGCTATCCGGTCATTGACCTCCTCCTGGTCCGTGGCGCCGATGACCAGAAAGGCCCCGGATAGATACCGCTGATCATAATTATCATCCACATGGCTAATTTGACGTTGTTCTACCATATTCACGAGGGTTGTCGTCAGTTTTCCGGAAACAACGCTGACAACAGCCCCGCATTCAAGGAGACGGAGAATCTTTCTTTCGGCGACGTCGCCGCCCCCGATGACGATACACCGTTTGTCGCCAATATCCAGATAGACCGGGTAATATTTCACGATCTCTCCCACTTTCCATGTTGATAACGGCTGATACGCTATCACGACAAGTCGAATATTTCAAGTTACTTGAAATATTTTAAAAAAAAGGATATGTTGACCCACCAAAGGGAGAAAGGATGCAACGGGCGAGTTATGGTGCAACAAAAAGAAAAATGGATGAAAATTGAGATAGTTTTACACCCGGACTTAAGCGATGCCCTGTCCAACTTCCTTATGGAGATTGGCGCCCAGGGGGTTTCCCAGGAACGCGGGGAGTTGCAGAATGGGAGCGGCTTCCAGGAAGATATTCTCCAGGAAACATTGAAGGCTTACCTTCCCCACGACGTCCGGGTGGACAACCGTATCGACGCCCTTGAGTCCTACGTCAATGAGCTCATGCAATTGTTTCCTGCCCTTCCCAAGCCGGAATGGAGTACAGAATGGGTTATTGACGCCGATTGGGGAGAGGCGTGGAAGAAATACTTCAAGCCCCTCCGGGTCACAAAAAATATCATTATCAAGCCGACATGGGAACGCTACAGCCCCGGCGGACACGACATCATCATCGAGATGGACCCCGGCATGGCCTTCGGAACGGGTCAGCATCCCTCGACCCGGATGTGTCTTCAGGCTATGGAAGATCTGATCTTGCAGGACCGTACAGCCCGGAGCTGGCGGGTTATGGACGTGGGGACGGGGACGGGCATTTTAGGGATTGCCGCCGCAAAGCTGGGAGCCGGAAAGGTTGTCTGTGTTGATATTGACAAACAGGCAGTAGAAATTGCCGGTGAAAATGTCCGCATGAACGGTGTGGAGGATAATGTCGAGGTTGTTCACCGGGATGTAGAGACGATTCATGAGACCTTTGACCTTATCGTTGCCAATCTCACCGCGAAAATGCTCATCAAGCTCCGGCCTCATATCATCTCTCTCCTCAGGAAGGGGGGAGTTATCGTTATGTCCGGCATTATTGAACAGAACCGGGAGGATATAGAGCATAACTTCTTTGCGGAGCCATTTGTGGTCCTCCGGACGATAACGGAAAAAGAGTGGCTCTGTTATGTCCTCACCAAAGAAGGCTACCGGTAGTGACGACGCCCCGCATTTTCTCGCCTCAGCCTTTATACGAACAGCAACTGTATACCCTCGGGGAGGAGCATCAACACTACCTGAGGCATGTCCTGCGCATCAGGATTGGCGACGCCGTCACCCTTTTCGATGGGTCGGGAAGCGACTATCAGGGAGTTGTCGAGCGGTTGAATGCCCAGGAACTGGCGGTAAGGATCATCAATCGCGCCGCCATTGCCGGAAAAACCTGTCGACTGAGCCTGGCCCAGGCCCTTCCCAAGGGGTCCAAAATGGATGACATCGTGGAGAAGGCAACAGAGTTGGGCGTGGATAGAATCATCCCCTTTCTCTCATCCCGGTCGGTGCCGAAATGGTCAGCCGAGAAAGCGGCCGACCGGGTCATCCGGTGGCGCAAGATCGCCATTGAAGCGGCAAGAAGGTGTCGTCGCCCCGATATTCCCCCCATAGAAGACGTCGTCCCTTACGAAGACATCCTCAGGATGGCGCGGCAAGATATTGCGGCGCCTTCCCCTCCCCGGCCTGAATCAGGAAGCGCCGCCAAGTGTTCCGACCCTGTCGGCAGAAGTAACGGCACCTCCTCCGGAATTATCTTCTGGGAGGAAGGCGGCCAGAGCATCAAATCTATTCTTCATGGTGAAAATGTTCGCCAAGCCGACCATTTTTTCCTGGTCATCGGCCCGGAAGGAGGATTTTCCCGGGAAGAGGTCAACAGCGCCCAAGATATGGGTTTCGTCGTTGCCGGCCTGGGATCTCAAGTCCTGCGAGTGGAAACGGCGTCCCTGGTGGTTCTCACCATTCTGCAATATGAATTGGGGATTTTTTCGATGAACGACGATGGTAAGTTTTATGATGTCGGAGGGGTAAAAACTTGAACAATCGCTATGGCGGATTCTGGCGGAGGGCATTGGCCTTCCTCATCGATCAGATTATTTTGTATATCATTTATCTTGTCTTTTTCCTGATGGGGCTCCTGTCTTATGCATGCGGCCATCTGGCGCAGGGTGATCTGTTTTCGTCCGGAGTGTCACCGGATATGGGCTCCTGGTTCATGATCCTTTACTGGGGCGCGGTTGTCATGGTGACCGCCCTTTATTTCACCTGTTTTGTAGCCGTCACGGGACAGACGCCGGGGAAAATGGTTCTTGGTTTGAAAGTCGTGCCGGCAGATAATGGCATTATGACCTTCGGCATGGCCTTTCTACGGTGGGTGGGATATATCGTCTCCAGTTTTTTCTTCTATCTCGGTTTTGTCTGGATTGCTTTTGATCGCCGCAAGCAGGGGTGGCATGACAAGATCGCCGGAACCGTTGTGGTTCGTGAAAGTAGAGGCGCCGTGCACCTGTAGGAACACCTCGGGAAAAAGAAAAATACCTTGACAAATGCAAAGAGATTTAATAGGTGTCCTATCTGTCCACGGGCCGGTAGCTCAGTCGGTAGAGCATCGGACTGAAAATCCGAGTGTCGGCAGTTCAATTCTGCCCTGGCCCAC
>JBAYKV010000229.1:0-5465 GCA_041664405.1 Syntrophales bacterium
AAAAAGGCAATTTCAAAAAGTGTTACAAAATCATCAACCAAAGAAAAAGGGGCTAACCTTGACTCGGCTAACCCCTTTTATTTATTGGCTCCTCAGCGCGGACTCGAACCACGGACCCGCTGGTTAACAGCCAGCTGCTCTACCGACTGAGCTACTGAGGAATATGTCGGTTAAGAAAAGCGAGACCGCCTTGTAATGCAAGGCGGTCCTTTTGTCAATTTGTTTTTTGCCGATCAGCGGCAGCTCACGCAGGTCATCAACTGGCTGACCGACACACCCGTTGTCTTGCTAATGAATTCAAGCTGCTCTACGGGCGCGAAATACCTCCCGCAGACTTGGCAGGACGCCATCTTGAATACCTTATCCCAGATGGTCCGCTTGCCGTCCACCGCCTCCATGCGGACAAAGCCCGTGGGGCAGACATAAGCGCAGGAACCGCAACCGATACAGGCGGAAGAATCAAATTCGATCTTCGGCTCCTCGATATCCCTGGCCAAGCCCCGGTCCTTGAATTTCAAGGCGTTGACCCCGACAATTTCATGGCAGGTCCTGGTACACAGTCCGCAGAGGATGCAATCCTGGCTGTCTGCTGCCGCGGCATGGACGTCCACTCCGAGCTTCTTCGCCATATCCCGGACTACCACAGTTTGGGGATACCGGAAATACAGAAGGGCCGCCGCCAGTTTCCGGCTTTCCCGGACGTTATCCGTATCGGTCCGGACTTCCACGCCTGCTGCTGCTTCCGTCTGGCAAGAAGCGGCAAGCTGCCATTTGCCATTGACCTTGATCTCTACCGTACACAACCGGCAAGCGCCAAAAGAACTGAGGTCCTTGTGGTAACAAAGGGTCGGAATATCGATATTCAGTCTCCTTGCTTCCTCCAGTACCGTAGCGCCCGCTTTTGCCTCTATTTCATGTCCATTGATGATCATCTTCGCCATGACTTTCCCTCTATCCTATGAAATTGTTCCCTGTTATTCAGGATTTATTGCCACACCATAAGGCGATAACACCTCAGGCAGCGCTGGGCCTCCTTCATGGCGGCGTCGGCGCTGAAGCCGCCTTCGACCTCGGCAAATCCTTTGAGACGTTCAGCCACATCAAGAAATTTAACCTCTCCGCTCTTCGCCGGGGGAACAAAACCCATATCCCGTTGCTGGCCAACATCGATGCCTTCAAAAGAGAGTTCATCGACAAACGTCTTTCCCTGGAGGTAGGCGTCGATACTTTTTGCCGCCTTGTTCCCCATATTCAGTGCCTCGATAAGGGTGGCCGGTCCGCTGACGCAGTCGCCACCAGCAAAGATTCTCGTCGCCGGGGTGGAGCAACTGACGGGATCCGCCTTGATGGTCCCCCAAGCCGTGGTCATTGTCCCTTTATCCTTCCCTGTCAGCAGACCGAGATCGGGTTTCTGGCCCGTAGCGGCAATCACCATGTTGGTCTTCAGGGTAAACTCGGAGCCTTTAATCGGAATCGGTCTCTTCCGGCCGCTTTCGTCGGGCTCTCCAAGCTTCATTTTTACACACTCGATAGCCGCCACCTTGGCCGCCTTGCGAACAATCCCGACCGGAGCGGTCAGATAAGTAAATTTCACACCTTCGTGGATGGCTTCTTCGATTTCTTCCTTGGAACCCGGCATTTCGACCCGGGAACGGCGGTAAACGATTTCAACATTCTTGAATCCCAGACGGAGACAATTGCGGGCGCAGTCGAGGGCTACATTTCCGCCACCGATGATCACGACTTTATCCACAGGGTTCGTCTTTTTACCAAGACTGAGACCCCGCAGGAAGTCCGCCCCCTGAACGACATCATCCGAGGCAATCTCCTCGCCCTTGCATCCTATTTTTGTTCCGACATGGGCGCCGATGGCCGTAAATACGGCGGCATAACCCTGCTTCTGAAAATCAGCCGCATTAAGGGCATCCACCTTGCTGTTGAACCGGATATCAACCCCCATCCGCTTGACCAGATCGATCTCGTGATTGAGGATATCCTTGGGCAGGCGGTAATCGGGAATGCCCACCGCTGCCATGCCACCCGCCTTGGGGAGGGCCTCAAATATCGTCACGCCATAACCTCTGAGACGAAGGTGGTAGGCAGCCGCCAGGCCGGCCGGACCGGCGCCGATGACGGCGATTTTTTCCTTCTTTTCTTCTTTGGGAACCGGCAGGGCGCTGCCTCCCTGAAGATCCTGGTCCGCCGCCGCCCGCTTGAGGAGGCGAATGGCCAATGACCCGTCCATGTCCTTGCGTACACAGGCGTCTTCACAGGGGTGGGTACATGCCCTCCCGATGACGCCGGGAAGGATGCAGCGTTCCCTGACTAGGTCAAGGGACTCCTTGAATTTATTGTTGCGGATCAGTTCGATGTAGCCGGGAATATCCAGCGTGGCCGGGCAGGCCTTCATACAGGGGGCCGTCACTGCCGACTGAAAGGCCTTTTCTGCGCCCTTCTTTGCTGTCGTCTTCCCTGCCGCCACAAAACTGGCCTTGAAGTGTTTCACGGCGTCGAGGACGGGGGTCAGGGCCGAGGCGCGGCCGAAATTGCACTTGCTGTTGACCATGACGCCTTTGACGATGTCTTCGATCTCGGCGAGATCTTTGGATGTCACCTTTCCCGCGGACAGTCCTTGCAAAATATCCCGGACCCGGTCGATGCCGATCATACAGACGGAGCATTCGCCGCAGGAGAGCTTTCTCGCCTCTCCGAGATAGGCGAGGGTGAGTGCCGCTATGTCCGCTTTCGGATCGACGACCACCAGACCGTTCCAGCCCATAAGGGCGTCATAGCTCTGACCATCCAACGCCGCAGGATAGGCCCCTTCTGCGGGCTTCTTCGCCTTGCCCGCCCCTTTTCCCGAGGTCCTGTTATCCGTGATCTTACCGTTCCAACTGCTAAATGCCACTGTATTCATGCTTCCGTCACCTTTATCTTGATTTCATGAATTGGGAATGATTCCGTTAATCCTCCCGCAGGCTATTCGCTCCACGGCACCGATGTTTCCACCTTGTGCATCAATTTCCGGAATTCCTTGTCCACCAGGGCCTGAACCTTAACAATATCAGCAGGGTCCAGATGCCGGAACCGTCCTTGCAGCTTCAGGTAGTCCTCCATGGGGCGCCGCTTTTCGGGGTATTCTATGGTGAGTCGATACTTGCCGTCTTCCACCTCATAGAGGGGGAAAGACCCCGTCTCTACGGCCATACGACCAAGCTTGATGGTTTCATTTGACGCGGCCCGCCATCCCGTCGGACACACGGAAAAGACGTGGATGTAAGCCGGCCCCCTCGTATTTTTGGCCTTCTCCACCTTGTTCATCAGATCGATGGGATAACTCGGACAGGCAGTGGCCACATAGGGAACGTTATGGGCGACCATGATCTCGGGAACATTCTTCTTCCCTGTTCGCTGGCCATGTATAACCTTGCCGGCAGGCGACGTCGTCGTGGCCGCCATGAAGGGCGTCGCGCTGGAACGTTGAATCCCGGTGTTCATGTAGGCCTCGTTGTCCAGACAGAAGAAGGTCATATCGTGTCCCCGTTCCATAGCCCCGGAAAGGGCCTGCAGACCGATGTCCACCGTCCCGCCGTCGCCGGCGATGGCGACTGATTTCACGTACCGGTCGGCGATCTTGCCTTTTCTGCGGAGGGCCTTCAGTCCCGCTTCCACGCCGGATCCAACAGCAGCGGCGTTTTCAAAGGCCACATGGATATAGGGAACTTCCCAGGCCGTATGGGGATAGGCGGTGGAGATAATCTCCATACAACCCGTGGCGTTGGAAACCACCGTATCCTCTCCCAGAGCCTTCATGATCAGCCGGAGGGCCAGGACCTCTCCGCAGCCCTGACAGGCGCGGTGCCCGGAACTGAATAATTCTCTTTTGTCAATGAGCTTCGGTGCAAATATTTCAAAATTCTCTACGGTGTTCATCATTCCCTCACCCCATAAAATTCATAGGTTTCGTCCTTCTTTTTGGCCGCCCGCTCCACCATGGTGATGAAATCCTCCACCGTGACATCCCGGCCGCCCAGTCCCATGAGGTAATTAACGATGCGGGGCCGATCCTTGTCGTGGAAAATGAGCGACTTGATTTCCGTTGCTACGGGCCCGCCGATGCCGCCGAAGGTGACGGAGCGATCCATAACGATCAGGGTCTTGCAGCCTTTGATCGCGGCCCGGAGTTCTTCGAGGGGGAAGGGACGCCAGAGTCTCAGTTTCACAAGACCGACGGACTTGCCCGCTTTTTTCAGTTCATCGACGGCAACCGAAGCCGTCTCACCCATGGAGCCCACAGTCAGAATCAGTGTCTCCGCCCCTTTGCTCTTGTAGGTCTCGACCGGCTTGTAACTCCGCCCGAACTGTTTGCCCCATTCATTCCAGATCTTAATGATCGTCTTCTTGGAGTTGATCAGGGCTGTATCCTTTACCTTCATCGTCTCCGTAAATATTTCGGGCATATTGAAGCATCCCATGGAAACGGGTTTATCCGGATGAAGGGTGGCGTAGGGAACCCGGTCGGGCAGGAACTTGTTCACCTCTGCCTGGGTAGGAAACTCGAGGGGTTCGATCATATGGGTCAACTGAAACCCGTCCATGTTGACAACCGTCGGCAACATTACGTCGGGATGCTCCGCGATCTTGAAAGACTGGATGGTCATATCGATGACCTCCTGGCCGTTCTCCGCATGCATGACGATCCAGCCGCAGTCCCGCTGGTTCATGATGTCCGAATGATCGTTCCAGATGTTCAGGGGCCCGGCAATGGCGCGGTTGGCGTTGCCCATGACTACGGGCAGCCGCATGGCCGAAACGATGGGCAGCACCTCATGCATATACATCAGGCCCTGGGAACTGGTGGCCGTGTAGACCCGGGCTCCCGTTGCCGAGGCGCCGGCACAGGCGCTGATGGATGAATGCTCCGATTCAACGGTAATGAACTCGGCGTCAATCCGTCCGTCATGAACGATATCCGATAAATGTTCGGCAATATGGGACTGGGGGGTGATGGGATAAACGGCGGCCACATCGATGTTGCATAGCCCCACGGCCTCCGCAGCCGCAATTCCTACTTCCATGCCAATACGTTTACCCATGGTCACACCTCCTCTTCCTGCATGACGATGGCCTGGGGCCAGCATTCATGGGCGCAGATTCCACAGCCTTTGCAATAGTCCAGGTTCGCCGCAAAGAAGCCCTCTTCTCTCTCGGAGATGCAGGCCTCGGGGCAGAATATATAACAGATGCCGCATTTGATACACTTTTTGTTGTCCCAGATGGGTCTTTGGGCACGCCAGCTTCCCGTTTTATAGGTACTGGCGTTCCCCGGCTCGAACACCATGCAACCGGGGGTGACTTCCTGCCAGGCTTCCGGCCATTTCTTCTGTTTCATGGAAAACACCTCAATTATCGTTTTACTTTGCCAGTTTGACGTCTTTATAAGCCCTCATGAAGGCATTCTTGTT
>JBAYKV010000230.1:0-5456 GCA_041664405.1 Syntrophales bacterium
CGGTAAGGCGGGTTGCAAGCTGGGAAGGACATCAAGCCACAGAACGGCTATGTTGAGAAACATGGTCACGTCCTTTATAGAGCATGAGTCAATCAGGACGACGGACAGTAAGGCAAAAGAACTTAAAAAGGTGGCCGAAAAGATGGTCACCTTGGGGAAAAGGGGCGACCTCCATGCCCGCAGGCAGGCACTGGCCTACGTACGCACCACTTCAATGGTTGCGAAGCTGTTTGATGAACTGTCAACAAGGTATCGTGACCGGGCCGGAGGTTATACCAGGATTGTGAAGCTCGGGTTTCGCAACGGAGACAATGCCCCTGAGTCCATTGTAGAATTTGTCAAGGATGCCGAAAAGGAAAAAACGAAGAAAAAGGCAGCGTCGGCAAAATAAGGGCTCATAGATAAGTTGTCCCCAAGATAACTTTTATACCGTGAAAAAAGGCAAGTCTGTGACTTGCCTTTTTTATTTGTTCTTGTTTTTTCCGACAAAAAAGTATAAGAACACCGCGTTACTTCATCTGACAGTCATTTGATGAAAGGAGGTATGATTATGGCGGAAGAAAAGATCGGTGAGGTTGTAAAATTTTTTGCGAAACCTTCTGTGGCAGCGGTCAAGATTGTCAACGGCGAGCTGAACGTCGGAGACACCATCAAGATTACCGGCCATACGACGGATGTTACTAGTCTTATAGATTCCATGGAGGTCAACAACGAGAAGGTGGTGAAAGCAGTACCGGGGGATTATATAGGTATCAAGGTATCAGACCGTGTCCGCCCCGGCGACGAGGTTTTCAGAGTGATTCCTGATTGATCTGAAACACTCATATTCCTAATTGATCTAAGCCATGGATTTTGATATTTTCTCGCGAATCCATGGCTTTTTCTGTATTTTTGATGACACAACTGAATCCTTATACATACCTGAACGGGCTTGAGAAAATGGGAATCCGCATGGACCTCGACGCTGTCAGGAGGATCCTGAAAGTGCTGGGAAATCCGGAAAGAGACTATCCATCCATCCTCATTGCCGGCACCAATGGTAAAGGCTCCGTTGCGGCGATGACGGCTTCCATCCTCAGCGCGGGAGGCTTTACCGTCGGCCTCTATACCTCTCCTCATCTTGTCGACGTAAGAGAGCGAATCAGGATCGGCAACGTGATGATTCCGGAACAGGATTTTGTTGAAATTATGCGGGGTGTTGATGATCATCTCAGCGAGCCGCTGACATATTTTGAGTTCATGACGGTGCTGGCCTTCCACCATTTTCGGCAAAAAAAAATAGATGTTGCGGTGGTGGAAGTTGGTATGGGCGGCCGACTCGATGCGACGCATGTTGTTGACCCTTCTGTGGCGGTTATCTCTCATATTGCCCTGGACCATCAGGAATATTTAGGGAAGCGCTTAAAGGATATTGCCGGAGAAAAGTCGGCAATCATCCCGAAACGAGGTATTTGTATCACCGGGGTTCGGCAGCTGTCGGCCCGGCAAGTCATAGTGGACACTTGCCGGGAAAGAAAGGCAGCCCTCTTGAGAATTGGCGGGGAAATACAGGTGTCCCGGTATCGAGACGGGACCTTTTCTTACCGGAGTCCGGCCCATGCCTATCCCCGCCTCCGCTGTGGACTTGTCGGGGCCCATCAGCAGGACAATGCGGCCCTGGCCGTGGCATCTGTGGAGGCAATGGCTGCTAAAGGTTTTACTGTTAATGAGGAATCTGTCCGGGAGGGATTAGGCAATGTGAAATGGGAGGGACGCCTGGAGGTCTTGCAGAAAGCCCCGGTCCTGCTGCTGGACGGCGCTCACAACCCTGCGGGGATCGGTTCACTGTGCCGTGCCCTCAGAAATAAATTTTCTTTCCGCCGCCTCATTGTTTTATTTGGTGTCCTCCGGGACAAACATTATCCCGATATGATTAGAAGGCTATCGGTTTTCCGGCCCCTGATGATTCTGACACAGCCGCCAAACGAACGTTCCATGCCCCCGGCGGAGCTCTTTCCAGTTGCCCGGGTCTTTCTCCAAAGGGCTGAAATTGTTCAGTCCCCTGGCGAGGCCCTCAAATACGCTTTCTCCCGTGCAGGTGAGGACGATCTGATCTGCGTCACCGGTTCCCTCTATCTGGTCGGTGAAATAAAAAAAACTTTCCCTTCCATGGGAACCATGATAGCAACGAAAGGGAAATGATCACGCCGGATAAACAGACAAAATGGATCCTCTTTGCGGAAAGGCTTATCAAGCTTTCGAAATTCCTTGCGTGCTTTGCCATGGTCTTGGTGTCTTTTACCCCCGCAGCTATCGTCTTCGGAGATGAAATCACGTCCTGTCGGGGGGTTGTGCGCGACCAGCAGGGGAACCCTCTGGCCGGGGTTTTCGTTGAACTGAAGGACGAGCCCTACACGCTGGTCGTGACCGGTCCTGATGGGGCATTTCTCCTGATGGATCTCCCCGTCGAGAAACCACTCTCAATATCTATTCATAAGGAAGGTTACTTTCCGGTTTTTGAGACATTTTCCCTGCAGGCGGGAGAAAAAAATGTCAAAGTGACGGTGCTATCCGTCCTGCCCCCAGAATCGCTTCAGGCGGAGCCAGTTGCCGCTGGCGCAGGACAGCCGCAACCTGTATACATTGAGGCGGATTCTCTGAGCTATGAGCAGGATACCGACACCTATCATGCCGAAGGAGAGGTTATAATCCGTTACGCCGGAAACATCCTTACCTCTGATTCCGCTGCTCTCAACAGCAAGACAGATGAGGCGTTTGCCCAGGGACAGGTAGTCCTTAAAAGCAAGCAGGACGTCATGTCGGGATCACGGATGAAGATGCATATGCCATCGCAAACGGGCGTTCTTGAGGAGGGGGAGGTTTTTATTGCGGAGACGCATTTTTACATTAAGGGCGATCGAATTGAAAAAAGGGGAGAAGCCACTTATCATGTGGTAAATGGCCAGGCCACAACCTGCGATGGAGATGCGCCTGACTGGCGCCTGACGGGCAAGACCATGAACGTTACCGTTGATGGGTATGGAACAATCACGGGCGGCAAATTTTATGCGGGGAAGGCGCCGGTGATCTACACCCCTTTTTTCCTTTTTCCCGCCAAAACAGAGCGCCAGTCGGGCTTTCTCTTTCCTCACCGCATTAGTTTTTCCTCAGAGAAGCTCGGATGGGATGTGGGAATCCCTTTTTATTGGGCCATTTCCAAGGATACGGATGCCACCTTTTACCAACGTTACATGAGCGAGCGGGGATTTCAGGAAGGGGCGGAGTTTCGCTATGCCACCGAGTCAACAACGGGCGTCCTCTATGGCGATTTCCTGAATGACAGCAAGAAGATTACGGAGACTTCGGGCAGTTTGAGCCGGAACTGGCAGTCAAACCAGCAGCGGTGGTCCTTTTACTGGACCCAGGAGACGCGCTTTGATCCGACTCTCAATTTCCGGGCCGATGTCGCCAAGGTGTCGGACAACTGGTATTTCAAGGATTTTTCCTCCTATAATTACTTTCTCGATAACTACTCCCTCGATCAGGTGCAGCCCTTTAAAAGGATAGCCTTTGTCGGCGACGAATCGTTGCCTTCTCTCACCTCTACTCTCCGCCTCGTCAAGAGCTGGCAGCTGTTCAATCTGACGGCCCTGGTGCAAGATACGAAAGACCTTACCGTTGCCTCCAATGACGGAACCCTCCAGAAATATCCGGAGGTGACCTTCACCGGAGCCAAGGCGCCCCTCTTCGGTTCCCCGGTAAATTATGAAATTGCCTCGACTTATGATTATTTCTACCGGGGCCAGGGCCAGAAGGGTCAATACCTGGACATCAATCCCAGCCTTTCTCTGCCTTTTAACGTGGGCGATTATTTACAGCTGACCCCTTTTGGCGGTGTGCAGGCGACCTTATGGCGACGGGATGATACGATTGAAGATGGCCTGGCGAAGAGGGGGGACCGGGAGGTATACAGGACCGGCGCCAGTATGACCTCGGAAATTCACCGGGTCTTCAACATCGGCGGCGTGGGCCTGAACAGGATCCGCCATGGCATCCTGCCTGCGGTCACATATTCGTACGTTCCCAACGCCCTGCAGGACGGCCTGCCGAATTATGCCGCCGCAGTTGGTGAACAGAATGCCGTGACCTATGCCGTTACGAACACGTTAACTGCCAAGTATCTCGATAAGGCCGGCAACGCAACTTATATCGAGTTTATGCGATTCCTGCTGTCCCAGACCTATGACGTCAAGGCGTCTGCGGCGGACACGATCCCGGCTGGAACGGAGCGGCGGCCCTTCAGCAATATCGCCTTGGAGCTTGACTTCAAGCCGTTGCCCTATCTTTTCTTTTCCGCTCGGAATCAATACAACACTTATATCACGAACTGGTCGCAGGCCAACTACGACCTGGGCGTAAGCGATAGGCGAGGCGATTCCGCCACCGTGACTTATCGGTACACCCAGAATTCCCTCGAAGAGATCAATCTGCTGCTGGCGGCTCCGGTAACGAAGAGTTTGGGTCTCTCCTTTAACATCAAGCAGGATCTGCTGAATGCGAGAAATATTGAACGCGCTTATGGTTTTACTTACACGCGACAATGCTGGAACATTATCTTTAACTACAAGACACGGAACGTCTTGGATACTAACGGTGTTGATAGGACCGATGATAAAACCTATGAGTTTAAAATAGCCATCGTGGGCCTATAAAAATAAGCCCTGTTAAGGTTAACTCCTTCGCAAAAAGGCTGGAATTTTCCTCCCTTTTTAACGGGGGAGGCGGAAAACCGGTTTTTTCTGAGTTCATAAGGGTTGTTGCTTAGGATTTCCCTTGACAAACGAGGGGAAATTGCGTAGCCTCCCCTTCTAATTTTTAGAATCTGGTGAGTTGGAAATGAAGACCTTCAATGTTAAAAAAGAAGAGATTATCAAAGACTGGTGTGTTGTAGATGCTCAGGGAAGGATTTTGGGAAGACTGGCCAGCGAGATTGCCAGCCGCCTCCGGGGGAAACATAAACCTATCTACACCCCCCACCTCGATACGGGGGATTTTGTGATTGTGGTCAATGCCGAAAAGATTCAACTGACGGGGAAAAAGCTCACAGACAAGATCTATTACCGTCACTCGGGTTACCCAGGTGGACTGACGGAGACTCCGGCGGGAAAACTCCTCCAGGAGAAACCGGAAGATGTTTTGAAAATAGCCGTGAAGGGAATGCTTCCGAAGAACACCCTGGGACGGGCGATGCTCAAAAAACTAAAAATTTACAAAGGGCCGGAACATCCCCATGATGCCCAGTGTCCGAGAGTACTTGAATTGTAAGACAGAGCTGAAGGAGTAACAAAAGAGATGGGTGCCACAGAAAAGCGTTTTTATGCAACAGGAAAAAGAAAAACTGCCGTAGCCAGGGTTTACATGAAGCCGGGGTCGGGTGTGCTGGTCATCAACAAAAGAAATTTTGACGACTATTTCAC
>JBAYKV010000231.1:0-5438 GCA_041664405.1 Syntrophales bacterium
CAGCACTTTTTCGCTGGGATTGCCGTACACATCCAGATGCTTTTCGAGCACGATCTTGCCCTGGGTGAGGGTGCCGGTCTTGTCGGTGCACAGCACGTCCATCGCCCCGAAGTTCTGGATGGCGTTCAGGCGTTTTACGATCACTTTCTTGCGGGCCATTGCCAGGGCGCCTTTGGACAGGTTGACGGTCACGATCATGGGCAGCATCTCGGGGGTCAGCCCGACCGCCACAGCCATGGCAAAAAGGAAAGCTTCCATCCAGTTGTGCTTGGAGAGCCCGTTGATCAGGAAAACAGCCGGAACCATCACGGCGATGAAGCCGATCATCAGCCAGGTGAACTTGTTGATGCCCTTGTCGAAGCTGGTGAGCTGGCGCTGTCCGATGATGCTGGCGGCCAGCGAGCCAAAGTAGGTTCGGTTCCCGGTATGGATAACCACGGCGGTCGCGGAGCCGCTCTCCACATTGGAACCCAGGAAGCAGAGGTTGGGCAGATCGAGCGGATTTTGAACGTCTACCGACGCCGGGGCGGCTTTCTTTTCCACCGGCAGGGCTTCACCGGTGAGGGCCGCTTGATTCAAAAACAGGTCTTTGGCGGAGAGCACCCGTACATCAGCCGGCACCATGTCGCCGGCTGCCAGCCGGATGATGTCGCCAGGCACCAGCATCTTGAGCGATACTTCTTCTTCCTTGCCGTCACGCACCAACGTCGCCGTGTTGCTGACCATCGCTTCGAGCTTCTCGGCCGCGTTATCGGCACGCATCTCCTGGACGAAACGCAATACCACGCCCAAAACCACCATCACGAAAATGACCACCATCGCCCGCAGGTCACCGGTGAGATAGGAAAGTACGCCCAGCGCCAGGAGAAGAAGTACCAATGGATTCAGGATGTTACTCAGGAGGCGCATCATGGCCGATTGATGCTTTTCTCGGGCAATCTCGTTCGTTCCGACCTGTTTCAAGCGCGAAGCGGCTTCCGCCTTACTCAGGCCTTCCAGTTGCGATCCAAGGTCTTTCAGGACGGTATCGGTATCGGCACGCGCCTTTTCCAATAGTTGAACGGAATCCTGCGCCCCGTTTCCGCCAGCGAGGTTACCTGGATGTTGAGATGTGCTCAGGGCCTTCTCTGGAATTTCCATCTATGCCTCTTTCGTGTGTTTTCGATAGAACGGACTTCACTGACAGCACCGGGCTGGCCGGCTGCCGGGCAAATCATCTCTGCTCCCGGCTATCTGGTCTTTGGATCGCCGTTTTACCTCTATGATGGCGGATCCTTGTGTCGAGTCGCCTTAACGCCATGTATGATCGCTATGCCGATCATACAGAGAACGCATACTCCGATCCACTCCTGAGGCACGTGCAGCAAGTGGGCCCCGATCGCCAGGCCGATAATCAATATGATGTAGCCTACGATGTAAATCCCAAATGACATTGTTGGCCCTCCTTAACTGTGTTTAGTAATGGTTTATATGAAAATCCCCTCATCCCCCCTTTACTAAAGGGGGGCAAGGGGGGATTTTCATATTTCGTTGTGCCCGCTTCGGGCATGGGCGTTAGTTGTTGATTATTCCAAATGTTTCTTTCATTCTTTCAGGCCTGAGCCGATTGCCTTATCCGTGTTAAAAAGATACCGAGCAATGAGGCGTGTCCCCAATCCGATAAATAGCGCGAGAATGATAGCCAAATAGTCGCGCTGTCGAATGGCATTGATCTCTTGTACGCGTTCGGTAAGCAGTCGTTCTTCTTCGATTTGCATGACATTTACGTTGACGCGTATTTCATCCATCGTCCGTTTCGCGTAGGCAAGGTGATAATATAATTCTGTACCGGGGATGTTCGGTGAGTTGACGTACTGCTGTTGCCAAGAGAGGTCTGCCATTTGCCGGTCAATCAGGAGTTGTATTTGGTTCAGTAGGTGTAGCTTCTTAAGTCGCGGATTATAACTCGGCTCTGTTTCAGATAGAGAACGTAGGTTTGACATTGCCGAGGGAAGTTTTTGCGACGCCGTAGCATAGGGCTTTAGAAACTCATTGCGCTTGGTTAGAAGGTAGCCGCGCATACCGGTTTCAGCATTGACCATCGAGATGACAACTTCATTCAATCCTCTAACCATTTGAAATTGATGCTGAATATTGTCTTGAATATTGGCACGCTGATGATTGCCGAAAAGGGCTAAAACGGCGGCGATTGTGATTGCAAGAAGCGGAAGTATCACCAGTATTTTCTCCTGAACACGCAACGGAATACATCGCCATAGGCGCATCTCTGGCTGAACGATACGCTTTCCTATACTTATAATCCTTTGTATCATCGCTTTGCCTGACCTGCCCCCAAAACATATACTACATTAAAAGAACCTCTTGAAGAAATTGGTGATGGAGCCCCCATTCTTTTTACTTTTCCCTTGGCCGGGGGCGTTGGGGTGGAAGATGGTTCTGCTGAAAACGATTCGCCACCCCTCCTCTTCCTTGATCATCTCCAGGTTCAGCGTCTCCCGACCATAGAGTGTGAAGGGGCTTGAAACCACCACCACGGCTTTCCTTTTGTCGTACTCGTTAAAGATAACCTCATCGATTCTAAAATTCTGGACATTGATGCGATTTTCCACATGATCATTAACGAAATCGTTTAAGGCATATGCTTTTTTCGACTCCTGGGAGAGTTTTTCATAAGCGCCCCGATAATCACCCGACGTGACATTTTGCAAGAACCCATTCACCAGCTTGATAATGTGGGATGTATCGCGGCTCGGCGAGGTAATCAAAAAGATAAAAACCAGCATCAAGGCGGCCAGGGAGGAATATCCCACCACGGCATACCGTTTCTTCCTTCTGAAGATGCTTTCATTAATCCATTTTCGTTCTATGAAAATGATCGTGCCGATCGCGATGACGATGAGAACGACGGCGAGGATACTGCCCTTTAGCAGGAAAGACACGCCCATTCCGATAAAAATGTTTATAAGAGTGATGTAAAGGTTTTCTTTTTTCAATTGATCCCTATCATGCCCTTCAACTCTTCCCCAAAACTTGTGATAAGAACTCGTTTTGGAATGAGATGACCATGATCATAAAAGTGTAAAAGCAAATGGTCTGCCAATAGTAGAATAAAAACCGGAAGTTTTAACTAATCATTTAATAACTATTGGTTAGATTAGCAAAAGAGGACGTTAGAAAAGAATAAAATGATTCGCTTGGCCTCAATATTTGGTGGAACCTCAATATATGGAGGGATACTCTGAAGGGAGGTGGACAGTCTAAGCCAGTTTTTTGTCTCCGGTCGGACTATCCCGAGCTTATTAATCATCAACAGACCGACGATGGCCACGAAGAGGCCGATGATCAGTAATGTCTTACCTAACTGTGAGAAGTCGTTCCTTGTTGCGTTGCCTCACATGCCTTCCCATGACCTCTTATGTCGCAAGCTGCAACTCTTTCGTCTTCCAGCGTTGGTGGAGCCAAAACCATTGGTCCGGATACTCCCGGACGGTATCCTCCACAACCCTGGTGAAACGTTGTGTATTATCAAGGAGGTCCTGCTCATAGTTCCCGCTCCGTGAAATCTCTACCAAGGGTTTCAGGATGAACTTGTATTTTCCCGATTTCTGCCTTGCCATAAACATTGGGAGTACCGGCGCCCCGGACCGCAGGGCCAGGACGGCGAGCCCCACACCAGTACAGGCTTGGCGGCCAAAGAAATCGACAAAGACCCCCTCCCGGGCGGCCACATTTTGATCGCTCAGAATCCCAATAGAACGGTTATCATTTAGCAATTCGATGATTCTCTTGCCGGAGCCGCCTTTTTTTACCATCACGTTGCCGTTGATCGTCCGTACATATTCGACCATATTATCAAGGACGGCACTGTCCAGAGGGCGGTAGATAATATAAGAGGGATTGAGGAAAAAGGGGGCGGTGACAGGCATCAACTCCCAGTTGCCGAAATGGGCAATAATAGTGAGAAGTCCCTTGCCCTGAGCAATCCCAGCCTCAAAATGTTCCAGACCTTCCAGTTCAACCCATTCGTGGAGGTTCTCCCGGGTGATGGCCGGCATACCGAAGAACTCCGCCGCTGTAATGGCCAGATTCCTATAAACCCCCTTGGCGATCCTGGTCAGTTCTTTCATGTCCTTTTCTGGAAAGGCACGATGGAGGTTATGCAACGTGATGAGTCGATGCTTGGCCGCTGCATGATAGAACAGGATCAGAAGGGACGTGAAGAAGAGTTTACGGATCGCTAGGGGGACGCATTGGAAGCAAAACAGGATGATACCTGTTGCTCTTGTCTTTTCTATGGGCATGAAATCCTCAGTGTTTCGATTATTAACTTTTGTACTTCGCATTGTTCTCAAAATCAGTCAATCATTGCTTTCAAGAAAATACGTCTCAAAATCCTGCACCATAATATCCCCAAGGTGATTATCAATATGAAAGTGTTGCCTGCCTCGTCAAAAAAGATAGATATTACCCCGGCTGAATGGATGACGTTAACGGATGATCAAGTATTCGGCGATGCTTGTCCAGAAGTAACTCGTTGATCTCCTCTGGGTTTTCCATAGTCGGCTGCGCCCACTGGGCAACCATGAATCATTTTCCTGCAAGTTCAGGATGGTTCTGGAGCAACCATGCTTCGACATCACTGCGGATCTTTTTTGCCAGAAGAAACATCTCTTGCGCTTCCTGATGGGAAGCGACTCCCGCCCGTTCGTACCCGCCAATGTTTCTTTTCTTCCGGAATTGATCAAATTGGGCAATAAGAATCGCCTGAGCGCCGATTGTATGCGCCAGGGATTGAATGAGCCGAAAGTGGTGAGTTTCCCGTGCGGCGCGATAACCGGATGCAGCAAGAGCAACAGTGGCCGCCTGCAGGGCGGCATTGTAAGCGATATTCAAGCGCCAGTCTGGGCTTAAACCCGACAACTGGCAGTCGGAGAGATCGCGACTCACTATCGAAAGGAGGTCTGCTATTTCCTCTGGACTTGTCTTATGCGGTGTTAACCATCCGTTAAGAAGCCAGTTTTGCAAGGTCATGTTCGTCTCCGATTAGAAACAGTTTGCTTCCTTCCATGACTGATTTGATGAAATGATTTCCTGCGTCAAGTTTCGCCCTGAATTCATCGCCTGGATAAACGGTGGGATTGATTTCCCGATTAAGCGTCTGCTGAATGGGGCTGAACACGCCGACAATTTCTGCAAAGGTCACATCGCCGATAACGAAAACATCGACATCGCTGCCTTTACTTTCATCGCCTCGGGCTAAAGATCCGTAAATAAAGGCTGCACGAACGCGATTGGCAAGAGGAAACAGCGCTGATTTCAGAATGTCACCGACGCCGACTGTTTTCATGATGATACTTTTCAATTCTGCAAACACGGCGGATTGGGTGTTTGCCTGATAATAAATCCGTCTGCCTTTTTCGATACGCTTAATAATACCA
>JBAYKV010000232.1:0-5422 GCA_041664405.1 Syntrophales bacterium
CCGTTCGATCCGGGAGGCAAAGCTGGATACCTCGATGGGAATCCGCTCCTTCGGATCATGGAAGGTCTATAAATATGAGGGGCACCGCTTCGCGGAGTTCATGCATCAGAAAGGACGAAACACCATTCTCAATACCCTGTCCGTCCGGGACGACATGGTCAACTATCTCGAAGAACGGCTGGCCAACTATGTCGAAAATAAACGGTCACGTCAGACCATGGAGACCATCCTGTCAGCATTGGGAAAATTTGAGTATGCCGTAAACCATTATGTTGAGATTCATATGCCTGAGCAGTCAAAACTGGATACCGAACGACTCCGCCTGGAGTTCTACTCCAGAAGCAAGAAGCTTCTACGCAAATCAAGCAAAATCTTCGATAACCGGGCCTATTACGATCCTATCCGGCTCATCGAAGCAATCACTAATGGGAAATATCAACTTCAGGCATCGCTACAATACGAGGGCGGACTCAGAACCGAGGGGGTGGGAGCACCCAGTAATCGGCGACTGAAGAACCCTATGACCGAAGATGGGCTGCGTGGTATCGTCAGTGATCCGGTTACCGGATTAGCTGTCGGCATTGTTGCCTCGGTGGAGAAAGGGGGCAAGGAAACAGAACATTACGTCTCCGTCGAAACCTACCAGAGGCTCATAGCGCACATCGCCCAGCATAGCAAACTGGAGAGCGATTATTTCGAGTACATCGAGGCGATCAACAAAGCTGCCAAGGCAACAGGTCAGTATGCGCTGGGTCGCGGCAGCCATGGTCTCAAACACAACTTTGCCCAGGAACGCTACTTGGAATGCATCAAACATGGGATGACGCACGAACAGGCTTTGCAACAGACTTCACTGGAAACCTCGCATTTCCGGTTGCGGGAAACTTTGGGCTATACCCGAGGATGAAATGGAAGAGCAACTGAACCTGATAACCAGAATGACAGAGAACGAGCGAAAAAAGCTCCTCTCTTGGATAGCTTCATTATCGGAGGAGAAGATCATTGAGATCTTCCAGGACGGCGTGAAGAAGTCGTTCCAGCTCAATGAGGAACGTCCCAACATCCCCGGCAGAACCAACAAGTACTGCGCCTTCATCCTGGCGGCCCGCAAGGCCGGCTGGGACACGATTAAGGGCAAGGGGTATCGGGTGGCGGAAAAGAAACAGTACGACGACTTTTCCTGCCTGCGCAAGGCCAGCGCTGCAGCCCTGATCAAAAAAGGGAGGACACCGATACTACGCAGGAAAATTCTGGCCTACTGGGGAGAGGTCAAGGAACTGAAGGCTGAAGGCATGGGATTCCGCCCCATTGCCGACTATCTGAGCAGGACCCGTAAGGTGAAGACATCGGCAACCTACCTAGCCAAACTATGGAAGGAGGTGGAAGCAAATGGTTAAGTTCGAGTTCAAGGGGATCAAGATTGAAGCCACGGTTGAGATGGAACAGTATGACTTTAGGGATAATAGAGGTAATTATAAGACCCATTTCAATAGAAATGCCGGCGTTATGATTCGCTTCTGGGATTTTGTCATCTACAATGACCTCTATGAGCTGGCCATGGTGAAGTCGACCCTTAACTATTTTATGCAGGCCTACTGGAAAAGGAGCACAAAGCAGGGGACTAAAATTGAGCTAGCGACGTCACTAGAACATAAGGATGATGGTTCCCGGCAGTCACTCAATTTGATTGCCAAACAGAAGAACAATATAAACTCCCTTGAAGTCAGCCTGACCGAGAACGGTAACCGATTCGGATGTATCTACCTCAGTGCTCAGGAGGTAATCATGCTGGATATAGCCGTCGCCAAAGCGATCACCCTTCTGACGCCACAGACGGTATACATCGAAAACTGAAGTTTGGGTGGAACAGTGAGGTCTGCATATCAGATAACATCAAATAGTATGACGAACACAGGCCTGGCTCACAGAAACGCAGCCGAAAAGGGCCAATATCCAGGCACTGCTGGATGCCACCGCTGTAACTGTACTTACCATCGTGGTTGCCTGGGTACTGGTCGGTCTCTGTTTTTCCACGTCATTCCGGTACTGAGCAATCGGCATTGCCAGCATATTGCTGCCATATGTCCTAATTATTGCATGGAGATATGTGAATGAAACTCGATGGACTAAGACAGCTGTATAGAAGCATGAAAGATCAAGAAATTGATCGGTATCGTTTTGGACATAAACATGGAAAAGCATCTTTTGATGTTTTCTTTTTTATCGATGAAAAGCCGTTTATATTACTCTTCGGCGTTAAGGGAGATAGGTTCGGCTTCGAGATTGAAATTTTACCAGGATTCCAGATAAATCTTCCTTTGGATAAAGAAATATATACCAACCTTTGCAGGGTGCTTGGTCTGCAATACGATCCAAACAACCGGTTCAGTCCAAAAGATTTTTTTGAACAATTCGACAGATATGTGCCGATTAGAGCAGATAAATCAGCAGAAGCAAAACCACACGAAACCGCAAAATATTATCCCGATTTAGAAGATGCAAATAAAATATATTTCATAGGGTGGCGAGATAATAAAATCAGAGGTGAAAAAGTTACGGCGGCAAACCTTTTGAAGACGCGTAAGTTATTGAATGTCAAAGTATATGAAATGAGTTTTTTAAAAAATGTTAGTAGTTGCTGGACAGACGATCCTGCGAAGGCCAAAAAGCACTTTTTGCCGTGATTACACGGAGCGCTGAGGAGAAATGAGTATCCCGCTGATGCCGCCACTCGACTCCGAAGGAAGCCGCCGCCCTGTTCCGATGCAAAGCGCCAGGGTGTTCCGATTGATTCCGCACCCCTGGTCGGAGCGTAGCGACGCTGGTTTTTAGCTCTTTCTCATAGAAGCTTTTCAGGCAAAGCCGGCACATTTTTTTCTCAGCGAATCTCCTTTCATAGACAGGTTTTATCTTATGGGCGTTATGGATCAACCGGTCGAGTATGGCGTAGGCGATGGTGGGATCGCCGAATATTTATTGAAAGCGTTAATTTGAAGGAATGGCCTTGTGTAGCAGCTTTCGACGTGAACTACGCAGGAGTGATCAAAGAAAAAATGTAGTGCACCCATAATTGGTAACACCTACCGCGAGTCGTGTTAGCCGCTTTACGTTAGAATTGACGATTGCGTCTAGCAGAAACAGAGACATTACGGATCATCTAGACAAATAGAGGCGCCTGGCTATCTTCGGCCGTTCTTCGGAGAAGTCTAACTCTTTTATTCTTAGCCCTATACTTTTCAATAATTTCTCGTTTCTCCAGCATATCAAGACAGCGCAGAACTCGTTTTTCGAACTCCAGGCGGGGATTACCACGTGTCAGAACTCCCAACTCTTTGAGAACCCGAGATGTCATCGATTGGATCGTACAGGTTTGATTGGGACATGTTGATAGTGCCTGAATAATGGCTTCCTGAATTTCTGGCATTCTCACGTCTTCGGTACGGCGCCCAGAATGTTTATCATCACTTTCTTGGGCATTGTCGGATGACGAAAAAGCAGACCTATCCTCCTTATCATCTGCTGTTTCATCGTCATCATATTCCTCCTCAACATTCTCTTCCTCATGAGGTCCAGGTTTTGGATTGCCTCTCAACCCTCCGGGGTAAATTCCTCTTTCCTCCAGCGCTCGCCATAGCCCCTGCAGCGCTATCTCTTTATTTGAATAAAAGGCTGCTTCCCTAACCCGAAAGAATTCCCACTTGCAGCGTTCCAGTTGCCGTTGCCGCTGCATATCCGCCTCATAACGATCAAGCCCATGCCACTCATCACCATCACATTCAATGGCGAGGCGTGCTTGGCCGCCCTCAACGACAAGATCGATTCGCTTACCTGCAATTTCATACTGCGGGACGACGCAAAACTTTTCCTTCAGCAATTCCAATGCAACGTCAATCTCAAACCAGCTTTCAAATGGGGTCGGCGGTCTGATGACACTCCGATTGTCACGCGAAGCCCTACGCGCCAACTCTTCTTGATCAATCCCCGCAATCGTTTGCGGTTTCCGATTCTCAAAGAATTCTAGTAAACGCCTTCTGAGACAGGATGAGCTCAGGTCTTCGTTGTTTACAGAATGAAAGAGAAACATTTGATCCTGAGCACGGCTTGCCGCTACGTTAAACCTTCTTTCATCCGCTGGCTTTGTAAAAGGGCCGATTCTTTCATTGGTAGCTGCGACCATCGATAAGAATATGATGTGCCGTTCATCGCCTTGGAAACTATAAGGGTTTCCACAGACGAGTCTTCTTCGCTCCATTTCTTCTGCGCCTAAGCGTTTCAGCAACAGCTCCTCAATCATGCTTGCTTGCGCTTCGCCCTGAAGCACAACAACGCCCATAGTTTTTCCGTTATACCGTGAATCAGCGCACAACTCGGCAATCTTTTCAGAGATGGCATGAGCCTCGGGCCGGTTTACCACATTGTTATTGGAACCCTCTCGGTACCCGCCATTTACAAAGATATGCTCGATTGGAGACAATCGGTTAGGTCCATATTGTCTTAAAGGGATTAGTGGTGTGTCGGAATAACAGAGATCATTGCTGAAGCGGATTATTTCTGGCATGCAACGGAAATGCTCTTGCAGTGTAATCCGCCGGGTACCGTATCGAAGTTTGCCGTGATCGAATAAGCTGCTTTCGATGTCAAAAGAAGACTTGAATTGGAAATCGTAAAGGAATTCTTCCATCAGCCGATGCATAGCATCACGAGGTAGACCTACTGCGTCCGGGCTGATCTGCTTGTCGTCCCCGACGATCAATATTTTTTTACCCAGGTAGAAAAGCGGCAGTGCCTCTATTCCGCATTGCGATGCTTCATCAACGATAATGACATCAAAAATTCCCGACATTGGGTCGACTGTATCCCAGACACGATGCAATGGCATAACCCAGGCGGGTACTGCTTCTCGACATTCGTTCAAGTGTTGCTGCGCTTCTCGCCGATGCCTCGGCGCGTGTTTCCCAGTTCCTTTCCCAAGATGTCGCATGGATTGTTGCCATGCTTCCATATGGCGGCGATGGTTCTCCTTGAGCCTGGAAAAACAAAAGGACCAAGCGTAAAGCGATGCGAGATTCGCAATCGTTGAATTGATCTCGTTCTCAATCTGTCTCGCACGTCCCGCCAGGCTTGGTGCATCATCCTTGAGGATGTATTCTTCGATCCAGTATCTTGCCTGTGCCCAATACCAAGCGTTCTGTATTTGTGGGATACGATTTTCCCAGTGAGAATCATGGCACGCTTGTTCGAATTCCTCGGTTAGTTTTGGCACATGAGCCCGGAGTTTTTTGATGTCTTCATCTAACTTTTTAAATCTTAAACTAATCCACTGACGTAGTCAGTGGTGGGGCGTGGGGGCGGAGGCCCCACACCTTTAGCGAATCAACATAGTTGATGAGCAGAGGGGTTTTGTTGTAACCTAAAAGTGGGA
>JBAYKV010000233.1:0-5406 GCA_041664405.1 Syntrophales bacterium
ATGTTGACCTCATCCTGGCCTTTGATCCGGTTCCAGATCATGAAAATCAGCAAAGCGAAGCTGGTCGTCTTGATACCGCCGCCGGTCGAACCGGGAGAGGCCCCGATGAACATGAGAATAATCAGAATGAGAATCGTGGCGTTGGTGAGCTGGCCGATATCCACGGTATTGAAACCGCTGGTTCGGGCTGAAACGGAGTGGAAGAAGGAGGCGAGGAACGATGTCTGGAAGGAGGCTTCCCGGAACAGGGAGTTCATCTCGAATAAGTAGAAGCATGCCGCCCCGCCGACAATGAGTATCCCTGTCGTGATAAGAACAATCCGGGAGTGAATGGAGAGCTTCTTGATCCTGCCCCGGGTAAGAGCGGCAACTTCGTACTGGACTATGAAGCCGATGCCACCCAGGATGATGAGGCCCATGATGGTCAGATTGACGATCCAGTCGTCCCGGTAATTCATGAGGCTGTTGGAAAACAGAGAGTAGCCGCAGTTGTTGAATGCGGAAACGGCATGGTAGATCGCCTGGTAGAGGGCGCGTCCCGCCGGGAAATCGAAGGAAAAGCGAATAAAGAGCAGGAGAGCTCCCAGCCCCTCGATTATGAAGGTCGAAAGAAGGACCCACTTCATGATGGGCAGAAAGTCCCGCCGGGGTGTATGGAGAAAAGTAGATTGGACAATTTCTCTCTCTTTGAAGGATATCCCCCGGCCCATCATCCCGAAGAAGACCACCGAAAAGGTAATGATGCCCAACCCGCCGATCTGGAATAGAATCAGACTTATAATCTGGCCGGTGAAGGAGAGGTCTTTGCCAATGTCAATCGTAGCCAGGCCCGTCACACAGACCGCCGAGGTTGATGTAAACAGGGCATCGATAAAGGTAATCTGACCCTTGCCGACAGAAAAAGGGAGCCACAAAAGTAGGGTGCCCAAGAGGATTACCCCGGCAAAACTAAGGATAAATATCCTTGTCGGGGTGAACAGGGGAGAGAGCAGAATTTTCAAGCGGGTCAACAAGTCCATGATGGCCATCCGTAGCCGGGTAATGGCGGTTTTCCCATGTTCATGGAAGCGGCCCCGGGCCGGATTTTTTTTGTAGGATAAGATGGAAGAAAAGGACAAAGGCGCCGACGGAAATAGCCGAATCAGCGACATTAAATGCCGGCCAGTGGGTTGCGCCGAGATAGACATCGAGAAAATCGATCACTTCTCCGAAGCGGACCCGGTCGATGAGATTTCCGATGGCCCCGGAGAGGATCATTCCCAGGGAGATCGTCAGGAACTGGTCATCGGCGACGTAGGTTCGCAGGTAATGGATGATGAGGCCGATGGCGGCGACGGTGACGCCGATGAAGAAGACATAGCGGAAGGTCGGCGATGCCCCGGCCAGAAAACCAAAGGCTGCCCCGGGATTCCGGATGTAGGTGATGCTGAAAAACCCCGGAATCACGGGAATGGACTCGTGGAGGGCCATTCCCGTATGGATGAGGTATTTCGTTACCTGGTCCAGGATGAGCAGTATCACCATCGTCGCGGAAAAGATTAAATTCTTTTTTGTCATAAATTATATGATGATAAGTTGACTCATATCGATAGACACATGTTCATCTCCACCCCATGGAGGGGGGAGATGAACAATAAAACGCACTGAACAAAGGGTGCTATTTGAGGTTGGGAAGACACCGTCCGCAGATTGTGGGGTGTTCCGGGTCTTTCCCCAGATCCTCGCTGTAGATCCAGCAGCGGTCGCATTTTTGGCCCCGGGCCTTGGCGACGCTTATATACAGGCCCTCGATCTCCTTGCTTTCGTAGGGATCGGCGGCGAGGGCGCCTTTTTCCACCACATCCAGTTGCGAGACGATCTGGAGGGTCCGCAGATCTTCCCGATGCCCCGCAACTAGCTCCTTGAGTTTCTCAGGTAGGGCGATGGCCACGGCGGCGTCGAGGGAATGACCGATAACCTTGTTCTTCCTTGCTGTTTCGATGGCCCGGGAGATTTCTCCCTTGACGTCGATGAGGGACCGCCATTTCTCGCCCAGGGCTTCATCCTGGTAAGCCGGATTGACTTCCGGGAACTGGGTGAGATGGATACTCGCCGGTTTTCCCGCGTAGGCGGGCATGGCGTTCCAGACCTCTTCAGCGGTGAAGGTGAGGATCGGGGCCAGGAGACGCATCATCGTTTCGAGGATGATCTCCATTGCCGTCTGGGCGGAGCGGCGCTGCCGGGCTGCCGTCTTGGAAGTGTAGAGACGGTCCTTGAGGACGTCTAAATACAGGGCGCTCAGGTCCACGGTGCAGAAGTTATAGAGGGTGTAATAGACCATGTGGAACTGATACTTGTCATAGGCCTCCCGGACCCGGCGGATGATCTCCTGGAGGCGGTTTAGGACCCAGCGGTCCATCTCTTCCATGTCCTCATAGGCCAGCCGGTCTTTGTCCGGATCGAAATCGGAGAGGTTGCCGAGGATGTAGCGACTCGTATTGCGGATCCGCCGGTAGGCCTCGACGAGGCGGGTGAGGATCTCCTTGGAGATGCGGATGTCGTCGGTGTAGTCTTCCGCCGCCACCCAGAGGCGCAGGATCTCGGCGCCGTATTCGCTGATGATCTCTTCCGGTTCGATGACGTTGCCGACGGATTTGGACATCTTCTTGCCTTCGCCGTCGACGACGAAACCGTGGGTCAGGACGGTCTTGTAAGGGGCCCGCCCCCGGGTGCCGACACATTCTAGGAGCGACGAATGGAACCAGCCCCGGTGCTGATCGCTTCCCTCAAGGTACATGTCCGCAGGGGAGCGATGGTCCGGACGGGTCTCCAGGACGGCGGCGTGGCTGACGCCGGAATCGAACCAGACGTCGAGGATATTCGTTTCCTTCCGGAAAGTATGGCCTTCCTTGCAGATTGGGCAGATGGTTCCGGGGGGGAGCAGGTCCTTCGCCTCCCGCTCGAACCAGACATCCGCCCCATGTTCCCGAACCAGGGCGACGATGTGATCGAGGATCTCTTTTGTGAGCAATTCATGCTGGCATTCGTTGCAGTAGAATATGGTGATGGGGACTCCCCAGAGACGCTGGCGGGAGATGCACCAATCGGGGCGGTTTTCCACCATGCCGTAGATCCGGTCTTTCCCCCATGCGGGAATCCATTCCCCCTGGGAGATGGCTTCCAACGCCTTCTTCCGGAGGCTGTTCTTTTCCATGGAGATGAACCATTGCTCCGTGGAGCGGAAGATAATGGGCTTCTTGCAGCGCCAGCAGTGGGGATAGGAATGGTCAATGTCCACGAGGCCCAGCAGCGCCCCGACCTCTTTGAGCTTATTGTTGACAGGGTCGTTGGCGTCGAAGACGAACAGCCCGGCAAAATCATCAACGTCTTTGGTAAAGCAACCGTCTTCATCGACAGGGGCGTAGTTGTCCAGCCCGTATTTCATGCCGATTTCATAATCCTCCTGGCCGTGGCCGGGGGCGATGTGGACGCAACCCGTACCCGCTTCAAGGGTGACGAAGGGGGCGAGGATGAGAACGCTTTCCCGGTCAATGAGAGGATGACGGGTCTTGAGGCCTTCCATGACGGCGCCGGGGAACTCGTCGAGGATCTCGTAGGGCTTGCCCTGCCAGCCGAAGGCGTCGAGGCAGTAATCGAGAAGGTCTTTTGCTAAAATCAGGACCTCCCCTTCCACCTTGACGGCGACATAGAGAAATTCCTCGTGGAAGGCGATGGCCAGGTTGGCAGGAATCGTCCAGGGTGTCGTCGTCCAGATGACGACGCTCACTTTCTCTCCCGCCAATTTGGGCCGTACGGCGGCGATGTCGGAGATCATGGGGAACTTGACGTAGATGGACGGCGTCGTATGGTCGCCGTACTCTACCTCCGCCTCGGCCAGGGCGGTTTTACAGGTGGCGCACCAGTAAACGGGTTTCTTGCCTTTATAGATATCGCCGTTCAGGAAGAGCTTGCCGAATTCGGCGACGGTCACGGCCTCATAGTCGTAGGTCATGGTCAGGTAGGGGTTTTCCCATTCTCCGAAGACCCCGAGACGCTTGAACTGATCCCGCTGAAGATCCACGAATCGCTCCGCGTAGGCGCGGCAGAAGCGCCGCTTGTCGGCCTGGGAAATCTCATATTTCTTGTCTCCCAGCTCCTTGTCCACCTGATGTTCGATAGGGAGACCGTGACAATCCCAGCCGGGGACATAGATGCTGTCATAGCCGGACATATTCTTGGCCTTGATGACCATGTCCTTGATAATCTTGTTCAGGGCGGTGCCGAGGTGGATGTTGCCGTTGGCGTAAGGGGGGCCGTCGTGGAGGATGTAGACTTCCCGGCCTTTGGAGACCGCCCGGATCTGGTGATAGATTTTCATTTCTTCCCATTTGGCAAGCGTCACCGGCTCCCGGGCGGCGAGGTTGGCCTTCATGGGGAAATCGGTCTTGGGCAGGTTCAAGCTTTCTTTGTAATCCATGGCGCGCTCCTTCAATTCTCAAAATTGTAGTCGGGAAGGCTATCATAGAAAATGATTGCTTTCAAGGAGAATGCAAAAGCCCCCCGGAAATGTTTCTCCAGGGGGCTCGGCTGTAAATCTGCTGCTTAAGTTGCTTTATTACTTACTACATCATGCCGGGGTATCCGCCTCCGCCTCCTGGCATGGGGGGCATACCGCCGCCCTTCTCTTCGGGCTTCTCGGCGATCATGCACTGGGTCGTCAACATCAGGGATGCGACGGAAGCAGCGTTCTGAAGGGCGAAGCGGGTGACCTTCGTGGGGTCGATAACGCCGGCGGCGATCATGTCTTCATACTGATCCGTCCGGGCGTTGAAACCGTAAGACCCTTTCTTCTCCTTGACCTTCTCGACGACGACTGAGCCTTCCATGCCGGCGTTCGCGGCGATCATCTTCAGGGGCTCTTCGAGGGCCTTTTTGACGATATTGACGCCAACCTGCTGATCCCCTTCCAGCTTCAGCTTGTCCAGGATGGGCAGGGTGCGGATGTAGGCGACGCCACCACCGGGAACAATACCTTCTTCAACAGCGGCGCGGGTTGCGTTCAGGGCGTCTTCGACGCGGGCCTTCTTTTCCTTCATTTCCGTCTCCGTTGCGGCGCCGACTTTAATAACGGCTACACCGCCGACGAGTTTCGCCAGACGTTCCTGAAGCTTTTCACGATCATAGTCGGAGGTGGTTTCCTCGACCTGGGCGCGGATCTGTTTCACCCGGCCTTCGAGGTCGGCCCGCTTGCCGGCGCCGTCGATGATGGTGGAGTTGTCTTTATCGATGACGATCTTCTTGGCCCGGCCAAGGTCTTCGATCTTCGCATTTTCCAGTTTGTAGCCCATGTCTTCGGAGATCATCTTGCCGCCCGTGAGGATGGCGATGTCTTCGAGCATGGCCTTGCGGCGGTCACCGAAACCGGGG
>JBAYKV010000234.1:0-5394 GCA_041664405.1 Syntrophales bacterium
CCTGACCAGGGTCTTCAATAATTACGGCGACAACAGCAAAATGTTGAAAGGAAAGGAAGGCCTGAAAGGGGATGATCTGCGGGAAGGCCTGGCCTGCGTCATCAGCGTCAAGCTGAAGAATCCGCAGTTCGAGGGACAGACCAAGACAAAACTCGGAAACAGCGAGGTCAAGGGCCTTGTCGAAGGCATCGTTTATGAAAAGATCGGGGCGTACCTCGAAGAGAACCCACTGGTGGCCAAGCAGCTCATCGCCAAATGTCTGGAAGCCTCCCGGGCCAGGGATGCGGCCCGCCGGGCCAGAGAACTGACGCGGCGAAAAAGCGCTTTGGAAGTCGGTTCCCTGCCGGGAAAATTGGCAGACTGCCAGGAAAAGGACCCGGCGAGAAGCGAAATATACCTTGTCGAAGGGGATTCCGCCGGCGGTTCGGCCAAGCAGGGACGGGATCGAAAATTTCAGGCCATTCTGCCTCTCCGGGGGAAGATTCTCAATGTCGAGAAGGCCCGTTTTGACAAGATGCTCCAGAGTGAAGAGATCAGGATCATCATCACGGCCCTGGGAGCGGGCATTGGCGAGGAAGATTACGACATCAGTAAGGTCCGCTACCATAAGGTCATCATCATGTCTGATGCCGATGTGGACGGTCTCCATATCCGTACCCTCCTTTTGACCTTTTTCTTCCGTCACATGCGGGAGGTAATCGAGCGTGGTTACCTCTATATCGCCCAGCCGCCGCTGTTCCGAATTGCTGACAAGAAAAAGGAAGTTTATATTCACAACGAGGAGAAGATGCGGGAGTACATCCTGGATAACGGTGTCAGCAAGACCAGCCTCATCGTCCGGAACAACGGGGGCGCCGGCGTCCCCATTACCGGCAACCGCCTCCTCAACCTGATCAAGAAGGCCATGCGGATCGAAAGTGTTCTGGATAAGTTCGTCAAAGAAGATAAGGACCGCGATATTATTAGTGTCCTTGCCGCCGATCACGGCTTTGCCGAGCACGACTTCCGTTCGGAAGAGGTTCTGCAGGGCGTGACGAAACGGACGGCGATGGCGGTGGGAGAAAAGGTCATTTCCAGCGAGGTGGTGGTTGATCCGGATCGGGGAGGAATGAAGATGACCTTCACGGTTACCAAGGATGGTATCGAGACTCTCACCTGTATCGATCGCGATCTCTTTCACAACCCGAAATTTACGGAAATCAGGGTCTTGCTAAGCGGCCTGTCCGTAATGGGCGAGCTTCCCTATCAGGTTCAGATGGAAGAAGGCGGAGCTGCTCAGGAACTTTTCTCTCTGACCGAACTCATCGATTTTATCACGAATGCCGGTAAAAAATCCCTTTCCGTTCAGAGATATAAAGGTCTTGGAGAAATGAATCCCGGCCAGCTCTGGGAGACGACGATGGATCCGGAGAAAAGGACACTCCTCCAGGTGCGGGTTGATGACGCCGTTATCGCCGATGAAATCTTTACCACTCTCATGGGCGACCAGGTGGAACCTCGGAAGGAATTCATTTACAAAAATGCCCTTTATGTCACGAATCTGGATTTGTAATCTGAACAAAATCAATATTGAGGACGTTTCTATTTTCCCGAAGTAAATGGCAAATAAATAGAACCGTCCCCAATTATTCACAGGAGCCTCAATAATTATGGATGATCTCTTTCAAAAGAACCTTCCCGTCAATATCGAAGACGAGATGAAGAAGTCCTATATGGCCTATGCCATGACCGTCATTATCGGGCGGGCCGTTCCCGACGTCCGGGACGGTCTGAAGCCTGTCCATCGCCGGGCGTTGTTTGCCATGCACGAGATGGGTAACCGCTGGAACCGTCCCTACAAGAAATCGGCCCGTATCGTCGGTGATATTATCGGTAAGTATCACCCCCACGGGGATACGGCGGCCTACGATACCATCGTGAGAATGGCCCAGGATTTCAGCATGCGTTATCTTCTCGTTGATGGCCAGGGTAACTTTGGTTCCGTGGACGGGGACCCCCCGGCGGCCATGCGGTATACGGAAATCCGCATGTCGAGGATTGCCGAGGAAATCATGGCCGATCTGGAAAAGGATACGGTTGACTTTATTCCCAATTACGATGAGTCCCTCGAAGAACCCGTGGTCATGCCGTCCAAGATCCCCACGCTCCTGTTGAACGGTACCGCCGGCATCGCCGTGGGGGTGGCAACGAATATCCCCCCCCATAACCTTCGGGAGGTCATTGCGGGGACGATAGCCCTCATCCGTAATCCGGACCTGAGTATTGATGAGCTCATTGCCTATATTCCGGGGCCGGACTTTCCGACGGCCGGGTTTATCAACGGCCGAGAGGGTATCCTGTCGGCCTACCGGACGGGTCGGGGCAGCATCCGTATCCGCGCCCGGGCCATGATCGAAAGAAACGCCCGGAACGACCGGGAGAGCATCGTGGTAACCGAACTTCCTTATCAGGTCAACAAGGCCAATCTCATTGAAAAGATATCGGAATTGGTCAAGGAAAAGAAAATCGAGGGTATCGCTGACCTGCGGGACGAATCGGACCGGGACGGCATCCGTGTGGTCCTGGATCTGAAGCGGGACGAGGTCTCCGGTGTCATCCTCAACCAGCTCTACAAGCACACCCAGATGGAGACATCCTTCAGTGTCATCATGCTGGCCATTGACAACAAACAGCCCCGGGTCTTCAATCTGAAGGAAATCCTCAGGAGTTTCATCGATTTTCGGAAGCAGGTAGTCGTCCGACGGACCCGCTTCGACCTGGCGAAGGCAACAGATCGCGCCCATATCCTGGACGGGCTGATCATCGCCCTGACCAACATAGACGCCGTCGTTGCCGTTATCAAGGCCTCGGCCAATCCTCAGGAGGCCGCCGTCGCCCTCTGCGATAGTTTCGGCCTTACGGACCCCCAGGCCCGGGCGATTCTGGAGATGCGCCTCCAGCGTCTTACCGGTCTTGAACGGGATAAAATCGACGCCGAACATGCGGAATTGATGAAACAGATTGCGTATCTGAAGGACATCCTTGAGAATCCCCACCGGGTCCTGGAGGTCATCATCGCAGAACTGGAGGATATCCAGACCCGCTACGGCGATGAACGGCGGACGGAGATCGTTGTCAACCCCGATGAAATCGATATCGAAGACATGATCGTCGAGGAAGACATGGTGGTAACGGTTTCCCATACCGGTTATGTCAAGCGCAACCCCGTCAGCCTCTACCGGAACCAGCGGCGAGGCGGGAGAGGCAAGATGGGTATGGGGACGAAGGAAGAAGATTTTGTCGAAAAGCTCTTCGTTGCCTCGACCCATCAGTATATCCTGATCTTTTCCAGCTTCGGGAAGGTATACTGGCTCAAGGTTTACCAGATTCCCCAAGCCGGCCGAGCCGCGAAAGGCAAGGCCATTGTCAATCTGATCAGCCTGACCCAGGGAGAGCGGGTGGCCGCTATTCTCCCCGTCAAGGAGTTTGTGGCAGATCGGAATGTGGTCATGGTGACCAGACGGGGGGTCATCAAAAAGACCAACCTGGCGGCCTTTTCCCACCCCCGGAACAACGGGATCATTGCCATCGGGATTGATGAGGGAGATGAACTCATGGATGTCCAGTTAACCCTCGGTAATCAGGATATATTCCTGGGAACCCGCATGGGCATGGCCATCCGTTTCCATGAAGAAGACGTTCGGGAAATGGGACGAGGCGCCCGGGGGGTCCGGGGGATTATGCTCGCTCCGGAGGATACTGTCGTAGGCATGGAAATCCCCTCGGAAGGAAGCGGCATGGCCACCATTACCGAAAAAGGCTACGGTAAACGGACGACGGTCAGCGAATACCGTCTCCAGACCCGGGGGGGCAAGGGGACGATCAATCTCAGAACGGCGCCCCGGGTGGGCAATGTCACCGGCATCTGCCAGGTTACGGGCGACGAAGACCTGATGCTCATCAGCGACGCCGGCAAGATCATCCGGGTCCGGGTGGAGGAAGTTTCTCTGATTCACCGCAGCACCCAGGGGGTGAGGTTGATCGATCTCGATGAGAATGAACGCCTGGTCGGCATTGCCAGGGTGGAACGAGAAGAGGAAATGGAGGAAATCCTGGAAAGCGATGCCGAGGAAACGGATGGTTCTCCTCAGGAAACCGATCTCTTCGATGAAGAGCCCTGAGCATTATCAGGCGGAAGCTTTGCGTGACCTTTTTTCCGATTCTTAATCAAAGATGAAATCAAGGCGGCAAGGCAGAGGCGACGCGGGCGTATTTTTTATACGTCGAGGAGCCGATTGCCGATGCCAACGAAGATAGCGCTTTGATTTAGAATCGGAATTAACTCCCTCCCCTTCAAGGGGAGGGTCGGGGTGGGGATGGGCTATCGAATCCTTGATCATACTGCCGACATCGGCGTCGAGGTCCACGGCGCCACCCTGGCGGATCTTTTCTCTCAGGCCGCGTTTGCCCTCGTTGATCTCCTGACGGACCGCGGCGCCCTCACCGGGGAGACGGAAAGGATAATACGTGTCGAAGGCGCCGATCTGGAAGACCTGTGGATAAATTATCTCCGAGAGATTCTTTATCAATTCAATGGAGAAAGCTTTCTCCTCAAAGATATCCCGGAGATCAACTTTACCTCCCCGACAAAAATTCAGCATTCCCCTGCGCCTGCCCCAACCGAGGCGCGTAAACTCTCAACTTTAAAGGAAATAAACATTAACAAATCCGAAGGGAAAGCAGAAAAAATCTGTTTGGAAGCGTCTCTCCGGGGAGCCCCCTATAACCCCTACCGCCATACCATAAAGACCGAAATCAAGGCCGTCACCTACCACCGGGCCGAAGTAAAACAAACGCCCGCGGGTTGGCAAGGCGTCTTCATCGTCGACGTTTGAGGGCAATACAAAATGCTTAAAAAGATTGATGATTGCCGCTGGGAAGTGCCCATGACCGGGGGAATGAAAGTACCCGGCGTCATCTATACCAGCGAGCGCCTCCTCAAGGACATGGGGAGCGACGAAAGCCAGAAGCAGGTCGCCAATGTCGCCCATCTGCCTGGAATAGTAAAGTATTCCCTAGCCATGCCCGATGTCCACTGGGGCTACGGCTTTCCCATTGGCGGAGTGGCCGCCTTCGACATGGATGCCGGGATTATCTCCCCCGGCGGCGTCGGCTACGACATCAACTGCGGCTGTCGCCTCATGACCACCCGCCTGGCCTACGAGGAGATCCGGGACAGCATAAAAGAACTGGTTACGGCCCTTTTTCAGAATATTCCGTCCGGCGTCGGGGCGAAGGGGGACCTGAAGCTATCGGTAAAGGAAGAGAAAAAGGTCCTCGCAGAAGGTTCCGGCTGGGCGGTCCGCCAGGGCTTCGGGACGCCGGAAGATCTGGAGACTACCGAAGACGGGGGAC
>JBAYKV010000235.1:0-5389 GCA_041664405.1 Syntrophales bacterium
CTTGACGCTGATGACGCAGGCCAGGCCTTCCCGCAGATCATCCCCTTTCAGGCCTTCCTTTCCTTTCAACATTTTGCTGTTGTCGCCGTAATTATTGAAGACCCTGGTCAGGGCGGAACGGAAGCCGATGAGGTGGGTACCCCCTTCGGTGGTATTAATACTATTGGCAAAGGAAAAAATATTTTCGATATAGGTTTCGTTATACTGGAGGGCCACCTCGACAAAACAATCCTCCCGGGAGCCGCTCACATGGATGGGATTTTTATGAAGTACCCGCTTGTTCCGGTTGATATACTCGACAAAAGATACAATTCCCCCCACATAAAAGAACTCACTCTGCTTGTCAGTACGCTCATCACTGAGTAAAATCCTGACACCGGAATTGAGAAAGGCCAATTCCCGGAGTCGGTTGGAAAGGACATCGAAACTGTATTCCGTCTCTTCGAAGATTTCCTCGTTGGGCTTGAAGGTGACCTTGGTTCCCCGTCCCCTGGTCTTACCGACCATTTCCAGGGGGGCAACCGGGACGCCATTCCGATAGGACTGGGTATAGACATGGCCCTCTCTGCGTACCTCGAGATCAAGCTGCGAAGACAGGGCGTTGACCACGGAAACGCCTACGCCGTGTAGACCGCCGGATATTTTATAACTATCGTTGGAGAATTTTGCCCCGGCGTGGAGCTTGGTCATAACGACCTCGGCCGCCGAAACACCTTCCCCCTTGTGAAGCTCCACGGGAATGCCCCGGCCGTTGTCCTCTACCATGACGCTGTTGTCGAGGCGTATTTTCACCGTAATGGTATCGCAAAAACCGCCGGCCGCCTCATCGATGCTGTTATCCACAACTTCATAAACAAGGTGATGCAACCCTTCCTTGCCGGTGCTGCCGATATACATGGCCGGGCGCATCCGAACCGCATCCATGCCTTCGAGCACCTTGATACTGTCCGCATCATAATCTTCGTGCGTTTCTTCCACTATTATATCTTTAAATGTTTTATCTTGTTCTTCCATTTTTCCCCTAATATCCTATATTTACAGTTTAAGCGGCATAACGATGCACAGGTAATCATCGTTGCCCACTCCCCTGATTATGCCCGGCTTCATGCCGACATTCATTTCAAAGGAAACCTCTTTTTCGGCAACCACCTCGATAGCGTCGATCAGATAATTAACGTTATAGCTCACCCGTAATTGTTGATCATCGTAAGACACCTCTATTTCATCATTTGCCTCCCCCACATCGGGGTTATTGGAATCTAAAACCATGCGGTTATTTTCCAAAACAATGATCACCCCGGCATAGCGCTCACTGGAAATAACGCTCATTCTTCTCAGGGCGTGAAGGACAGTATCGCGGCTGAACTTAAGAAGTACACCCTTTTCCGAAGGAATTACACGGTGGTAATCAGGGTATTCTCCGTCTATCAGGCTTACTTTGATCGTAAGATTCTTCGTTTTTAGAATGAACATGCCATGGTCGAAACCGATATCGACATCGTTTTCACCTTCAACGATCTTACGAATCTCCATCAGTCCCTTTCTCGGAATAATGACGCCTTTTTCCAGCACCATTCCCCCGGTGGCGCCGGCCGGACCGCGGGCCACAGACAAGCGATGTCCGTCCGTGGCTACCATTTTCAATCTTACCTCTTCTCCCGCCCCTTCCGTTTCAAAAAAGACTCCATTCAAGTGAACCCGGATCTCATCAGAGGAAACGGCAAAAGCGGTTTTTTGGATCAAATCCGCAAGCAACGTCCCCGATACCTTGTACAGGGTTACATCTTCCACATCGACGACATTGGGATATTCATCCGCCGGAAGACCTGGTATCCGGTAAATGGCCTTATTACAGGTCAACGTTACCTGGTGCTGGTCATTCTTTATAAAATGGATTGTTTCTCCTTCAGTTTCACGAACCATTTCATATATTTTCTTCGCGGAAAGGGTAATATCTCCAGGAACGGCAATATTCGCATCATACCGGGAGATCAGACCAATTTCCCTGTCTGTGGCCACAATCTTTATCTGATTGTCCTGGGTCCTGATGAGGATATTGTTCAGAATCGGGATAGTGGTCTTACGTTCGACAACACCCAAGGTACGTTGGATGCCATCCAGGAAGACGTTTCTGTTGATGCTAAATTCCATGATTCCTTCCTTTCTTTTTTAAAGTTTTTCTTTTTTAAAATATAACTAGAATCAGTAAAAAGCCTTGTTCATAAACGGATAAATAATTCAAACAACTGTTTTTAAATGGATGTTTAAGAGATTGTCTGTTCATAACCTCTTGGCGGAATTGTTATGTCATGTTGTTAACTGCCTCCTCAAGGTCTGTGACGATCTTTTTCATTTTCATGTCCGTCTCAATAAGTTTTTCGACTTTGTTACATGAATAAATAACGGTGGAATGATCCCGGTTGCCAATCTTATCTCCAATATCAGGGAAAGAGGAATTGGTTAACTTCCTCGCGAAGTACATACAGATTTGCCGGGCGGCAACGATATTTTTGTTCTTCTTACGCGATTTTATATCCGATATTTTGACGTCAAGTTTCGCACCAACAACCTTGATAATGTCGTCGATGGAGACCTCATGTTTGGAATTGCTGCGGATCACGTGTTTAAGGACGTCCCGGACCAGTTCCATATCGATTTCGCGATGTTTCAATGACGCGTAGGCGACGGTACGGAGAAGAAATCCCTCCATCTCCCTGATATTTGATTCGGCATTGGAGGCAATATAATAAGCAACATTGGCCGGAAGGTTAATACTATTCTCCTGAGCCTTTTTTTCAATGATGGCCACCTTGGTTTCAATTTCCGGGGGCTGAATATCGGCGATCAATCCCCATTCGAAACGGGAACGAAGCCGACTCTCAAGATTTGGTATTTCCTTGGGAAATTTATCACTGGTGACGACGATCTGCTTTCCAGAGTCGTGGAGGGAATTGAAGGTGTGGAAAAATTCTTCCTGGGTCCGTTCCTTACCGGCAATAAACTGGATATCATCTATGAGCAGGCATTCGATGTTTCGGTATTTTTCCCTGAATTTTGGCATCTTGTCGAAGCGGATGCAATTGATAAGTTCGTTCATGAAAGACTCGGCAGAGACATAAAAGACGTTCATATCGGGATTGGTAGCCAGGGTATGAAGACCGATGGCATTTAAAAGGTGCGTTTTCCCGAGGCCGACGCCTCCATAAATGAAAAGGGGGTTGTAATTTTTTGCCGGCTGCTCCGCTACAGCAACCGAGGCCGCATGGGCAAACTGGTTCGAAGCGCCGATGACAAAACGCTCAAAAGTATAATTAGGATTCAATGAGGTAAGTGGCTGCACTCGCAAAGATTTTTTCGGCTGCCGACTCTCCTTCTCTGCGGGTAGGGACATGGCTGAATTTTCCTGCTGCCTTTTTTCGTGGGTGATGACAAAGTCGATACGATAGGACCTCCCCGTAGCAGCCCGCAAGGAATCAGCGATTACATTCTGGTAATTATCCATCAACCAGTCACGGAAAAAGCGGTTGGGAACGGCAAGGCGAGCATCCTGTTCGTCAATGGACATAATTTTAAGGGGTTTTATCCAGGTCTCAAAATTCTGTTCGCTGACATTTTCTTTAATTATTTTATATGCTTCTTTCCAAGTTTGATCCAATTAATCAACCCCTTGCCAACAATGTTATGCACACCTGTGGATAAGTCTTGTATTTCATTAGGAACCCGTATCTGCCAGTCTTCTAAAGAGACGGTTAAGTTCATCCAGGGAAGAAAATCGGATTTCAATTGTACCGGATTTCTGACCCTGTTGAATCCTGACGGCGGCAAGCAGTCGATCGGTCAGCGTCTTTTCCATGTCCATGATATATTGATTTTTCTTGGTGGTTTTCGTGCCCTTGGTTGCGGCGGTTTTTCTGATGTGGGCCACGAGCCTTTCCGTTTCTCTGACGCTGAGACTCCTGGCAATGATGACCTTCAGCGCTTCAATCTGTTCCGCAGGCGCATCAAAGGCCAGGAGCGCCCGGGCATGGCCGCCGGTGATGGCCTTTGTCGTGACGGCCTTTTTCACCTCTCCAGGGAGCTTTAAAAGCCTGATGGTGTTTGCCACCGTCGAGCGGTCCTTGCCGACCCGGCTGGCAAGTTCTTCCTGAGGAACCCCGAATTTCTGGATGAGCGTCTGGTACGCCTCCCCTTCTTCGATCGGATTCAGGTCTTCTCGCTGCAGGTTTTCAATGAGAGAGAGCTCCGCAATTTCCTGATCCTCCGCCCCGCGAATAATAACGGGCACTTCATTCAGCCCTGCCTGTTGGGCTGCCCGCCAGCGCCGTTCTCCCGCAATGATCTCGTAACCATTGTCTGCCTTGCGCACAATAATCGGTTGAATTATGCCACTTTTTTTAATGGAGGTGACTAGTTCCCGTTGTTCCCTTTCGGGAAAGGCCTTGCGGGGCTGAAAACGGTTGGGGGAAAGCTCCTCGATCCCGCACATGACAAAAGATGGTTTGTCGCCAAGGTCATTTAAAAGATTGGGGAACATGGCCCCGAGTCCCTTGCCGAGGGTCTGCCCTCGAATACCCTTGTCGGGTGATGGCTTAGCTGACATTATAACCTCCCGTTCTTCATGATCTCCCGGGCCAGATCCATATAGGCTGTGGCGCCGCGAGACTTGATGTCGTAGAGAATGATGGGGAGTCCATGGCTTGGACTTTCCGATAACCGCACGTTCCTCGGAATGATCGTGTCAAAGACCTTGGTGCCGAAGTTTTTCCGGACATCCTCGCTGACCCGGTGGGAAAGCAGGTTGCGGGCGTCGAACATGGTCAGGAGAATCCCCCCGAGATTCAAGGTGGGATTGTAGCTCTGTCGGACAAGACGGAGCGTGTTGAGGAGGTTGCCGAGACCTTCCATGGCGAAATATTCGCATTGCAGGGGGACGATCAGGTAGTCCGAGGCTGCCAGGGCGTTGATCGTCAGGAAACCCAAGGACGGTGGGCAATCAATGATAATGTAGGAATATTCATCTTTCAGATCATGGAGCAAATTGCGCAGCTTCTTTTCACGATTTTCCATCGCCACGAACTCGATTTCCACGCCGATCAGGTTCTGATCCGCCGGCGCCACATCGAGGTAGGGGAGCAGCGTTTTCCTGATGATGTCTGCCAAAGGCGCCTGTCCAACGAGGCTATGATAGACGTTTTTGTCCCCAATCAGCGTTTTGTCCATGCCAACCCCGGTGGAGGCATTGCCCTGGGAGTCGCAATCGATAAGAAGGGTGCGCTGTTCCGCCGTGGCTAAAGAAGCGGCCAGGTTAATGGCCGTCGTGGTCTTTCCCACCCCGCCTTTCTGATTGGCAATACTTATGATTTTACGCATGATATTATGAGGTTTTTCC
>JBAYKV010000236.1:0-5358 GCA_041664405.1 Syntrophales bacterium
CGCTGCGCCGGAGCGCCGTCAACAAATATGGTCACGCACCCCATCAGATATTCCGTCTGCCCGTCCATCAGATGGGAAACGACTCCTCCCAGGACGCCGGTACAGTCACCAAAGCTTACCAGCCCCATGGAAAGCTGATTGATCGAGGGCATGCAGTCCACCAGGATATTATAAGCTGCCGGGGCCGTCGTCGCCGACATATTGATGTCCGGGTAAGGGATGGGGGTCGGGATGGGACCCACGGGGGTGATGCATACATCGGGGAAACCCATATTCATTCCCGCGCCCTGGGATAGCATGAACATAACAACCTCCTTAGCTTCTACATGAAAACTGTTCCAATTATGTGCTTATTTTCATTCTTCGTTGTACCCAAAATTGCGGGTATGAGTTTTTATCCGAGATGTACCTGCCCGGCGTTGATCGTGACGATTTCCTCGGCGACATGCATGGCATTCTTGGAATGCATGGTAAGGTTTGTATCGACAAGATAGCGCGTCGATCCGGTCTGTATTTCCTCGTGATCCTTCACAAACCTGAAGGCATCGATGAGCTTTTCCGTAAGCTGCTGGAAGATATTTTCCACTTTCCCGGCCACCGTCTTGATGCTTCCAAACTCAGCAAAAAAGGACTTCCCCAAGAACGAACATTCCTCGAAGGCGGCATTGCCGGTCCTGGCGGCCAGGGAAAGCCTGTCCGACACGACGGACACCTCATCATCCGCCGAGATCGTAAGTCCCCCCCGGCGGATGTGAAGACTCGCATCCCCTTCCAGAACGATCTCATTGACCTGCCCCGCCGCCTGATTCTGCACGAGCACGGAAAGGATAAAACAGTTTCCCTCCCCATCGAAAACAGTAAGGACGGAATCTCCCTGCTTCGGCCTCACGAGACAACTTGCCGCCTTCAGCGCCGGGTAACTGCCCAGCGCAGTCTCTACTCTCAGCAGATCATCTTCTTCCACTACCATGCCGTACTCAAGATACGGCTGGGGATACTCCTTTTTTTTCAACAGCCTTTGCATGGTTTTTCCTCCATATATGGTTCACTCATTTATTTTCACTTTTCCACCGGCGGAGCCCAGTCTTCAGCCTCTGCCATTTCTTCATCCGTCCCCTTTACGAGCAGCTTGTTTGCCCTGTCCCATTTGGTATGTTCTTCGATAATGCGGTGCAATTTTGCCGCATAAAGATTAGCGCCGGTAAAATCCGCCGCCGTCAGGTCGGCGTGAGAAAAATCGGCATAGGCGCAAAAGGCGTCCACGAATACCGCCGCCCGGCATTTTGCTTTGGTGAAGACGCCGTTCATGAGTTTTGCCCCCGTGAAATCGGCCCCCCCGGCATCGCATTCCCCGAAAAAGGCATGGGACAGATCGGCTTCTTTAAACACGGTCTTTTTTAACACCGCCCCTTTGAAAAGGGCGTTTTGAGCCCGGACGCCGGTCAGGTTGGCGCCCGTCAAATCGGCCTCCATAAACGTGGAGTAGGTCAGCTCCGCGCCGGAAAAATCGGCCCCTGTCAGGTCCGCCTGGGCCGCATTCACCTGCATGAAACGGGCGCCCTTAAAATCCTGGCCGGCAAGTTTACATCCCTGAAAGAGTATCTTACTGAAGTGGGCGTCCTTGAAATTGGCATTGGTAAGGTCGGAACCGTTGAACATGACCTTGAGGAGGTCGGCCCCGGAAAAATCGGCGCCGATGAGTTTTGAATGCTGGAGGAGGGCCTTTTCAAACCGGGCATTTTTGAAGTTCGCCCCCGTCAGATCGGCGTGCTGCATGAGGGTCCAGCTTATGAAGCACCCGTAAAGATCGGCCTGTGCCAGGTTCGCATGGGTCATGAGCGTCTCATGGAGCGTCGCCTCCTGGAAGGAGGCCCCGGCAAAGTTCATCTTCATAAAATTGACTTTGGTGAGGTCGGTGCCGTGAAAGCGCACCCCGGAAAAATCACATCGCCGGAAGCCCGTCTTGATAATCTTGGCGCCGGAAAGATCACCGTCTTTGAACGTGCAGTCTTCAAAACGGCCGCCCGTAAGATCGAGCCCGGCGAGATCTATGCCCGTAAGATCGACTTCCGCCAGCGTTTCATTGGCGGCGATGGCCTCTAAAACCTCAGATGCTCTCATGTAATCCCCTTTTCGCTTCTCAGGGCATCCGTGTGCTTGAAGAGGAGCGATCTCTTCACATTTGCGTCATCCATCTGGGTCGCGCCCAATACAGCCTTGTAAAAATCGACGGCGTAGAGGTTGGCCCCCCGCAAGTCGGCGTTGACCAGCCTTGATTTCCTCAGGGAACCGCAAAAAAGGTTGATATGCCGCATCTCCGCCCCCTCCAGATTTGATTTGGCAAACCGGCACGTCTTGGCGCAAACGCCATAGAGATCGGCGCCGTGGAGGTCGCACTTCTCAATCAGCGCCCCGTCGAGGCATGATCCGGTAAATTTGCTCCCGGAAAGATCGGTTTCCCGCAGCGACCCCTGGGTAAAGGTGACATTACGGAGGTCGGTCCCGGGCAAACGCGAATTATTGCCCATGCGGGTTTTGTGCATATCTGCCCCATAAAAACTTACCCCCTCACCGTTTACCTCCATAAACGTGGTCGAGGGGAGGGCGGCCTGAGAGAAGCTTGCCCGGTCAAGGGTCAGTCTGCGGATGAGACACCTCTCCAGCCGGGCCCCCTTGAATGCCGTATCGGAGGCGTCTCCGTCGGAGAAGACGGACAGATTTGCCTTGATGTCGTTAAATTTCGCCTTCACCAGGGAAGTCTTCATGATCGTCGTCATATAGATGGTGCTTCCCGACAGGTCGGCCTCGGACAGATCGGCGTCCTTGATGGTTGTCATGTTCATCTCGGCAGCCCGCAGATCGACCTTTTTGAGCTTCGCCTTGATGAGCATGCACTTGTCCAATTTTGCCTTCTGCAGGGAGGCGCCCGTAAAGTCTGCCTCTATGGCCATCACCTGGGTAAAATCGGCGCCGTCCAGGATGGAACCGGCAAAGTTGGTCTTTTGGCATTGGGCCTGGTTAAGATCGATGCCGGAGAGGTCGAGACCGGACAGGTCAACCCCGGCGAGCCTGGCAAAGGCAAGGCTCTCGCCCCGGCCGTGCATGGCAATGACCTCTTCCCTGGTCCTCTTGACCATGCGGTCCGTATCCATGCCGAACTTGGCAAAGGTTGCCTTTGCCCCCGGGGGCATCTCCTGGGCCTTTACTTTTACCGACGCCGCGGCAGCAGTCTCCTTTGCCGCAGCAAGTTTTGCCATGCCCACATCGAAACGGGCCTGGCCCTCCTGGCTCATCTTCTTGATATCAGCCGACATCTCGTTGAACTTCTGTTGAATGTCCGGGGTAAGGGTTCCCTGTTTTTTCAGGGCATCGGCCCCTTGGGTGAGCTTCGCCGCCATGCTATCCCCGGCGGCGGCCATGGCGTTGGGCTTGGGGCTGGGGCTGGCATTCAATACCTCCTCGGGGTCAAAACCGGCCTTTTTCAGGGTGTCCCCGACCCGAGCGAGGAGCTCCGCCTTCATCTGCGCCTTCATGGCGACAGGATCGCCTATCTTGCCTTCCAGATAACCGCGCATCTCCTTGCTCGACTTATCAACAATCGCCTTGACGTCGATGGCGGGAATCGGCACGGTCAGGTCCTCGGCGGTAGGATGTTTACCAGGCTCCGGGAGTGATGGGGCGATCTTGTGCCTCTTTCTAAACTCCTTGGGCAAGGCTTCCATGATCCAGGCCCGAATATCCACGCCTAATCTGGCGGCGGCGAAGAGATTGTCGCCCTTGGGAAGGGCGTAGGGCCGGGAGGCGGGATAGGCCTTTTTCCACGCCTCCCAATCCTTGGCGCCGGGTGCCGCCTTTTCCGGCATGACCACCAGGAAGGCCTCCGCCCCTTTGATCTGGGCGTCGCCATCCTTGGAGGGCTTCTCATCGGGCCGGGCCAGGCAGATGACCGAACAGGCGTCGCCGATCTCCTGTTCCAGGAGGAGGGCCTGAAGCTCATCGGCTACGGCGACGACAGGGGCGCCGTCCTCGGCGATGAACAAGAGCGGCGTTTTGTCGGAACCGTCGACAAGCTCACCGCCGGCCAAGTCTCCATCTTTTTGCAAGTTATCGGGCAGGATCAGAATCCTGTTTAAAACGGCCTCGTTGAAACGGGGCAGGACCAGACCGGCGGGGATGACAAGATCGTCCCCGCTCGCCGCACCGCCCTGTGGGGTGCCATCTTTTGGCGGATCAGGGGACGGCTTCAGACCCCAGACAGCCCGGGAGGCCTTTATTTCCGCAGGGTTTATGCCCAGCCAGGCCCGCTTGATCGTATCTTTTTCGATGCCGAGGTCATGGAGGGCCCTCTGGGCATCACGGTCGGCCTCGAGATTTCGCCGGCATTCCACAATCAGGGGAAAACCGCTATCATGCCAGGGGTTGACCTTCTTCTTTTGGTCCAGCAACTCCTCCGGGGCAAATCCGATCTTCTCGAGCTGGGCGGCAGGGATGGTCATCCTTACCTTTTCCGCCCCTGCCTTGAGACCCGCCGCGGCGTCCTGCCTCACCTTCGCCGCCATCGTTTCAATTTTGGTCAGGCTTTCACCGATGGTGGCCGAAGTCGCCCGCAGGGTTCCCCTCATCCGGTCGAACATGGTCAAGTCGATTTTGGCAACATGGCCAAATTTGCCATGGAGATCCCGAGACTGGGCCTCCAGCCGGTCGAGGAGGGCAAGGTTGTCCCCGATGACCTGCTGGCCGGCGGCTACGGTCTCGGCAGGGGTCCGGGGCATGACCGGGGCTTTTCCCGTGGCCATTTTCAGTGAATAGTCGATGTCTTTCGGTATCTTCTTGAGCCGTTTCATCATCTTGCCAATCTTCTTTGCCGCCTCTTGAAGGGGCGCCATATCCGCGGAAACGGACCTGTCCATGGCCTTTTTCTGTTCCTCCAGGTAATGCTCCAGGGGAAGAGGCGGGTCTTTAAGCCGCTCCGTGGCAATGAAGATCCTCAGGACGTCTTCATATTCTTCGTCGTATATCTCCGTCGTGCCCCGGTACATGACCACCCCGCGCAGAATCGACGGAAAAAGCCACAACGTATCCACACGGGTGGTGACATTCTGGAAAACCTCCACCGCCGATTTCGGCGCTTCCTTTTTTGTGACGAAGCAACGAATGCGCAGTTCCGGCAGGTGCGACTCGATAAGCTGCATATCGGGGTGCATGTTGAGGATCTCGATCGCCTCGCCGCCCTGGAAGAAAGCGTCTATATACTGATCGGCAGGGGCGCAGTTGAAATATTCATAATCCATGTCGTCGGGGAAATAGGGCCACCGTTCTTTCAGCCATTTATCGTCGTAGGTCCCGGTCTTTTTCTGC
>JBAYKV010000237.1:0-5319 GCA_041664405.1 Syntrophales bacterium
ACCCGGCACTCTAACCAACTGAGCTACACCCACCATATTCTCTGGTACGCCTGGAGGGATTCGAACTCTCGACCCACGGATTAGAAGTCCGTTGCTCTATCCAGCTGAGCTACAGGCGCACGCGTCTATAAAAGAGGGGGGGTAATATCTCTTTTGGCATTGTTTGTCAAGCGCCAATCCCATCGCTTTTATGGTAATGTCCATTTACCTGACAAATCCAGCTATGCCATTGTATTTATATCCTCTTTTATGTACTCCTTCTCCTTTAGCATCCGTAGAGAAAAAATATTGGCCTGTTGATGGATGCTGCCAGCGGTACAATTCGCGTGTGTTTGGCAGGCGGCTGGTGGCAATATTGCCGATGGTCCCTTCAAAAACATACTCCCTGGACAATTTTCCCTCACCGTTTGCCTCATACGAATAGAAATGCAATCGTCTTTGGGGATTGTACCATCTATAGAACTCGATTGTCCCCGGGGTTCCATGACTAAAGAGCTTGAAAGCTATCCCCAGCTTACGATAATCCCGGAAATAAGCCGTCTTCGCCTCCCCCTGAGGATTAGTGCTGAGCAGGACATCGTTTCCGAAACTGTACCTGTAAACATCCAGTATTTTCAAACCCGTTTCCAGCGATACCTCGCCATGTAATTCGATAGTCGCTTCTCCACCGTTCGATTCTACGTTCAGGACATGTCCATACGTCCCCGGCGGCAAGCGGGCCGTATCTACGGAAACATGAAGATAGTCGATCTCCCTTGTAGTGACGCCTATTTCAGGATAAATTTTTATCCACTTTCCATTCCCCAAGGAAACCTCTTTACCGGTTATCTTTATCCCCTCGATAACAACTCGTCCCGTATTGTTTACTAGTGTAAATATGTGTGATCCGATAACAGGTTCATTAAGACGATATTCAGCAGCGACGGTTTTCTCATCGAAAGCATCGATATTGGCCATCATCCGATTATCGAGATAAAGGCTTATTTTGCCGGCTACCGGTGACTTCCAGTAATAGAGGACGATCCCCGAACCAGAGAAACGGTATTTCATGACACTGTTTTGCTGGGCTTCCGGATAACCCTCCACTTCCGACCAATGTCCTGCAAATTCGGCAGTTTCTTTTCCAGAACTGGCCGCCCGGTATTGGCCCGTTCCCTGGTTTTCAGGCTGCAAAAAGGAAACATAACGTCCGGAAAGAGTATCGACACCGTCTACCGGACGACCCGGGATTTTTTGATTGACCTTCCATTTCAAGGCCTGCCTGCCCCTGTTGGTGATCTCAATCTTCCTGATAATTTTCTGCCCTTGTCCCAGGGTTCCAAAATCGAGCCTGCGAGGTGAAACAGACAAGACCGGTTCCAATGGATATTCCATTACATGAAAAGAAATTTCGATAACCCTTATTTCTCCCCCGACATTCAAAACGATCCCTTCCCGGTGATTGCCGCTGGCCAGTTTCTTATGGTAGCTGATACGCCTGTTATCAACTTCAAGGTTGAGGACAGCGGTGTAAAGGCCATGGTTGTTGTTATCTTCTCCCGCCGGGGCCAAGGAAGATTTCATGGATATCTTGAGATGTAAAGGCCGTGCATGTTCGAGTATTCCTGTCAAAGGGTGTCCCGATTTGCGTAGCCAACCCTCGTTAACCTCTGCTGACCATGACTTCCGATCCGAGTCGGTATAGGTAAGGAGGACCATGCCTTTCTTTAGCTTCCCGGCCCCAATATCGCCCAGGGTTATGGATTCAGGATGGAGAGTAACCGCCGCACCCCAGCATTGTTCCGGTGCAGGAGGCTCCAGGGCCACCACAATTAAAATCAAGTATATCCAAAGATATTTACGAAACATATTTCTGCTCTTGGACCCTTCCCTGATGAATTCGTGTTATGTAACCGAAATCAACTTCCCTGACAATAAATATTTATTCCCTACATGATTACTCGTTATCGATCACCCCGTCATTGTTAAATTCCTTTCGTTAAATTCCTTGACAGCCCTCGGGATGAGATATATCCTTCGCCACTTTTTTTATGACGGCTGTAACGATGACAAACATAACAGATGATCTCAAATATTGGCTGGCCCTGAAACTCGTCGAGGGACTTGGAAACATCGGCATCAAGGGCCTACTACAGAGCTTCGGGACGCCGGAACACGTTTTCAAGGCCCCCCTGCATCTGCTTGAGACCGTGCCGGGCATCGGTTCAAAAACGGCACGTCATATCAAGGATTTCAAGCAGTGGGAGCAGGTAGATGGGGAACTTGAAAAGGCAGTGCAGATGAATGTTGCCATCCTTACCTGTCAGGACCCCCTCTTTCCGAAGCGCCTCCTCCACATTTACGATTGTCCTGTTTTTCTTTATGTAAAGGGTGAGCTAAGTGGTCTCGACGTCTCTGTAGCCGTAGTCGGCTCAAGAAAGGCCAGCGCTTATGGCAAATATACAACGGAAAGACTCTGTCGGGAACTGGCTCTGAGCGGTGTCACAATTGTGAGCGGTATGGCCAGAGGTATCGACGCCTCGGCGCACAGGGGCGCAATGTCCGTCAAGGGGAGAACCGTTGCTGTTTTAGGCTCCGGCCTGGATGTTATCTACCCGCCGGAGAATGAAACTCTCTACCACGAGATCTCCCACTGCGGCGCCATCGTTTCGGAATATTCATTCGGCACGCGACCCAACGCTCCTAATTTTCCCGCTCGGAACCGAATCATCAGCGGGATGTCACTGGGGGTTGTGGTTGTTGAAGCAACCGAAAGAAGCGGTTCCCTCATTACGGCAAGAATCGCCCTGGAACAAGGGAGAGAGGTCTTTGCCGTACCGGGCAGTATCGATGAGGCAGGCTCGCGGGGAACGAACCGTCTCATCAAGGAAGGGGCAAAACTCGTCGAAGATGTCGAAGATATTCTTGCGGAAATCGGACCGCAGACCTCTCCGGGTGAGTCAATGCCCGTAAAAGCGGCCTTGCCTGCTGTTCTCACAGAACTTTCCTCCGATGAGCACCACGATGGCCCACCCGACGCCCCCCGCAATGGACCCCGGCAGCATCATGATGTTCATTATGCAATCCTCGGGGAGAAAGAGCAACTGCTAATAAATAACCTGTCTTTCCGACCTCGTCCCGTTGATGATCTCATCGCCGCTACCGGCATGTCAGCCTCGGAGATACTTTCCCTGCTTTTGCATCTCGAACTCAGGGGCCTGATCCGGCAAATGCCGGGGAAAACGTATATTCTTCAGGAGTGAATTTATGTCCCGTTCTTTAGTAATTGTGGAGTCGCCAACCAAAGTAAAAACGATCAAGAAATTTCTCGGCGCGGATTTTGATGTCCTGGCAACCATGGGTCATGTCAAGGACCTGCCCAAGAGTACTCTGGGCATTGATGTGGATAATGGCTTTGAGCCGAGTTACAATGTTGTGGACAGCAAAAAAAAAGTCATGGCAGAGATAAAGAAAGCCGCTCAGAAGGCCGAGCACATTTATCTGGCCCCCGACCCAGATCGTGAAGGCGAGGCGATTGCCTGGCACGTCGCTCAGGAAATCAACGGGAAGAATAAGATACTTCATCGCGCCCTTTTCAACGACCTTACCAAAAATACCGTCCTTGAGGCGATCAGAAACCCCCTCGAACTCAACCTCCCGAAATACGAGGCCCAGCAGACACGGCGGATACTGGACCGTCTTGTGGGCTACAAGATAAGCCCTCTCCTCTGGGACAAGGTCAGGCGGGGACTTAGCGCCGGACGTGTTCAATCCGTCGCGGTACGAATCGTCGTCGATCGGGAAAACGAGATCAACAGTTTCATCTCCGAGGAATTCTGGACTATCACCGCCTCTTTGGAGGGAAACAAACCACCGGCCTTTGACGCAAAACTGACAAAAATAGACAATAAAAAAGCAAAGGTCACCAATGGTGAGCAATCAGCCCAGGTACTTGAAGATCTGGGCCGGCAGGATTTTGTCGTCGCCAAGGTGGACAAGAAGGAACTCAAGCGCTCCCCCTTGCCTCCCTTTACAACGAGCAAACTCCAGCAAGAAGCCTCCCGCTGGCTGCGTTTTTCCGCCAAGAAAACGATGAGTGTGGCACAACAACTATATGAAGGCATCGAATTAGGGGCGGAAGGATCGGTAGGGCTCATCACCTATATGCGAACGGACTCCATGCGTATTTCTGAGGAGGCGCTGCAAGAAGTCAGGAAATATATCCAGACCGCTTATGATCCGTCCTATCTCCCTCCCAAACCTCGTTTATTCAAGAACAGCGCCTCTGCCCAGGACGCCCATGAGGCAGTCAGACCCTCTTCGATGCTCCACCGTCCCGGGGATATCAAACAATATCTCGGCCCCGATCAGTTCAAACTGTATCTATTGATCTGGAACCGCTTTATTGCCAGTCAGATGTCCCCGGCTGTCTTCGATCAGACCGTTATCGAAATAACGGCGGGTTCCTGCCTCTTCCGCGCCCAGGGTTCCATCATGAAATTTTCAGGCTATACGGAGGTGTATCGGGAAGGAAAAGAAGACAACGGCGCCGATCCGGACGAAGAATTGGGAAAGATCCTTCCCGACCTGGCGGTAGGCGAGATTTTACACCTCCTGGCCTTGACCCCTGAACAAAAATTTACCCAGCCGCCCCCCAGATTCTCCGAGGCGTCTCTCGTTCGGGAACTCGAAGAGAAAGGCATCGGACGTCCCAGCACCTACGCAACGATCCTCAGCACCATTCAGGACCGGGAATACGTGCTCATGGAAAAAGGGAAATTCCGCCCTACGGATCTGGGAATGCTGGTAACCGGTTTACTAGTGGAAAACTTCCCCAAGATCCTCGATGTGACCTTCACTGCCTCTCTGGAAAGCCGTCTGGATCTGATCGAAGATGGGAAGACCGACCGCATCGGCACCCTCAAGGACTTTTATGAAGACTTTTCGAGGGAACTCAAAGCGGCGTCAGAAAACATGAAGAGCCTCAAAGGCAAGGGGATTCCCACCGACATGATCTGTGAGAAATGCGGAAGCCCCATGGCCATCAAATGGGGAAAGAATGGCCGTTTTATCGCCTGTACTAATTATCCGGCCTGTAAAAACACCATGAATCTCCCCGAGGAAGGTAATGGTCAGGGTGCCGCGGATGAAAAGACCACGCCTGACCTCAATTGTGAAAAATGCGGGAAACCCATGGTCCTCAAAGCGGGGAGATTTGGCAAATTCATGGCCTGCTCCGGTTATCCGGAGTGTAAAAACACGGTTAAAATTATTGCGGGTGATGGAAGCGACCGTCCGAAAGCGGAGGTGATTATCACTGACACCCTCTGCGAAAAATGC
>JBAYKV010000238.1:0-5319 GCA_041664405.1 Syntrophales bacterium
CAACTGTTCATACTGCCGCAAGGCCTTCCAGGTACTGGCCACAAAGGAGGATGTGACCCGTTATATCTTTTTCTTTCCCCTCTCCAAGGCATCGGCGGATAAGGTTCAGCATATCCTCTGCGCGACTGACCGTGTTGGGGCCTATAAGGAGGCCTTCAGCGGCCAGCTTGACAAAAAACCCTTGAAGCCCTGTGAGAGCGCCGAGGTGACTACCCTGATGAAGATCCACCGGGATCAGGGGCTGCGACTCGGCATAGAAGGAACGCCCTTTTTTATCATTGACGGCCATATCGTCGCCGGTGCGGACATTCCCGCGATTGAAAAACTGCTTGCGACGCCCGTGAAATAAATGGATATCCGCTATCGAAGTCGAGAATTTGGGTGAAAGTGGATGTGTAGCAGCTTTCACTCCGCAATGCTCAGACCAGACCACTAAAATATGCAAAGAAGAGGCAATATTTGTTTGTGGACGAAAATCAATATTTTGTTGTGGGTGGTCGAACAACGTTAATGTAAATCACGTTATTCTCCTTTTGCCCGTTACCTAATGAAACTGCATCTCTAAAATGTAATTTCTGGAATTCAATTTTGGGACGGCTATAACTCAAATACGACATTGGAGATTCATTGAGCAGAAATGAAACATCCAGTGGCGATTTATGCCCCTCGATAAGATGGAACTTCGCCTGAAATATAAGATCGTTCATTGATCCCGAGACTCGCCGATCAACTATTTTAGAAAAGAATATTCTCTTATTCTCTGGTTCGATGAACTTTTCGAATATTGCTTTATTCCCATCGATGGTCATGAACTCCTTCATATAGGATAATACTTCTCGAATAAACTGCCTGTGGTTAGTAATCCCCCGACCATGCATGACCATGGAGTATAGTGATGCAGTGTTTGTCAGGATTATATATTGGGTGCGCTGCACTGTGAACAAATTTGCGTTCCAGTCCATCAAGGGATTCTCGGTCTGATCGGTTGGGAGTTCCTGTAAAGAAGCCATTCCGATTTTCTTAGTCAGTTTGGAAGTAAGCCGGAATATCAATGTTCATGCCTTTTTCGGGACATTTAAGAAAATACACGATTGCTTAAATATATTCTTAATAATATATCCTGATAACCAAAATTGCAACTTTGTATTTGCTGTCAGTAAGGCTGATCTTGATCAAAAATCAATAAATCATATCTTTTGTTCATCGTCAGTTAACACCAATTCCATTTCGTATAATGCTCACTGCCCATTCTAGCGCCTCTGGATAGTGCTCTGTGTCGAGAACGAATTCCTGTCCCCGTGAGACGCTCTGCAAAAGGCAAGAATCACTTTGTAAACGCCACCGATCAGGTTTTTCATGGGATGAAAGCGGCGGGACTCCCGGAGCGGGATAGAACCATTTAGGAAGCTGCCACCAGCTTCGGGTCATTCCAGGGGCTGTTAACCGCAATGCGTCAGAGAACGTAGGGAACGCAGCAGCGCCGGGGAGTTCATCGGCACCAGGGAGCCCCAAATGGTCGGCAGCGACAAACACCGTGTCCGCCTTCCTGGCCCTCACGTGGAAGTGGGGATGGTCTTTCAACCAATCTGGGACCCGATCATCTGGAAGTGGGTAAACGTCGCTGATTCTTAGGTAGCCGTACACGACGTGCAGTTTTGGCTCATCTGAAATGAAGCGGTAGGTTCCGCCAGCCAGTTCGCATCGTCGAAACCAGCCGAAGAAGAGGAACAAGTCGCCCCTTCCGACACAATGTTTCCTCAGTATTGTTGCAGCCTTGGCAGACGGGCCGAAAGCGGGTCGCCAGTCAGGTTTCCGCGGCAGCATGTCACGGATTAGATCGGGGTCCATATGTGCCATGTCGGTGGCAGAGATCAGTTTCTTCTCCTTGTTTCTCGTCATCCGCTGTGCCCTGAGGTCTGTGACCAGTTTCCCGTAGGAATGCCCATTCAGCCTAAGGTCTGCATAGGAAACTGTGTCTGCGGCCTTGGGGATCGGGATTGATATCATGGTACCATCGCTCAGAATGGGGCTCGGGATGCATCCTGTCCCCCCATCGAAGCCTTTTCGGCTAATGACAATGCGTCTTGGCAAATCCATTCCGCTCACCTCCTTTATGTTCTGTGGCTTCACCTGAACGGTTCTCGATCCATGCGACAAAGAGGTTGGCCAAGTCACCGGTAATTGGCAGGTATCGGCCAACAAGCCCTTCGGCATTGCCTTTGCCTTTTTTCTGCCGACCAAAGATTGCATAACGATCAATTCCCAACTTCCCGGGTTGTGCGTTCCGCAAAATCTCCAAGGCTTCTTCGTCGAATTCGAGACCGTTCCCAGCCGCAAAAAAACGGTTTTTAAGAAACATACAGCAGTCCCGGTCGAAGGCCTGCTCTGTTTTTCCCGGCTGTAGAATCAACTTACGTCCTTCCACTCGGATGTTAGGATTGGCTCTGCTGGATACCAAGTCCAAGACCCATCTATCATTATCAATGTGCTCATTGCTCACATGCTCATAACCAATAAACTCTCCGTTCTCAACCATTGGGCTTACGTGCAAAGGTGAGAATGAATGCTTGCGAAGCTGCAGGAAGCTGCCTCCCTGCATACGCTTATCTGCCTCAGCGAAGGTCATCACCTCGGAAAGCTTTCCCGCCCAGACGACTTTTCGACTCTGCATCCGATTGCTCCCGTTCACACCGACGATGAAGATATCTTCATCTACATTGCTGTGGCTTTTATCTGGTAATAGATAATTTTTGCGGAGGAGTTCACGAAGCCGTTTCTTGCACGGTCCGAAAAAAATCAGGTCTTCGTCCACACACCAAGGGACCTTGCAGTGGATCTTGTCTGGGTCCTTGCTGGCGGCAAGTACATATATAAACAACTGCGTCATGGCTTTGCTCCTTTCTGCTTGGGAGTAATCAGTTATGGATTGTGCAACACCTTCCAGATTTCTCCTCGTATTCTCGGGTCTTTTTTTGATAAGAATTTTATCGAGGAGACCGGCTTATTCCGACACGCTATGTGCGGTTTGTTTCCTCCTTCTCCGACGCATGGTTCGAGTTTCATATTTCAACACAGTACCTATTCTTGAGCAACTTGGCGTGCCCCGCCATGTTTATGTTCTTCTCCCACGAATCCCATAATTCAAGATAGTCCAGTGCCATAAAGCGGATGGATTCCGCACCTTCAATCGCACTTTGGAATTTCTCCAAATCCTCCGCGTGTCGGGAATATTCAGAGATATCTGCAACATTGACTGGTCTCCAATACAAGTAAACGAGCCAGACCTTCTTGCCGTCGGGAAATTGTTTGCGAAGTCCCAAGTAGTGTTTAATAAGTTGTGCTGCGTCGAGGTGCGACGGTGGCCATTGACGAACTCGTTCCAGAAGGGACCACCATGCATCCTCGCAAAGTGGCAGTCGGTTTCTTGAGTAGCTGGCTGCGAACTTTGGTACCGTCAGCTTGAGCGGTTCCAGAAATTTCGACTCGATTCCAAAGACGGTGTCCGAAGACTGAAGGAGCACGTCCAGATTTGGCGGCGTACCACCCAGACCTGAGTGGCACTTCGCTTCCAAGCTCGGCGGAGAAAAACCCGAAATATCAGCAAATGTAAATTGTGACGGGATAGACTTCCAACGTCCGAAGGTGTTGGCGACAAGAGCCGATGACGAGTGAATCGCGCGGATTTTGGATAGCCATTCTTGTCCGCTTCCACTATCATAGTCACCCTTGATCATTTCCGACGTCACGCCCGCTACAAGATTCAGCTGTGAGTCTGTTACATAACCCTTGCCATCATGAGGCAGTCCTGCTTTCTTCCATATCGCTTGCTTTGCTCGATCAACAATACTCATAATGCATATCTCCACCGCTAAATGAGTGGTTTATCCCTTCCTTCTTCATAGATATGCGCTGTCCAGTAGTCGGCCCAGTGAAGGAGCAGTGTCAAGGGATCCTCCTTGTGGGCCACGATCTTATTATCATCGATGTACTGTCCATCATGATAGGCGATGGCCTGGGCCTCGGTATCTGTGAGCGGGATGTATTGGTTTACAAGGTAGAGGCTTCGGACGGCCAGTCCCATCGCCACTACGTCAGGATTGATCTTATAGCGTATCCCTCGATTCTTTACCATCCATTCATCATCATTTGGCAGATATAGTGGTTTGCCCGGCATTCCCAGTTTCCCAGCATCATGAAACAGACCAACTATGATGCAGCTCTCCTCAGGGATCGACGGGGCTAGAAAATCCCGGAATTGCAAAAGGGTTTCTGTCACCCCGACGCTGTGCTTCAGAAGTCCCTGCTCCTCAGACAGATGAAACCTTGTACTCGCTGGCGAGGTCAGCCAAGTGGTCTCTCCCTCCAGGAGCTTGAGGAAACGGTCAAACGACTCCTTTCGCTTCCTGACCTTCTTTTGCAGTCGTCCATAACGATCCATTAAATCCATTTTTATCGTCCTGTTCTTTAATCATTCTTCAAAGGTTCATTCCATTGCTCATAATTATATCCTCGATCAGAAACCTATGTTATGACTATTCGGTTTCCGTTGCCTTCGGGATGTGTTTGTGTTACTTTTCATACTCAAAGCAGACGATGGCGTCGGTGCCGAGTTTATTGCCAGTCGTGTATTCAGAAATGTACACGAGTTTGTGCCCATTATGCTTGGCGAATGTCTCGTCAATTTCCTTTTTGTCACGAAGATCAGATCTCTCGCACTTCACCACTTTGCCAGGACCACCCGCTGTTTCTCCCCATTTGGTTGCTGTTACCATAGCTCCCTGACATCCCATCAAAAAACCAACCAATCCAACTGCCATAATTTTCTTCATTTTATTTCTCCTTTTGTTTATTTTTCTTCCCTTCTCTGAGGGATTAATCGTGATGTGTTTATAGAAACACCACCAGGTGCAACCCATTTATATTCAGGTTTGTAACTTTAAGGAAAGAAGCCGGATTTTAATGGCGATGGCCGGCATCTGATATTCCTTCGCCTTTTTGAAGATGTCGCTAAGGCGAAGGGTGCTGTCAAAGAGGCTGTATGTCATATGGACATGAAGATGTACAAAATCTGCTTTTGCGTTCGTCATAATTTTCCCTCCATCAATCAACATGATTTTTTAATAGACATGGTATTTCCTTTCCTCTTGACGTTTTTATTACCAGTTCATCGCTTTTGATAAAATTACTTTGTCCCTGAGAGCCGGTCTGGCAAAACTGGACAGTGACATAAGTGGTAAAGCTGCTCTATAATGACACAGAAAGGAGCAGCAACTATGGCAAAACGTACGAGAAGGAATCACGGAGCAGGATTCAAGGCCA
>JBAYKV010000239.1:0-5292 GCA_041664405.1 Syntrophales bacterium
ATGAGGCCCTTGTTCATGGCGGGATCGCCAACGATTGTCGGGTTAATCTGAAATTCGTCGATTCGGAAAAGATAGAAAAAGACGGCATCAATCATCAACTGGATGGCGCCGACGGCATTCTTGTTCCCGGTGGCTTCGGAGACCGGGGCATCGAAGGAATGATCCAGGCCGCCCATTATGCACGGACCAACAAGGTCCCCTATTTCGGTATCTGCTTGGGGATGCAGATGGCCGTCGTAGAATACGCCCGTTACATATGCGGTATGGAAAGGGCCAACAGTTCGGAGTTTGACGAGAAAACACCCTATCCGGTCATTGATCTCCTGCCGGAGCAGAAGGTTGTCAAGGAAAAAGGGGCGACGATGCGCCTTGGATCATACCCCTGTACGCTGAGCGAGCCCTCCTTCGCTTTCGCTGCCTACGGTGTCACGGAAATTGATGAACGTCACCGGCACCGCTACGAGTTCAACAATGATTTCAAGAGTGGGCTGACAGAAAAAAACCTTAAAATTACAGGTGTTTCTCCCGATGGCCGTCTGGCGGAAATCGTCGAACTTCACGACCATCCGTGGTTTTTGGGATGCCAGTTCCATCCGGAGTTCAAATCCCGGCCAACGGACCCCCATCCCCTCTTCCGGAAATTCATCGAGGCTTCCCTTATCTATCACTTACAGAAAGCATAAGGCATACCGTTACAAATTGATTTACTTAATAGGTCGCCGACGATACACACCGGCGGTCTTTGTCAGTATCTAAGGAGACTGTTTATGGGAAAACTGTTTGGGACAGACGGAATCAGAGGGGTGGCCAATGAATACCCCATGACGCCCGAAATGGCCCTGAATGTCGGCAAGGCGACCGCCCATTATTTCAAGCGCCAGGGCCGCCACCCAAAAATCATCATTGGTAAGGATACCCGAATTTCCGGCTACATGATCGAAAACGCCCTCGTCGCCGGAATCTGCTCCATGGGCGTCGATGCGATTCTGGTCGGAGTCATGCCAACACCGGGGATTGCCTTTCTCACCCAGAGCATGCGGGCCGATGCGGGCATCGTCATCTCGGCATCCCACAATCCCTATGAGGATAACGGCATCAAGATCTTTTCCAGGGATGGTTACAAACTTCCCGACGAAAGGGAGCTTGAGATCGAAGAACTTATCTTCCGGAACAACATGCACACTCTCCACCCCTCGTCCCACAAACTGGGGAAGGCCTACCGGATCGAAGGGGCCAGGGATCGTTACATCGTCTTTCTGAAAAGCACCTTTCCTAAGGAATTCACCCTTGAGGACATGAAACTGGAACTGGATTGCGCCAACGGCGCCACCTATCGCGTTGCCCCCCAGACCTTCCTGGAACTGGGCGCGGACGTCACCACCCGCTTTGATCAGCCGAACGGATCGAACATCAACGATAAATGCGGTTCCCAGCACACGGAGATGCTGGTGGAGAAACTCCTGAAAAGAAATGCCGACGTGGGGTTTGCCTTCGACGGCGACGGCGACCGTCTCATCGCCGTTGATGAAAAGGGCAACGTCCTGACCGGCGATCACCTCATGGCCATCTGCGCCAAGGTAATGAAGAAAAAAGGAATTCTCGCCAACAACCTGGTCGTTGCCACGGTAATGAGCAACCTTGGCCTCCTTCAGGCATTTAAATCGCTGGATATCGACATGGTCGCCGCCAAGGTGGGAGACCGGTATGTCATCGAAGAGATGAAGGCCCGGGGGGCGTCCATCGGTGGCGAGCAGTCGGGGCACCTGATCTTTCTCCATGATCATACGACCGGGGACGGCATCATGACCGCCCTGCAGGTCCTCATCGCCATGCAGGAAGAAAAGAAACCCCTCTCCGAGTTGGCGAAGGTAATGACCGTTTTCCCACAAAAACTGATCAACATCGATGTAAAATCAAAACCGGATATTGAAACCATCCCCGAGCTTGTCCAGGCAATCAAGGTTGTAGAAGATCTTCTGGGAGAAAAGGGACGGGTCCTGGTGCGCTATTCGGGAACCCAGAACATGTGCCGGGTCATGGTGGAAGGACCGACGGATGAGGAAACGGAGCGCCACTGCCGGCAGGTGGCGGAGGTAGTAAAAACGGCGTTGGGATAAGTTTTCGACTTTTTTACGTGTTCACAAGAATTAGGTAACAGAGAAACAGATGCAGGCATTACAAGAAAGCCGGGCCCCTGTTATCGCCGTCGGCAGCGGGGCCTTTGAAAATATCCTTCTCTGCGACGGCGTGCTGCAGTTGGGCAGAAAACACATCGTGGAACAGGAAGAAAGTCTGGGGGGAAGCGGCTTGAACTATACCCTCAGGCTCCTTGCCGCGGGGAGAGAGGTCCTGCCCATCCTGCCCGTCGGCGATGATCCGCTGGGGCATTTGATCCGGGAAAGCATTCTCGCCGCCGCGGAAGAGGTTCCAGCCCCGGAACGCCTGAAAAAGTTCCTCGCCCCCCGTCAATTTTTCGTCCCCAACGTAAAAACCCCCCGTTCCACGATCCTTGTCAACCAACTTCAGACTACTGTCTTTTCAGAAAAATTCGCCGAGGGTAAAAGCTTCCGGCGACATCTGGAAGAACGATTCCAGGATATTGAAGAGCGCCTCGGGATCATGCCGGGGGCAGTTATGATCGGCCACATCTATAGCGACAAGAGCAACGGCCATCCTCATGTACATGGCGAATGCACCCGGTATATCATCGACCGCTGGCAGGGAAAAGCGCCGATCTTCCTGAATCTCGGCCATAGTCAGATCGAATTGGGCATCGAGTTCTGGGAAGATGCCTTCCGACAGGCGACGGTTATCCAGATGAATATCTGGGAGTACAAGAACCTTATGAAAAAGGAAGACCGCCTCCCCTCCCTGCGGGAGATCATCGACTGGTTTACAGACCGAAAGATAAACGGCGTGATAAGCATGGGCCGTTTCGGCGCCCTGGGCACTTATGGCGACGGGGAGGACGGCCTCATCTATGGCCAGTCCCTCCTTCCCCCGGAAAGAGTTATGGATACCACGGGGGCCGGCGACGCCTTTGCCGCCGGCCTTGCCGCAGCGCTGACAGGGAAAAAGGGATTCACCTTCCCTGATTTCCATAATGCCATGGCGGAAGCCGGCATCTGGGCATCCTTCGCCTGCACCACCTACGGCGGCTCCGGTTCTTGCCCCGGCAGACCGGCCCTGGAAGCCTTCTTGCGGGAAGTTGACGGAGACCAGCAGACGTCCGTCAGGATGATCAAGAAAGAATCGGCCGGGCCTATGCTCGACATGATGGACCTACTTTACCGCTGACACCATATTATTCCGGCTCTAAATCAAAGCGCTATCTTCGTTGGCTTCGTCATCGGCTCCTCGGCGTATTTCCATATACGCCTGCGTCGCCTCTTCCCTGCCACCTTGATTTTGCCTTTGATTTAGAACCGGAATTATCACGACAATATTTTTTCATGTTGACATGCCCGCCCGCCGGAGCAGTGCTTCGAGGTAACGAGATTTCACCTGTTCGCTGGCCATGAGCTGCTTGACCGGCGGGAGCTTGAGGATGGCCCCCAGTATGGCCGCCATGAACCGGTGGCTCATGAGGGCATGGTTGTCAAAGATGAGGTTCTGAAGCTTCCCCCGCTCGATGGCCATAACAACGGCCTGATGTACTGCGTTCAGAGGCGGAATGACCCGCTGGAGCCGCTCTTTCATGGTGATGGCGCCGTCGGGACATTCCCGAACGCACAGCCCGCAACCCAGGCAGATCTCTTCGTTGAGATGGGCCTTTTTTCGTTTTGGCTTCCGGGGATCGTTGGCTGTCACGAGGCTCATGGCCGCAACGGGACAGACCGAAACGCAACGGCCGCAGCCCTTGCACTTTTCATTTCGTGGATAGGGCTCCAAGGCGGGCAGGTAGTTGGTCGTATGAATGGGATGCATCAGACCAAACCGCCGGGCCGACGCCATTGCCTCACAGCAACAGCCGCAGCAGTTGCAGATGAAGCCGATCCCTTCCCGGACGTTGGAGCCGAACTGGACGAGCCTGTGATCCCAGGCCACCTGGAGCAGGTCCAGACATTCCTCCCTGCCCACGGAGCGGGCATGGTGGTGCTTGATCAGGGCCTGGGCAGGTTCATTGAAGGTCATGCAGATCTCTTTGGGGGCGTCGCAGTCCCGGCCCAGATGGGCCATCTTGTGGCGGCAGTAACAGAGGCTGATCCCCCGGTGGGCTGCCGTTTTGATCACCTCCGTCGCCCGCTCGTAATCGAGGATGCACAGGCTGACGGCATCGGGTTCAGGGATGGCCGGCTCGTGAACGAAGATGCGTCCCACCTGGGTTTCCCCCGTCATGAAGAGGGCCTTAAGAAAATCGTCTGACCCGTGGACGTACTGGTGAAGAAGTTCGCTCAGGACCTTTTGGTCGATATCCCCACGGAGACGCATCAGGGAGAATTCGAAAAACCCGATCATGGGCGGCGGCAGGATATAAGTCTGAACCCCGTCTTTTTCCACATCCAGCAGGATAGCCCGCTCCGCCAGATCTTCAAGAATCTTCCCGGTTTCCACCTCTGAAAGCTTCCAGATCCGCGCCGCTCTCTTCACGGAGAAGGGACGGACGGGCAACTGGGAGACCATCGCCGCATCACGCTCGCTGAAAAGAACCTTCAGGATCTTGAAGAGGGATTCCGAAGGCGTCGCCCCCTGGGAAAAGCGGTTTAGACGCTCAACGAGGCCGGTGTAACCTGTCTTTACAAGATGATGGCTCAATCAGCCCTCCCTTACCCTGTCGGTCTTACATTATCATCTTCTCTGATGAAAGCGATAGAATCTCTCCTTCCGATTACCAAAAGGACGATGCCCTATGGAATAATCGCAAAACCTTCTTCCTTTATAAGCTGCCAAAACTCAGCAACAGGGGTCACTCAACACCAGATTGAATGGAATAGTCAATTTAAAATAAATAACCCGTTCTGTGCTCCAACCTCGGCATCTACCGCGCAGCGGTTTAGTTTTTAAATCGAAAATCGATAACATATATTGCAGACTGTCCGGGGTTGATGTATAGGTTGCCATCGGTTCAGAAAGGAGGCATCTATGACATCCACGCTGGCAAGGATCACCTTTCTATCTTTTCTGTTTCTCTTATTTTCCCCTCATCTCGCAGCTGCTGAAACAAAAACCTTCATCAAAGAATACACCTATCAAGCCAGTGAGGACGATAGCAGAAATTCAAGTCGTGTTACTGCAATGCGTGAAGTGAAAAGACTTCTGTTGGAAGAGCTGGGAACGTATCTTGAGAGTATA
>JBAYKV010000240.1:0-5216 GCA_041664405.1 Syntrophales bacterium
ATCCCGGTTACGGAAGATTTTCAGGTTGAGAATGGGGTCGCGGACGGTTCGTTCCCGGAGATAGAAGGCGAACAGGGACGTCCCTGCAATAGCAAAGGCAGTCAGAATGAGTCCCGACTGCCAGCCTTCGTTATCGCCACGGCTCAAGGCGAAGACAAGGGCGGTAAGGCCAACGAAGCTCAGAATGGAGCCGGAAACGTCAAAAGGTCGGCCCTCGGTGAGGGGCGGCCGGTTTTGATCCGCAGGCAGGCTTCTCTTCACGATCAGAATAGCCAGAATCCCCACCGGTACATTGATCAGAAAGATCCAGTGCCAGCTAAGAAAGCCGGTAATGAGACCACCTAGAGGCGCCCCGACCATGATGCCCAGGGAGTTGGCTAAAGAACATATCCCAAAGGCCCAGCCGGCAATGTTTTTCGGAAGGTAATGGGGTATGCTCGCCATAGCGCTCGTAATCATCATGGCGCCGCCGACACCCTGGACGCAGCGGGCGGCGTCTAACAGGTAGATCGTCGGCGCGAGCCCGCAAAGCAGCGAGCCCAGGGTAAACAATCCGTATCCCCAGACAAAGATTTTCTTTAAACCGACCCTGTCGACCAGTTTCCCGAAGATCAGGGTACTGCCCGTCATGACCAGGAGGTAGGAGAGAATTACCCAAGATGCCTCGCTCGTTCCGACCTGGAAATAACGGGCGAGGGTAGGCAGGGAAATGACGACGATATAACTATCCAGACGGACCATGAAGACGGCGAAGGCGACGCTGAAGACGATCCAGCGAAGCCGCCTTTTTTCTTTGGGGTCGATGATGGCAGCGGAGGCGTCTATGGTCATGGGTTGGCGATCACCTTCACAAAGACCTTCCGCATGCGGGGGCCATCAAACTCGCAGAAAAAGATGGATTGCCAGGTTCCCAGGACCGGTTGACCATCTTCAATCAAGACGGTTTCCGACGCCCCCATCAGGGAGGCTTTTACATGGGCTGCCGAGTTGCCTTCTCCATGCCGGTAGGGGCCGTGCAGGGGAATCAGCTTGTCCAGGATGCTGATGATGTCTCTGGAGACATCGGGATCGGCGTTTTCATTGATCGTCACCGCCGCAGTGGTGTGGGGAACAAAGACATAACAAAGACCGCTTCCGGCGCCGGCCTCCCGAATGATATCCCGTATTTGTCTGGTAATGTCTATCATTTCAAACCGTTCGGAGGTTTTAACGGAAAAAGAGTTCATGTCATCTCCTCTCGTCTCAGTAATTATAGGCGAAGGCCAGACCAATCCGGTTAAGATCCGTCGTAAGCCACTTCCAACGATTCCGGCGGAACGGCGAGGTCAGGATATCGACCGTGCTGTCGGGCTATACCTATGGCAATAATGGAGCTATATGTCAACCAATGTCATTGACTTAAGCATTATAACCACCTCTTTAGCAAAGAGGTGGGGTTGGGGGATGTTATCAGAATGCCAATAAACTCCCCCTTATCCCCCCCTTGTCAAAGTTTGAGTTGAAAGAGAATGCCTATAAAGTCAACTACCCCGTTCCGACCTCGGAAAAAAGCTTTGCGTCCTGCCTTGATTTAGGCTACAAAAAAGATGTGAAGGAACTGCTGGACAATTATTTTAACTATATGACGGTGGAAAAAGGGGCTTCCCCCCATACCCTGGAGGCATATAGCCGTGATCTCATCCGTTTTGCCGATTTCATGGCGGGGCGGCAAAAAGAGGAAGCAGCAACGGTCACGCCTGAAGATGTGATGGCTTTCATATCCGATCTCAGGGGTGGCGGGCTGGCGGCGAATTCCGTGAACCGTTCCCTTGCGGCCGTCCGTGGTTTTTATAAGTTTCTCCTGAAACATGGATACAAGGTTGTTAGCCCCGTTGACCGTCTGGTACAGGGGAAGACATGGATGCGTCTTCCCGATGTTCTCAGTCCCCAGGATATGAACCGGTTACTGGAACAGCCGGGTCTCTCGAATCCATCCGCCGTCCGGGATGCGGCGATCCTCGAATTGATGTACGCAGCGGGACTGCGGGTTTCGGAGCTTGTTAATCTGACCATGAACAGCATCAACTGGCAGGCAGGTTATGTGGTCGTGCTGGGTAAAGGAAGGAAGGAAAGGGTGGTACCGGTGGGGAGGTCTGCTTATGACCTGCTGAAGCTCTATGTGGACGAAGCAAGAAACGGCCTTATCAAGGGAAAGTCCACAAATTCCCTGTTTCTAAATAGATCGGGAAGGCTTTTCACCAGGCAGGGGCTCTGGAAACTGGTCAAGAAATATTCTCGCCTGGCCGGTCTGGAGGACAAGGTGCATCCCCATACTTTTCGTCATACCTTTGCCACCCATCTCCTGGAGGGGGGGGCTGATTTGAGAGCGGTACAGGTCATGCTTGGTCATGCCGACATCTCGACGACCCAGATTTACACCCATGTGACCAGAGAAAGACTGAAGGCCGTTCATAAACAATATCATCCGAGAAGTTGAGATAGATGGAAACTGATTTTATTCGCAAAAAGAAACCTGCCGATTATAGTGGATATAAGCGCTGGGCCCTTGCCCTGACCGCCATTGCCGGACTCCTGGTGATTCTGACTGGCCTGTTGTGGGGACTGGCAACCGTTTTCCCCCAGCGTTTCAGTTCCCTCTCTTCCGGCTTTACGAGGGCGAAAAATTTTGTTGCCTTTACGATTCTCGGTACGCAGCCGCAATTCTATTACCTGGATATTGAAAAAAATGGGAAAGTATATCGCCTTACTCCCCGGGATTATTTCGAGGTTACCTACAAAGATGAATTCATCATTACCGGTGTGACGTCCGATGACCTGCGGGGAAAGGGAATGACCGTGGATGTTGACGGAACAGGAAGGCGTAATGATTTCAGGGTTCTCATGAAGGGAGTCGAATTTGTCGACAGGGTCATGAAGCAGGGCCGCAGGGCAGAGGCCGAACCTGTGGGTGGGGATTATCGCATTCATGTCCGTTATCTGGAGAGGGAAATCGGGACAATTCCTCTGAAGGTAACCATTATGCCTCAAGACTGGCTGCGGTATGCCCAGGGATCGAGCAGTGAAAGGCAGCAAATTGATTATCTGAAACGGGCCATAGCTACAAATCCCGGTGACACGGGGATCAGAAAGGTTTTGGCTGGTATTTATTATCGTCTAGGCATGATCCGTGAGGCCGTCGAAGAATATCAGACTATATTGAAGTTGAATCCTGAAGACGCGGGAGCCTTGAAGGAATTAGCCCGCTGTTATCAAAGCCAGAGGAATTATGAACAGGCTATCGGAGTTTATCGGCGGTTGCTCATAATACAACCCAATGATCAAGCTGTGTATGCAAGCCTGGGGATGACCTACGCAGCCATGGGCGCCTGGCCTAAAGCCGTGGCTGCTTATCAGCAGGCGCTCCAGATAAATCCCGAGGACGGCAACGTTCATTTCAGACTGGGTCAGGTTTACGAGGCGACGAATAAAAGGCAGGAAGCCATCACAGAGTACCAGATTGCCCTGAATAAAAATCCCGCCGCTGATGAAATCGTCCTTGCCCTGGCCAATGTCAATCTTAAGGCAGGCAAGCAGGATGACGCGATTAAATGGTACAAGGAAGTGCTGAAAAGACAGCCCCGTAATGCCATGGCTTATGCCAATATGGGCATGGCTTATGGCAATAAGGGCGTTCCTGCCCAGGAAATGGAACAGTACCGAAGGGCGCTGAACCTGCATCCGAAAGATCCGGTTATTCAGTTCAACCTCGCGGCGGCGCTGGAGAAATCGGGAAAGACCCAGCAAGCGGCCACGCACTATCGTAAGGTTCTGGAGATCAATCCTGATGACGCCGATGCGGCCATGAGGCTTGCCGATATGGAGATGAAAAGCAAAAATTACGATCAGGCAATCAAATTCTACGAAAAAGCCCTGCCAAAGAGCAAGAACAAGGCTTCCGTCTATGCAAATCTTGGTTTTGCTTACGGGGAGATAAAGGTTTATAAAACGTCCGCCGAAAAATATGAAAAAGCCCTGAAGGCTGGTTCTCGGGACCCGCAGGTTTACTATAACCTTGCCTTGACCTATACCAAGTTGGGAAAGAAGAAAGAAGCGACCGCAAATTTTGAAAAGTATGCTGTGACCCATCCATCCGAGAACATATTGAATTCTCTGGCTGAATCCTATATGCGCGAAAAAAGATACGATGACGCGATCAGAGTTTCAAAAAAACTTTTGTCCTCCTCCAAGAAGAAAGCGGCGCCCTATGCCACTATGGGCCGGGCCTACGGCGCCAAAGGCAATGTGGACAAGGCGATTGAAATGTACAGATTGTCCTTGCGATATGACGCCGAGGACGACGCCGTTTATTCAGGCCTTGGGGAGGCCTATGAAAAAAAAGGGATGCCCCGGGAGGCTCTTAAAGCCTATCAAAAGGCATATGAACTTAATCCCGAGTCGACCCGGGCGGCCAGAAGAATTCCCGCCCTGAAGATCAAGATCATACAGGATGAGCAGCAGGCGGATTCGTGATTGCGTAAAAAAGAAAATGGAAGTGAGCAGATGAAAAACATCCAGGTAGGAAAGACGGTAATCGGTGGGAACAACCCCTTCACGCTCATTGCCGGTCCCTGTGTGATCGAGGAAGAGAAAAAGACACGGGATATAGCCGGATTTCTTAAAGAACTTACCGACCGGCTGAATATTCCCTTCATCTTCAAGGCCTCTTATGATAAGGCCAACCGGACCTCCCTGATGGGTTACCGGGGTCCGGGAGCGCTCCGGGGACTGGAGATCCTGAAAAGGATCAAAAGTGATTTCCAGATCTCTATCCTGTCCGACGTCCATCGCTTTGAGGAGATTGAGCCTGCGGCGGAGGTCCTCGATGTGATGCAGGTTCCTGCTTTCTTATGCCGGCAGACGGACTTCATCATGGAAATGGCCAAAAAGGCCAAGGTTATCAATATCAAGAAGGGACAGTTTCTTGCGCCCTGGGATGTGAAAAACATCATTGAAAAAATCGAGGCGGCAGGTATGCAAGGACTCATGATCACGGAGCGGGGCGCCTCATTTGGATACAACAACCTGGTAGCGGACATGAGAGCGATACCGATCATGAGGACCTTTGGATACCCGGTTATTTTTGATGCCACCCACAGCGTGCAGTTGCCGGGAGGCATGGGAACGGCCTCCGGTGGGCAGCGGGAGATGATTCCCTTCCTGGCGAGGGCCGCTGTGGC
>JBAYKV010000241.1:0-5200 GCA_041664405.1 Syntrophales bacterium
CAGTATGGCTACGATACGGAAGTCATTGTCGCCAGCGTCAGACATCCGGGGCACGTCCTTGAGGCCGCCATGATGGGTGCTGATATTGCGACCATTCCTTTCAAGGTCATCCAACAGCTGGCCCAGCATCCCCTCACCGACAGGGGTGTTGACACCTTTCTGGCGGACTGGAAAAAGGTCCCCAAGAAATGATCGAAAGAGATCACTATGATTGACTACCTGCAAAGGTACTTCGACGCCCTGCCCATAGCGCCGGAAAACAGGAAGATCATAAATCTGCCCAATACTATTACTGTGCTCCGGATCTCGTTTATCCCGGTACTGTTTCTGCTCCTGTTATCACCAGATCAGACAATGAGTCTGGTGATTGCGGGACTTTTCGTCGCTGTATCATTTACGGATCTGTTGGACGGCTATATTGCCAGGAGGTACAATATTGTAACGACGATGGGGAAGTTCCTCGATCCCATCGCTGACAAGCTTGTCATCAACACGGCGATGATTTTGATGATTCCCATTGGCAGGATCCCCGCCTGGGTTGTTGCCATTGTCGTTATCCGCGATTTTACCGTCGACGGAATAAGAAATATCGCTTCTTCGGGAGGCCACATCATCTCGGCAAGCTGGTTGGGAAAACAGAAGACCCTTTGTCAGGTCTTTGCCGTTTCCGCCCTGATGATTCATTATCCCTTTCTCGGGGCGGATGCCCATGTCGTCGGCACTACGATTCTCTATCTGGCCCTTTTTCTAAGCGTTTATTCGGGTCTGGATTATCTTGTTAAATTTTACCGTCACGTTATCCGTGAAAAAGGTTCAAATTCATGACAAGTTCATTTGATTACAGCATTTTTGACCGACCGGAAATCCTTATGGCCCTCTTTTATCCAAGGCCTGAATGGTCTTTCAATATGCCCAAAAAGGGTATTGAAACACTGATGATCCCTGTTGAGAGCAATGTGGAGATTCAGGCCCAGGTTTATTTAGCATCACCGGCGGCGCCAAATATTCTGCTTTTCCATGGAAATGGTGAAATTGCCTCGGACTACCAGGAAATTGCCCCCTTTTATACCAACAGGATGATCAATCTCATTGTTGTCGACTACCGAGGATATGGCAGATCAACAGGGATGCCTTCGGTCAGTTCCATGATGAAGGACTGCCACGCAATATTTGCTTATTTAGAAGAGTGGCTAAAGCACAAAGAACTAACCGGCAAGTTTATTGTCATGGGACGTTCTCTCGGTAGCGCCCCCGCCCTGGAAATTGCCAATTCCTACCAGGAGGAGATCGACGGATTGATTATTGAAAGTGGCTTCGCCTATGCGGGCCCCTTATTGCGACTTATGGGCGTCGATATCGAAGACTTGGGACTGAAAGAAGGGCAGGGATTCCGAAATGTCGAAAAAATCGTGAGGTTTAGGAAACCAACGCTCATTATTCATGCCCAGTACGATCAAATCATTGCCTTTCAGGAAGGGGAGATCCTTTACAATGAATGTCCGGCGAAAGAAAAAAGAATGCTGCGTATTGCCGGAGCCAATCACAACAATGTGTTTTTTGCCGGAATGACGGACTACATGGAGTCCATAGAGTGGCTGGTCGCGCGAATCGAGGAACAAAAACCCTGAAAGGGAGGTTCATTCGGAACATTTTGATTGACAAAATCATTCATCTGTTATAGTCAGCCACCTGAATTATCCTAGCTGAGCGGGCGTAACTCAGCGGTAGAGTGCCACCTTGCCAAGGTGGACGTCGACGGTTCGAATCCGTTCGCCCGCTCCAGATATTATTGGCGGCATAGCCAAGTGGCTAAGGCAGCGGTCTGCAAAACCGTTATTCACCGGTTCGAATCCGGTTGCCGCCTCCACATAAAACTAAGGGATTATGGATTCCATGGATTCTTTAAACCCTCGGAATAAAAAGCGGTTGTAAAGTAGATATAACAGGCGGTTGGTGTCTCTATGGGGATCATTAACCGCCTTTTTTATTTTTGATAATCTAAAAAAAGGCTTAATTCATAAACATTAAGCTTCGCTTTCCCTTTCCCTTTGACGGGTGAGGATGTCTGTGAACAGGGAGGTAGAATTGCAGGTAAAAGTTGAGAATGACCAATTATATTTAAAAAAATCTTGTGAGGCCGTGGCTATATTCCTTTTTGAAGGTAAGCTGCCTGGAAAGGGAATGGTTCCAGTTATTGACAAAGCAGCCAGCGGCTTAATTCGGCAAATCTGGAAGGAGGAAGACTTTGAAGGCAAACTTCACCAGACTGCTGTCCTATATCCCCGAGGCGGTGCCGACATCCGGCGCGTTATCCTGATCGGTCTTGGAAAACGTGCCGAATTTTCCGCTGATAAGATGCGCAGCGCCGGCGCGAAAGCGGGACAAACGGCGCGTTCGCTGAAAGTCAAGTCCCTAGCCGTGGCTCTGGATGCCGACGAACTCGGATTGTCATGGGAAATTGCCGCGGAAGCGAACATTGAAGGAACCATCCTCGGCCTTTATCAGTTTACGGATTTCAAAACCCTGGACCGGGAAACCATCAGCGAGGTTGAGCTTCTATGTATCCTGATCCAGGACAATAAAATTATTCCCCTTGTCAAAAAGGCTGCCGAAAGGGCGGAAAAGATCTGCCGGGCTGTTTATCTCACAAGAAATATGGTCTCTGCCCCTGCCAATGAGATGACTCCCACGATTATGGCCCGGGAAGCCCTCAATATTGCCAAGGGCCATAAGAAAATAAAAACGACTATCCTGGATGCTGCTGATATGAAGCGCCTGGGAATGAATGCACTTTTGGGGGTAGCAAGAGGAAGCGAGGAACCTCCAAAATTCATCATCATCGAATATCGAGGGGCAGGGAAGGAGCAACCACCGGTTGTTCTTGTCGGGAAGGCCCTCACTTTCGATAGTGGCGGTATCTCCCTCAAACCTGCGGAAAAAATGGATGAGATGAAAACAGACATGGCGGGAGGAGCTGCCGTTATTGGCGCCGTCAGTGCGGCAGCGGAGTTGCACTTGCCCGTTAATATCGTGGGTTTGATACCGGCTACGGAAAACCTCCCCGGAGGAAGGGCCTGCAAGCCGGGAGATATCCTCAAATCCATGTCGGGGAAGACCATTGAAGTGATCAATACAGACGCGGAAGGGAGGTTGATCTTGGCCGACGCCCTTGCGTATGCGGGGCGGTTCAAACCGGCGGCGATTATTGACATAGCGACCCTGACCGGGGCCTGCATCGTAGCCCTGGGCGATCATGTCATGGGGATGGTGGGGACGGATGAAAACCTGAAGACAAGAATCAAAAAGGCGTCGGAACAGACCGGCGAATTGCTCTGGGAACTCCCGCTCTGGGAAAACTATCAAGACCTTGTCAAAAGCGATATTGCCGATTACAAGAACTCTACCGGCAGGCCGGGGGGGGCGATTACCGCTGCCGCCTTCCTCAGTAAATTTGTCGGTCCCTATCCCTGGGTTCATCTCGACATCGCCGGGCCCGCCTGGCTCGCCAAAGATCAGGCTTATAATCCCAAAGGGGCGTCAGGTGTGGGGGTCCGTCTGTTTGTGCAACTACTGACTAACTGGTCTGATGTTGACTGAGGACTCATGAACATAGCTCCGGTCCTCGCAGTTGATAAACTTTCGACCTGGTTCGATACCGAGCAGGGGCCACTGAAAGCCGTAGATGAGGTCAGCTTTCAATTATACGCGGGAGACACCCTCGGTATCGTAGGTGAATCGGGATGCGGCAAGACGGTCCTGTCCTTATCCATAATGCGTCTTGTACCCACGCCTCCCGGAAGATATGTCTCCGGCCAAATTAAAATGAATGGTCTCGATCTTCTCTCCCTATCCGAGATGGAGATGCGAAAGGTGCGTGGGAAATCAATTTCGATGATCTTTCAGGAACCGATGACCTCCCTGAATCCTGTCTTCCGAATAGGCGCTCAGATCAGTGAGACAATCCGGCTGCATCAGGGATGCAATCGCACCGAATCCCATCAAAAAGCCATAGAAATGCTCCGTCTGGTCGGGATCGAGGTTCCGGAGAAAAGAATTAACGACTACCCTCATCAGCTCAGTGGCGGCATGAGACAACGGGTCATGATTGCTATGGCCTTGGCTTGTCATCCCCAGTTGATGCTTGCCGATGAACCGACAACGGCTCTCGATGTTACTATTCAGGCGCAGATACTCGCATTGATCAATGATCTCAAGAGGGACATGGGAACCTCCGTGATCCTGATAACCCACGACCTGGGGGTTATCGCGGAAAACGCGCAGCAGGTTGCCATAATGTATGCAGGTAAGATCGTTGAATATGCAGATGTCAAGGACTTATTCGCCCTCCCCCTTCACCCCTACACCGAGGGGCTGCTCCATTCAATTCCCAGGATTGAGGGATATTATAGCCGGGATAAACGCCTCCCCATTATTCCCGGGGTAGTTCCCGATCTCAGCCGACTTCCGCAGGGATGCCGATTTCATGAACGTTGTCCCGATGTGATGCCGATATGCAGGGATGAGGAGCCAGCCTTGATTGGGCAAAGTAATCCCAAACGATACGTCCGATGCTGGAAATATCAATAAAATGAATTCATCACTGTTAAACGTCCATGAACTGCATAAGTCTTTCCCCCTTCAGGGGGGATTTTTTGCTTCTTCCCAAGAAAAATGTCTTGCTGTTCAGGACGTCAGCCTGAGCCTCTATGAAGGTGAAACCCTTGGAATTGTCGGGGAAAGCGGCTGTGGTAAAACTACCTTGGCAAGAATGATCGCCCATATTGAAAAACCAACTGCTGGAGAAATAAGATATAAAGGTCAAAATATCTTTAATTTCAACAACAAACAACTAAAAGCTTATCGAAGGAAAGCACAATTTATCTTTCAGGACCCCTATGCCTCTCTTAATCCGCGCCTGACGGCCGGAGAAATAATCGCGGAACCTTTTACCATTCATCGCCGCGACCTCCCTCAAGATATCGATACCAATCTGGAAAGTATCATGAAGATGGTTGGTTTATCAAGAGACCAAGAGCGGCGCTATCCCCATGAATTCAGCGGCGGTCAACGGCAAAGAATAGGGATTGCCCGGGCTATTGCCCTGCGACCGGAGATCATTATTGCCGATGAACCGGTTTCAGCCCTTGATGTGTCGGTTCAGGCCCAGATCCTGAATTTACTGAAAGATCTTCAGGACGAA
>JBAYKV010000242.1:0-5194 GCA_041664405.1 Syntrophales bacterium
AAGAAGATCAGGAAGAGAAGAATCAAGGGGAGAAAAGAGAGACGAATAATTATTTCCGGTCTATTTTTAAGCTTTGCCGTCATCTTTAAAGACCGCATGTATTCGACATGCGGGATATATCAGTCCGGTTAGACCCAGCAGGATCATGAAGGAAGCAGAAAAGAAAAGCATGATGAATTCAAGTGGGTTTTTGAGAAGGTAGGCGCTAAGGAGGGTGTTTATGCCCAGCAATAGCAAGAGAAGAGAAGCTCCTCCGATCACAAGGAGCTTTAACCACCATAACCACGAGACCGCAAGCTGTTCCCTATCCATGCTTGCTCTTACAATTTTAAAGGGACTTAATCAAGAGGCATTCGTAAAAAGTCAGCAAGCGAGCAAGGAGATTCTCCGCGTGATCAGATATTTGATGCCGGCGATGGCCATGCGGTTGACCAGGCTGTTTGGGAAAACACCGTAATTTTGGCTCAACGGCCAACGCACCCATGACTTGTGACAGATTGAGCCTTGGCTGAATTACACCTATTTATCAACGTCCTTGATTATACCGAAAGATCATCCATTATTTATTGAAATGGAGAAAGAGTCAAATATTTCATCCAAAGAAATAAGGGGGATTACGCCCCCTTATTCTTTTCATTACATCTTATCTGTATCCTAGAAAGAGTACTTAACTCCCAGGGTTATAACGTGATTTTTTGCGTTCAGATCATCATTCCATAATCGATTCGGATCTCCACCGTTGTAGCTCGGCTTGACCTGACTGAATTTGTAACCAAGCCCGACTCCGATGTTGTCTGTCACATCCACGTCTATTCCCAACATTATTTGGTAAATAAACTGATTGCTGGACCGACTGTCCAATGTTAAGCTCGAGTCGTAGACGCCATTTTTATATGTTTTCTGTGTGCAACTGCCGATGTTGAACCAAGACCAGCCAGGGCCTATCCCGATGTAAGGGTGAAAAATTGTCTCCGGATATCGGAGGATAAAATTCAGAAAGAAGTTGTTGGCTGTGAAGGTGGCGTCCAATGAATCCGTATACGAAGGGGTTTTTTCAGGATATGTTTTGTTATTGTCGGCATCATAGCGAACGTGATTATATTCCAGCTCCATTGCGAAATATCCTCTCGCAAGTTTCGGTATCCAACCGCCCTTTACGCCGATCAAATATCCATTATTTACCGGTATATCAAAGCTATTTGCATCCCTTCCATTATTTGGAGCAGCGTTGATACTCTGTGGTAATGCGTATCCTCCTAAAATGCCTACATAAAAATCTTTCTTTACGGACCCCTTCGTCTGTTCCGCAGCGCTAACACTTGTAACAAAAAACATTAACGCCGTTAAACAAATAACAATTGTACAAAAACGTTTCATAATGGATCTCCTTTAATCAATAATTTCAGGAAATTTGTCAAACACTACACCATTGCCAACATCTTTGAATGGCAATGACCGATCATAATGTTTCAAAAATGTCAATATTATTTTTAAGTTTCTGAGCGTATAACTGATTATAAATAGAAACTCTGCATTTCTATCGAGGTTGAAGATTTACCGCTTTCAGTTGTGGAGAGGCAGTCTGAACAAAAATTCTGCCATCAAATATCGGCACCTTTCAATCCATTTTCATTAATTCAACTCGATCACTCAAACGCTCGCTTTGATACTATTCAAGGCCTCCCCAAAAACATGGTATATTTGGAATTCAGATAGCCCAAATAACGCCAGTAAAGGAGGAAGCCCATGAGATTCTACAATAATCAGCACAAGTACTAATGCGGAATCGATCTACACACAAGAAAATTGTAAAATCTGTAATTATAGAGGGAACGGATCAGCCAGAGCAAATACTGGAACATCTGATAATTTTCTCCCTGCAGCTGCCTGATGCCCAGAGGATTATCTCTTTTCCCTGGGCAGATTGAATCAGATGATTCGTTATTTGAAGGATTCGTTGTTGTATAAATTTATCTATTGACAGCAGGAGGCCTTATAAGGGCGGTCATTGGATTTCCCTTTCATGGAGTTTTGTAAACAAGGTGTTTATGTTTGGTTTCATGTTATCGTGTACTGGCACCTATTTTTTCAAGGTTATGGGCATGTCTGTCGTGCTGGCATAAAAGACGATGATCTCGGCTGTTTTATTGCCCTCATTCTTTCCATAATGCCATTTATTCACAACCTCAATGATCGCATCGCCGGCTTTCAGAAGTAATGTTTTTTTGTCTTCAGTATATACGGTAAGCTCCCCATTTATCATTACACCCGCATTGATGACGGGATGCTTATGCATGGGCAATACTGCTCCGGGTGGAATAAAGATCCTGAGGATCGTTATTTCCGGAGTTCCTTTAGTGAATTCTGTAAGGAGGCTATTGTCCCAGCTGTAACTTGATTTTGCCAGCACATCAACCCTGACATCACTGGTGCTTTCGGCAAAAACCTGGCTTGTTAATAACAGTGATACAAATATTCCAAAAATAAGTTTTTTCATTATATCCCTCCTTGCACACTTTTAATTTTATCCTTGATCTCTTGCGCTTGGCAGTATTCTCCAATAATCTTCAGAAAGGTATCGGCATATTTTTCAAGTTTTGCCATGCCGATTCCATAGATTGCGGAAAGTTCTTCCCGAGTCTGCGGAAAATAGAGGGCCATTTCTTTCAATGTCCGGTCATGAAAGATTGTAAAAGGCGGTAGATTCGCCAAGTCGGCGAGTTCTTTTCGTTTCTTCCGGAGAATTTCAAAGAGGACGGGATCATGGGGCCCCGATTCACCTTCACGCTGACCGAGGACCTCGCCCTTTTCTTTTTTCCCTTCTTCCCGTCTGCCCCTGACGGCCTCCTTTCCCTTCAGAACCTCCCATGCCTTTTGGGTGAGCCTGAGGGTTCCGTGGTCATAATCGTAAATAAGCAGCCCTTTCTGGATAAACTGGCGGGACATGTTGCGCCACTGCTTTGTCGTATGGGCAGTTCCGATCCCGTAGGTGGAGAGTTGATCGTGACCGAATTTCAAGACCTTTTGGGAGTTCGATCCCCTAAGGACATCGATGATGTGTCCGGCGCCAAAATACTCGCCGGCTCGCTTGACGCAGGAAAGAAACATTTGGGCGGGAATGGTCAGATCGACAAGATCCGTCGCCTCTACTTTGCAGTTGTCGCACATCCCGCAATATTTCGGGGTATCGTTCTCAGCGAAATAATTTAAAAGGGGGATGCGACGGCAGAGGTCGGTTTCGGCAAAGCCAATGAACGTATTCAGAAGGATATTGGCAACCATTTGCTCCTGCTGGGTTTTCTGATTAACGAAGTACTTGATCTTACGGATATCGCCATAACCGAAAAGGAGAAGACAATGGGCAGGCAGACCGTCCCGCCCAGCCCGCCCGATCTCCTGGTAGTAGTTGTCGATGCTTCTGGGCAGGTCATAATGGACGACAAAACGAACGTTGGACTTGTTGATTCCCATGCCGAAGGCGATTGTCGCCACGATGATCTGGATGTCATCCCGGATAAAGAGTTCCTGGTTCTCCGTTCGCTCCCGATCCGAGAGACCCGCATGGTAGGGTCGGACTGAATAACCCTTTCGGTGCAGGATTGCATGGAGGTCATCCGTTTGCTGGCGGGAAAAACAATAAATGATTCCTGATTCGTTCACATATCGTTTCAGAAATTCAAGGATTTGTTCTGTGGGCGCCGTTTTCTGGATTACCTCAAGGAAGAGGTTTGGGCGATTGAAGCTGCCGATGAATTCATTGGGATCGCTTATATTCAGTGATCTTCGGATATCCTCACGGACCCGTGGTGTGGCCGTGGCGGTGAGAGCCACGCAGACCGCCACGGGAAATCTCGTCCGGAACTCAGCCAATTGCCGGTATTCCGGGCGAAAATCGTGGCCCCATTCGGAGATGCAATGGGCCTCGTCAATGGCGATGCAATCCACCTTTAAAGAGGCCAGGAGGGCCATGGTTCTTGGCGTCAGCAGCGACTCCGGGGCCAGATAAAGTAGTTTGACGCGATCTGCCCGGAGTTGTGAAACATGGTGCCGGTACTCTTCGCTGCTAAGGGAACTGTTCAGGAAAACAGCCCGGACACCGCACTCCCGCACCTGGTCCACCTGATCTTTCATCAGTGAAATCAGAGGTGAAACCACGATGGTTAATCCTTCAAAAATGAGAGCGGGGATTTGATAGCAGAGGGATTTGCCTCCCCCCGTGGGCATCACGACCAGGGCATCCTTTTTTTCCAGCAGATGACCGATGACCTGCTCCTGAAGGGGCCAGAAGGTCTCATAGCCGAAAACACCCTTCAGAATACCTCGAATACGGTTGATCATCGTTATTCCTTCCGCGTCAGTAAAAATAAAACATATAGCACCGTCCCCAATTGCGTCATGGGTGCCTCGTCAGTCCTTTTAATTCATGGTAAGCCTCTGTGGTCAGCGAGGGGCTTGCACAGGGGAGCAGGGAATTATTGTGATACAGCGGTTCTTCCGCCAGGGGATAGGAAGATGCACGGCGGGCTTCGTCCCATAACAACGTTCCCGGTAGGAGAATACTCGGCGAGAATTGGTCTGGCCCCCCGGGCATGGACGTAAAGGATACTTTCCCTTATTTCACGGGCCGTTTGACCGGGCAGCCCACAGAGGAGGTAGACGCCGATCTCATTTCCCGCGTAACCTGCTTCTTGCAGATAGGCTGCCGCCCTCTCGAAGGCAGGGTTATCAACCTTTCCGCCCAGCTCCTGTTGACGTTGCCCGTGAGTGGTTTCCAGACCGAAGCGGATGGTTTTGAATCCGGCCTGATAGAGCAGGCGGGCTATCTCAGGCGTAATCTCGCGGATGTGAAGGCCATTGGGGCAATGAAAATGACAGTCCAGTTTCCGACGGATTATCTCTGTGAGCATGGGTATAGCCATTTCCCTTGGATCGCTGAGGAGGGCATCGTCATAAAAAGAGAAATTTCTCAGCCCTAGTTTTTCTTGCCAGTGGACCATCTCATTGACTACCCGGATCGGATCACGCCTGTCAAAGCAATTATTGAGCAATCTGGACGCACAATAGGTACAATGGAACGGACAGCCGCGGGAGGTGAGCAGGGGAACCTGTTCCGGCGGCGGCAGCAGATCGAAAGCAGGGTAGGGGAGATGATCGAGATCATGTTCATCCGGGACAAAATGGACGGTCTCTCCAA
>JBAYKV010000243.1:0-5192 GCA_041664405.1 Syntrophales bacterium
GACCCACTGGCGCATGGCCTCGTTCATGGCGTCTTTGAGGGTCGCCGTCCCCGAGGTCACGGGGGTGACTTCCGCCCCGAGCATCTTCATGCGGAAGACGTTCGGCTCCTGCCGCCGGATGTCCTCGGCCCCCATGAAGACCTCGCATTCCATGCCGAAGAGGGCGGCGACGGTGGCGGTGGCCACGCCATGCTGGCCGGCCCCGGTCTCGGCGATGACCCGTTTCTTTCCCATCCGCCGGGCCAGGAGGGCCTGCCCGAGGGTGTTGTTGATCTTATGGGCCCCCGTGTGGTTGAGGTCCTCCCGCTTCAGGTAGATCCTGGCCCCGCCGAATTTCTCCGTGAGATTGGCGGCGAAGTACAGGGGCGTCTCCCGGCCCGCATAATCCTTCAGATAGGCGCGGAACTCCTTCTGAAACGAAGGGTCCCGCGCCGCCCGGCGATAGGCTTCCTCAAGTTCGATCAGGGCGGGCATGAGGGTTTCGGCGACATAACGCCCCCCGAAAACCCCGAAGTGACCTTTACTGTCCGGCATGTTCGTTTTCATGATCTTCATCCTCTTTTTTATTTTACTCCGGGATGGGTCTGCGGACGAATGCATCGCAAAAATGGGATCATGGTCCACCCCGGTTTCCTCTCTTCTGATAATCCTGATAATTTTTTCCACTTTTTCCGCATCTTTTTTTCCCGGCGCCGACTCCACGCCGGAACAGATGTCCACGGCCCGGGGCCGGACCGTCCGCAGGGCCGACACGATATTCTCGCTCTTGAGGCCCCCGGCCAGGATGATCGGTTTTTGCTTCCCAAGTCTTGCGGCCAGGGACCAGGAAGCCTGCTTCCCCGTTCCCCCGTAACGGCCGTCTGCCCGGGCGTCGACCAGCAGCGCCCGCACCGGATAGCGGGAAGCCCCTTGGAGATCTTCCTCGGTTTCGAGGGGCAGGGCCTTGATCAGGGCCTCGGGGTGGAACTTCTCGCAGTAGTCGATGGTTTCGTCACCGTGAAGCTGGATCAGATCGAGGCCGCAAGTGGCTGCCGTCTGCCTTACCGTTTCTGCCGCCTCATTGACAAAGACCCCTACCTTGCAGATGTCGCCGGGGAGCCGGGCGATAATCCCTGCTGCCGCCGCCGGGGCGATATAACGGGGGCTCTGCCTGTAAAAGATAAAACCCAGGGCGTTAGCCCCGCAGGCCACGGCATGGAGGGCGTCGGCAAGGTTGGTGATGCCGCAAATTTTTATTTCCGTCATAACTTCAACCTGTTGCGATACTGTCCGATCAACGTCATTGACTTAAGAATTTTCTTCAAATGTCATTGATTAAGAAATCATTTTCTTTCAATTCCCCCTTTGACAAAGGGGGATACAGGGGCCCGCCCCCTCTTTACTAAAGAGGGGAGTAATAGTGCTTAAGTCAATGGCATTGACTGTCCGATTGGCTGTCTGCCCCTGAGAGTTCCCGTAGTTTCCGGCCCATATCGGCCGCCCGCATCAGGGTCTCGCCGATCAGAAAGGCATGAATGCCCGCCCGTTGTAAGGTTTCCACATCCTGTCTGCCGGCGATGCCGCTTTCGCTGATTTTGACAATTCCTGCCGGAATCAGGGGGGCCAGCTTCAGGGAAGTCCCAAGATCGGTCACGAATGTGTCCAGATTCCGGTTGTTGATCCCGATCACCTGCGCCCCCGCCGCCAGGCTCTTTTCCAGTTCCCCTTCGTTATGGACTTCCACAAGGGGCGTCATCCCGAGTTCCACCGTCAGGGCGATGTATTCCGCCAATGTCTCCCGGCTCAGGATGCGGGCGATAAGGAGGAGGGCGTCGCCGCCCAAGACCCTTGTTTCGTAAATCTGGTAGGGATCGATGATGAAATCCTTCCGGAGGAGGGGAATCCTCGCGATCTTGCTGATTTCCGCAAGATAACGGCTGTCGCCCTTGAAAAAAACGCTTTCCGTGAGGATGGAAATAGCCGCCGCGCCGTTGTCCTCATATATCCCGGCAATTTTCCGGGGATCGAAATCCTCCCGGATGATCCCCCGGGAAGGAGACGCCTTCTTGATCTCGGCGATGATCGCACAGTCCCTGCCCGTTAGGGCGTCCTGAAAATTACTGGGGGGCGGCAGCTTGCGAAGGATGGCCTGCATCTCCCGCAACGGCGCCAGCCTTTGCGTCGCCGCAAGTTCCTCCCTTTTTGCTTCCACGATCCTGTTTAAAAAAGTCGTTTCTTTCATTTTCTTCTCAACTGTTGGATAATCCGATCAATCCCTGGAGTTTTTTCAGGGCCGCCCCGTCGGCGATACACGCCTCCGCCACGGCGATACCCTCCCGGACGGTATCCGCCTTCCCCCCCGCCACAATAGCCAGGGCCGCATTCAGCACCACGATCTTCCGGCGGGGACCATCGTCTGCTCCCGTCAAGACCTCTTTGGTGATCTGGGCATTGACGGCAGCGTCGCCGCCGGTCAGGTCGGCGTCCGGGTAGGTTTCGCCATAATAATCAACAGGATCGAGGTTGTAGGTGCGAATGACCCCGTCCTTGAGCTCCGATACCCGCGTTTCCCCCTTGATAGTGGCTTCGTCGAGACCGTCCGCCCCATGAACGATGAAGGCCCGCCTGGTCCCCAGGTTCTTGAGGACGGCGGCGAACATCTCCGTCAGCTTCGGGTCATAAACGCCGATAAGCTGGCAGGTGGCCCCGGCGGGATTGGTAAGGGGCCCGAGCATGTTGAAGATGGTCCGGATGCCGATCTCCCGGCGGGGACCGATGGCGTATTTCATGGCCCCGTGGAGCTTCGGGGCGAAGAGGAAACCGATCCCGAGCTGTTGAATGCACTCTTCGACGATTTCCGGCTTGGCGTCGATGTTGACCCCGAGGGCCTCCAGGACGTCGGCGCTGCCGCAGCCGCTGGAGACGGCCCGGTTCCCGTGCTTGGCCACCGTCAGACCGGCCGCCGCCACGACAAAGGCCGCCGTCGTGGAAATATTGAAGGTGTTACTTCCGTCACCGCCGGTACCGCAGGTATCGACGATCGTCGACGACCGGGCGTCGATCCGGGTCGCCTTCTGCCTCATCACCCGAGCGGCGCCGGTGACCTCTTCGCTCGTTTCCCCCTTCAGGCGCAGGGCCGTCATGAAGGCCCCGATCTGGGCCGGGGTGGCCTGACCTTCCATGATCTCCGTCATTGCCGCTACCATCTCGCCCTCTCGCAGGTCGGCGCCGCCGACTACTTTTCCTATCGCTCCCTTGATCATATTCTCCTCCTTATTTTTTCAAGCAACCTTCGCATAACGCTTCTCGCTTTTGTCCACCAGATTCAAAAAGTTCCGGATGATCCGTTTGCCCTGGGGCGTCAGGATCGATTCGGGATGGAACTGTATCCCCTCCACGGGATATTCCCGGTGGCGAAGGCCCATGATCTCCCCCTCCTCGGTCTCGGCAGTGACCTCCAGACAGGCAGGCAGGGTGTCCCGCTTCACGATCAGGGAATGGTAGCGCCCCGCCGTAAAGGGGTCGGGAAGCCCCTGAAAGATGGTCCGCCCGTCGTTGCTAATAGGTGAGCTCTTGCCGTGCATAACCTTATCCGCCCGGACCACATCGCCTCCGAAGGCATAGCCGATGGCCTGATGCCCCAGGCAAACCCCCATGATGGGGATCGTCTGATGAAAACGCCGGACGATCTCCACTGTGACGCCCGCTTCCTTGGGAGAACAGGGACCGGGAGAGAGAAAGATGGCCTCCACATCCATGTTTTCAATTTCCGCCACCGTGATCTCATCGTTGCGGTAAACGGCCACCTCCCGGCCCATCTGCTGGAGGTACTGGACGAGGTTGTAGGTAAAGGAATCGTAATTGTCGATCATCAGTATCATTGTGATTTCTCCTTATAAGTCCATAATTTCAAAGTCCGAGGCAGCCAGACGAATGGCCTTGAGCATCCCGGCGGCCTTGCTTTTGGTTTCCTCATATTCCGCATCCGGGTCGGAGTCGGCAACTATCCCCGCTCCGGCCTGGATAAAGATCCGGTTGTCCTTGAGGAGCATGGTCCGGATCGTGATCCCGAAATCCATATTACCGGTAAAGCTGAAATAGCCGACGGCCCCGCCGTAGGGACCCCGCTGGTGGGGCTCCAATTCTTCGATGATCTCCATCGCCCGCACCTTGGGAGCCCCGGTGAGGGTCCCCGCGGGAAATGCCGCCCGGATGACGTCGAAGGCATCCTTGCCTGCCGCCAATTGGGCCTGGATGTGAGAGACGAGGTGCATGACGTGAGAATAGCGCTCCACCGCCATGAGCTGGTTTACCTGGACGCTCCCCGTCTGGGCGATCCGCCCCAGGTCGTTTCTTCCCAGATCCACAAGCATCACGTGTTCCGCCTTCTCCTTGGGGTCCTGGAGCAGTTCGTCGGCCATGATCCGGTCCTCCTGTTCCGTCCTGCCCCGCCGCCGCGTGCCGGCGATGGGCCGCAGCTCGGCAACGCCCTCCTCCAGGCGAACGAGGACCTCGGGAGAGGAGCCGATGAGGGTCAGATCCCCGGCCTTCAGGAAAAAGAGATAGGGCGAGGGATTCACGAAACGAAGGGCCCGGTAGAGATGGATCGGGTCGATATTGGTATCTATTTGAAAGCGCTGGGCAAGGACCGCCTGGATGATATCCCCGTTGATGATGTACTCCTTGGCCCGCCGCACCATGGCCTTAAAATATTCGGCCGTCATGTTCGCGGTCACGCCGGTCCCGTCCTGGATGGACGGGGTCAGGGTAGGCAGGGGGGCGGTGTTTTGCAGCACCGCCATGAGGGCGTCAATCTTCCTTGTCGCTTCCCCGTAGATTTCCTCCGGTGAGGAGGCGCCGCCGTCCTCATCGATAAAGGCGCAGGCCACAATCTTGATGGTATGGCGGATATTATCGAAGATCAGGATGGTATCGGTCAGGAGAAAGACTGCCTCATCGGTCCCGAGATCGTCGGGAGCCCGGGTGGGCAGCTTCTCGAAATAACGCACCATCCCGTAACCGAGGTAACCCACGGCGCCGCCATAGAAGCGCGGCAATCCCGGCGACGGGACGGGACGGTATTTTTTCAGGAGTTCCTGCAGATGCCCGAGGGGGTCTCCTCCATGGGCGAAGCGTTGGACCTGACCGTTGTTCCTGATCTCAACCTCTTCACCTAGGACGCGGAAGACCACCCGGGGATCGGCGCCGAGGAA
>JBAYKV010000244.1:0-5185 GCA_041664405.1 Syntrophales bacterium
AGCGAGGGTAATGCCCAATGCCCCGGCAGCTTCAAGGAGAATGCCCGTCAGCTCGCAGTCCCGGCTATCTCCGGTAGGCTTCATCGAGTAAGGCATTGATGCTTTCCATAATGACCGTCGTCGCCCCTTCAAACCGGTCTTTATATTGCTGCTGAGATTCCCGGGACAATAGCCGGAAGGGTTCGTCAATCCGGAACGGCTTAAGCCGATCTTCCACGGAAAACGGTTCCCCGATACGATAGATTATCTGGCCCGATCTGGCGAAGGGGAGACTGTCGGGATATACCTGATCGGAATTGTTACAGCCGACAGGGACCACCATTTTCCCGGTGTGGAGGGCGACCTGGGCGATGCCTGTCTTGCCCTCCCCTAATTGTGTTCCCCGCGTCCCCTCGGGAAAGATGATGATACTCAGGCCCTTTTCGAAGAGGGCGCACCGGGTGAGTTCCGCCACTTTTTCCATGAGCTGTTCGTAGTAGTCCCGGATGAATTCGATGAAACCGTCCCCGAAGAGGCGGACCGTTTCATCGACATTCGCGGCATATTCCTCCGTCCCGACATCTTTGCCGTCAATGGCGTTGCGGACCTTGCGGTATTCTTCCCGGTCGATCCTCCGGTTGAATTTCCTGGTGTAGAACTCTTCAATCAGATAGCCCAGGGAGGGAACGGGGATGAGATTGCACATGTCAAGCCCCCGGCCAAGCCACTTGTTGCGATAGTATTTGCCTTTCACCCAGACGGTAGTCCAGGGGTAGTGCAGCAATCTCGACAATTTATACTGAAAAGGCCAGTAGTTGAAGCGGTCCGTATGGTTCATGGCGAAAATGACATTCTGCCCCTTGGGGATATTGTCCAGATTTTCAAAAACAATATCCACCTTCTGGAAAAGGTGGAAGTTTGGTCCCAGCATGAAGGTGCGCAGAAACTGCTGCATCCTGGGGATGGAGACCAGATTTATGTTTTTCAGGTATTCAAGATCGACCATTATATAAAACCTCTATAATATCATCAGTTGGCGGACGCGCTCCAGTTCCGCCGGCGTATCTACTTCCACGGAGTCCAGAAGCGTCTCCACCACCTTGATTCTATATCCGTATTCCAGTGCCCGGAGCTGCTCCAGGGCTTCTAATTGCTCCAGCCTGCCCACGGGAAGGGCGGCAAAGGTGCGGAGAAAGTGCCGTCGGTAGGCGTAGATCCCGTGGTGTTTGTAATAATCTGCCTTTTTCCCTTGATCACGGACATAGGGCACCGTAGCCCGGGAAAAATATAAGGCGAACCCGTCAGCGTCAAAAACTGTCTTGACGGCGTTCGGATGGCCGATTTCCTCTTCCCGGACGATGCGGTAGATGAGGGTGGACATGGGAATGGATGGATCATCCCGGAGCGGTTGGACGACTTCTTCGATCTGGATAGGGTTGAACAGCGGCTGATCACCCTGAATATTCACTACAATGTCCTCGTCGTCAAGCTGGAGCAGCGAAGCGGCCTCGTGGATCCGGTCTGTTCCCGAGGGATGGACGGCGGCGGTCAGGACGGCTCGCCCGCCGAAGGCCGTCACGGCATCGTAGATCCGTTGATCGTCCGTCGCCACCACCGTCAGGGAAACAAACCCCGACTGGAGAACCCGCTCATAAACATGCTGGATCATGGGCTTGCCGCAAAGCTCCGCCAGAGGTTTACCGGGAAACCGGGATGATTCGTATCTTGACGGGATGATACAGACGGCTTTCATCTTTACAGATATGGGTCGGCCTGCATCAGGTGGCCGGTTACGTAGTCCCGGACGGAATCCTCCAGGGAGCGAAAGGCGACCGGACAGCCGGCGGCCCGGAGCTTGTCCATTTTTGCCTCGGTAAAGTACTGATATTGATTACGCAATTCCTCGGGCATGTCGAAATACTCTATCCGGGTGGGCAATTGCATGGCCCCAAAGACGGCGTTGATCAGATCGTTCCAGCTCCGGGATTTGCCCGTGCCCACGTTGAAAATGCCGTTGGCGTCTCTGTTTTCCAGGAGCCACCACATCACCTCGATACAGTCCTTAATATAAACGAAATCACGTAGTTGTCCGCCGTCGGCATATTCAGGGCGGTGGGACTTGAAGAGGCGAACCTGTCCGGTGGCGCGGATCTGATGAAAGGCCTTGGAAATAACGGAGGTCATATCGCCCTTGTGATACTCATTAGGGCCGAAGACATTGAAGAACTTGAGCCCGGCGATCTGCTTTTCCGCCCCCCGGCGCAGGGTCCAGAGATCGAAGACCTGCTTGGAATAGCCGTACATATTGATGGGCTTGAGGGTGGGTGTGAGGGCGTCGTCGTCGGAGAAACCACGGGCGCCGTCGCCGTAAGTGGCGGCGGAGCTGGCGTAGATGAAGCGGACTCCGTTGCGGATCGCCCAGTCAGCCAGCCGGCAGGTGTAGAGATAATTATTCCGCCAGAGATAGTCGGCGTCCCGTTCTGTCGTCGAGGAACACGCCCCCAGGTGGATGATGGCCCGGGCCGTAAAGGGGACCTGGTCGGCATAAATCATCTGCAGGAAATCGTCTTTGTGAATATATTCTAGAAATCGTAAGTTTACGAGATTCTTCCACTTCTCGGAGGTTCCGAGGTTGTCCACAATGACAATGTTATCGATGCCCTGCTGGTTGAGTTTCCAGACAAAGGCGCTGCCGATGAAGCCGGCCCCACCGGTGACAACGATCATAAATTACCCCTCGTTTTGTCATTCCGGCGCAAGCCGGAATCCAGTTTATTGTTCATGGACCCCGGCTTGCACCGGGGTGACGGTAAAAGTGACTTTTTGCTGGTTCATCAAATTTGCAGGGCCGCTTTTTTGATCCCCTGGCCGATCTTGTCCAATTTATCTGCCGACATCTTGATCGGGACACCCATGAAGAGTGTCCGGCCCAGGATGTCTTCCGCCTTGGGAATCAGGCGGATGCTGTAGTCCACCTTACCCCGGTAAGTGGGGTAGGTAAAGGGGAATTTCTTCGAATTCGCCGTGGCCCAGGCCAGGAGGTGCTCCCAGTTCGGGACATAATGCCACTTATTCCTCTTGAAGCAGACCATGTCCACGCCTTCCGCCGCCAAAGCAGCCTGAAAACGTTCGGTTGCCGCCGCGTCGGGGAGGTTGAACCCCAAAAAGGTAGCCGTATCGCCGGCGGGATCGGGGATATTCCGGAATTTCAATCCTGGGACATCCTTTAATAACTCCTTGACGGCATTCTTGTTTTTCTTCTGCTCAGCGATAATCATGTCCAGCTTCCGGAACTGGGCCAGACCGACGGCGCCCTGGAGTTCGTTCATCCGATAATTGAAGCCGAGAATGGAGCGTCCTTCCATGGCCCGGCTGACCTTGAAGTTATGATCATGGCCGTGGTCGTGGTACCAATCGGACCGGTCATAGAGTTCCTTGCTGTCCGTGATGACCATGCCGCCCTCGCCGGAGGTAATGGTTTTGTAGTAATCGAAGCTGAAGATCCCCATGTCGCCGAAAGTACCAAGCTTTTTCCCCTGATAAGAGGCCCCGACGGCCTGGGCGGTGTCTTCCAGGACGAGGAGATTGGATTTACGGGCAATCGTGACGATCCGGTCGATGTTTGCCGGGGCGCCGCACATGTGTACGGGGATGACCGCCTTGGTGTAGGGGGTTAATTTGTTTATGATATCATCAGGGTCGAGGTTAAGGGAATCGTCGATGTCGGCCATGACGGGGATGGCGCCCGCCTCCAGGACCGCCTCGTAAGTGGCGATGAAAGTGAAGGCCGGGACGATTACTTCATCGCCCGGGCCGACATCCAGGGCCGTCAGGGCGACCTTGAGGGCCGACGAGCCGGAGGTTACCCCCAGGGCATACCCGGCCCCGCAATAGGCGGCAACTTCCTGTTCAAACTGCCGGACCTTGAAGACCCCTTTCCGTTCCGCATCGAATCCGTAGCGCATCAGGACGCCTGTTTCCATGACGTCCATAACTTCTTGTCTTTCTTCCTTGCCGAAAACCTCAAAACCGGCCATTTTCCGTAATCCTCCTTAAAAAACTCTGTTCTATATTATTAAAACGCGTCCTCGTAGATCGCGACGGCGTCTTCCAGGGTCACCTGCCGGGGGTTGTTGGCCAGGGGACGGGCAACAGTCATGGCGATTTTGGCCATTTCCTCAAAATCATCTTCCGAGATGCCCAAATCCTCCAGATTGGTTTGAATTCCGCAGTCTTCGACAAGGGAGTTGACCGCTTCCACGGCTAAATAGGCCGCCTCACGGAGGGGCAGGCCGTCGACCATTTCCCCCATTGCCTCGGCAATATCCACGAACTTTTCCTGTGCCCCGGAAATATTGAAGGACATGACGTGAGGCAGCAGGACGGTGTTGGCCAGACCGTGGGGGATGCCATACTTCCCGCCCAGAGGGTAAGACAGGGAATGAACGGCGGTGACCCCGGCATTGGCAAGTCCCAGACCGGCATAGAGGCTGCCGAGGAGCATCTTTTCCCGGGCGGCGATGTTGCTCCCGTCATGAACGGCGGTCCGCAGGTTCTCGGCGATCAGGGCGATGGCCTCCAGAGAGAGCAGTTCGCTCAGGGGTGAGGCGTTGATGGAAGTATAGGATTCGATGGCGTGGCAAAGGGCGTCAATTCCCGTGGAGGCCGTGGGACCGGGGGGCAGGCTCACGGTCAAGAGCGGGTCCAGGAGAGCCAGATCAGGGTAAAGGAAGGGGCTGTTCATCCCCTCCTTCTTTTTCAGATCCGGCCTAACGAAGACAGAAGTAAAGGTGACCTCGCTACCCGTGCCTGCTGTAGTCGGAATCATGATCTTGGGGAGTCCCGGACCGGGGACCTTGTTCAGACCGAGATAATCGACGGCCTTGCCTTTGTTGGTTGCCAGGACGGCGATGGCCTTGGCCACGTCCATGGCGCTGCCGCCGCCGATACCGACGATAATATCACACTTGGCCTTCAGGGCCAGCTTCGCCCCTTCATCGGCCAGCGAGATTTTCGGTTCTGGATCGACCTTGTCGAAAATCTGGCACTCCATGCCGCTTTTCTTCAGCAATTCAACCACTTGCTCTTTCATCCCGGTGGCGGCCAGTTGTTTATCCAGGACGATCAGGGGCCGCTTGGCCTGGAGTTCCCGGATATGGTCGGGAAGCTGCTGAAAGGAGCCATTGCCGAAGACGATCTTCCGGGC
>JBAYKV010000245.1:0-5163 GCA_041664405.1 Syntrophales bacterium
GAACTGAAGAGGGGCTCTCCGGAGACGATATCTACATATATCCCTTCCCGTTTGTTATCCCAATACTCGTTACGGTAGGCCGGCTCGGTGCCTTCCTTCTGGGTGACCTCATATTGCAGGGGCGTCAATTTCTTCTTCAAAGTCCCCTCATCCGGTTTAGGGTAGGCTTTCCCTTCCACCGCCGGCAGAGGAACTTGCCCGCTTCCCCAGACTTTCTCCAGAAACTGATCACGGCCGGACCCATGCCGGTAATACTTATAGCGCAGGGGATTCTTCCGGTAGTAGTCCTGATGGTAGTCCTCCGCTTCATAGAACTTGCCAAAGGGGAGGATTTCCGTCTTTATGGGCTTATCGAACCTTCCGGATTTGTTCAGAGCTTCTTTGGACTTCTCGGCGGCCTGCCGCTGATCGTCATTATGATAAAAGATCACACTGCGGTACTGGGAACCCCGATCTACGAATTGCCCCCCTCCGTCGGTGGGATCTACATCACGCCAGAAGACGTCAAGAAGCTGACCGTAGGTAGTCTTTGCCGGGTCGTAATAAACCTGAACGGCCTCCACGTGACCGGATTTCCCCGCCGACACTTCCTCATAAGTCGGCTTGTCCTTCGCTCCCCCCGTATATCCGGAGATTACCTTCACAACACCGGGAATCTTTTCAAAATCGGCCTCGGTGCACCAAAAGCAGCCGCCGGCAAATGTAGCTGTTTTAAACTGACTATTTGTCGTCTCCATGACCTTTTTAACCTCCGGTTTGTCGCCATTGGCGCTCTGGCAGCCCACCGCCAGACCAATGAATATGATCAATAAATAACCATGAAATCTTTTCATGTTTTTCCCCCTGTTAAATACTTTCCTATAAGTTAGGATGCCGGTGTTAATTGTCAACTACCGCGGATGTGAAAACCCTTGCTAATTAGTTGCGACTGTGTAATTTTATTGATAAATGTTTAATTTTGAAATCATATCACCAGCATTACCGAATTCAGGAGGCGGCGCTGCCCGTAAACGACTATGCTCGAAATAGAAATCAAGGCGGTTCTCGCCGATCCCGGGTCCATGAAGGAAATCCTCGGTCAGGTGGGGGCGGTGGCGGGGCCGGTCCTTCATGAAATAGATTACTACTATCAGCACCCGTCCCGTGATTTCGGCCAGACCCACGAAGCCCTGCGGCTGCGGATAACAAACGACCAGTGCCGCATTACTTACAAGGGACCAAGGATGGCAGGAACGGCCAAGATCCGCTTCGAAGCGGAAACGGAGATCGGGGATTACGAAACAATGAAGTCCATCCTGGACAGACTGGACTTCCGGCATGTGGGGGTGGTCGAAAAAGAACGCGCTGTCTTCTATCTGGAGGGCGCCACCGTCTGTCTCGATGACGTCGTGGGGCTGGGGACCTTTATAGAACTGGAAAAGATGGGGGAAGACAAAGAGGTGATTGAACAGGAAGTCCTCGCCCTGGCCGAAAAGCTGGGAATCAGGGCGTTCGAGACCCGGACCTACCTCGCCATGATCTTGTCGAAGTGATGATAGTCCTTCATAGACTTGAAATTGGCCCCCCACTGCCAGCCCCGCTTGAGAAATTCCTCCACAACGGGGTGACCGGTCGCCAGAACGCCGGGGTCGCCGGGCCGGTAAACAGCACCCTGAGGTGATACCCGCCCGCTGTTATAGACCACGGGATTCCGGACGGGGTTGATGTCCACGGCCAGGCCGCAGGCATGGCGGGAGAGTCGCTTCGTCCCCGCTACGGTCCGGTAGTTGAAAGCGGAGGTGTTGTTATCCGCCATGGAGGCGTCGTCGGACCAGCCGTAGACGACGATGGGGACGGCCTTGTTGACGGGAAACCTCAACCTTTCGATAAGCCGGAAGATCTCCGCGACATCGGCCCGGACGTCCTTGTGAACAACCAACTGCCCCTGGTGGAGCATCCCGTCAAAAGAATAATACCGGATATCCAAAAGGCATAGATCCCCCACGACCTCGGTTGGGGCCCTGGTCCCGGCTATGGCCTCCCGGAAAGTCATCCGACTGTCAATAATGGGCGCTGTCCCATGTTGCTCATTCGTCATGCCGGATCCTCCCGTCAGTAGAATAAATAATGACAAACTGATAAAAAGTCCGCAAATGCCCTTCCCCTTTGACGGGGGAGGGTTTAGTGGTGATGGATTTCTCATTATTGCAACTACTTCATACGGTTGACGATTTCTTCAATTTCCTCCGGTGGCAGGGACACCTCCCGATAGATCTCCTCGGCAAGGGCCGGGGTCATTTTGAGGAAATCGCCTTCCCGGATCGTAATTAGCAAACCGCCCATTTCCACGGCCCCGGGCGTCACGAGGACGCTGTCTTCGCCCTCCCGGTAATAGGCGTCGGGTCGATGTTTCCGGCGGGGGAAAATAAGCAGCCGCCACTTTCCCTCTTTTTTCGTACAGAAGAGATTGAGCATGGGCTCTTCCGCACTGCCCATGACCTCTCCCATTGCCCCCATCAGCCGCTTCAGGAATGCCTCCAAAGCTTCCGGGGCGCTTCCTGCCACGAACAGGGCGTTTCGCCCCGGCAGCCTCATAACGCCAAATGACACGTCCTCCCAATCCGCAATCAGGGTCTCCCTTTCCACTTCTTCCCAAGCCTTTTCAACAGGCATAATTCCTGCCGGGCAGACCTGAAAATGATGATGATCCGGGGCGGAAGCCCCACAGCGGGGACCATTGTAAAAGACCGTGAAGGCCGGTCCCAGATCATGGGCCAGGGCAAGAAGGTCGCCGATATGTCTATCAAGCCCCTGGGGCTCATGGTCAACATGGACGACCGTATAATGGGGGGAAAAGATCGGATAGGGATTGACAAGAATCAGAAAGGTCTTCCGGTAAAGGACCGCCTTCTGAGCATCCGGCAGATGGTACACGCAGAGAAAGCAGGGTCGCCTCCTGATGGTCCCCGCATCAAGCGCGGCGGTGGCGCTGACGGTCCGGCCCTGATTGAACTGGACTAACAGTGTATGCTGTCCGGAAGTTATCTCCCGGAGCCAGGCCCCTTTCATATTCATATGGGCCACAGCAAACTCCTGCCAGTTAAAGAGCTGCTGAGAAAAAAGCTCCCCGCACATGGATTCCAGGGATATCCCTCCCGGGGCACCGTCAAATTCGCTCCATATCCTTTCAGGAACTGACAAATAATCTGATGAATTCAATGATCACTCCTCTTTATTTTTTTGTCTGGCCATGATCTCCAGGCTTCGGAGTCTGTCTTTGTAGGCGTCGTTTCCATTAGTTCTTTCTATGGAGAGAGCGGCGTCGGTGTTTCCTTCCCAGCGTCGGCACAGGTAAAGGCTATCGTAGATCCGGCCGATCCGGTAATCCCGGGATATTCTCAGACAGACGGCGTAATCCTCTCCGTAGCTCACGTTTGGAAACCCGCCCGAGCGCCGGAGAATGTCCGTCCGGAAGGCCCGGGGGGCGCCGAAACCGTTCACCCGCAGGGCGTTGTTCCGGCCGTTCCCATCCGTCCATTCCCGGTGATCCACAAGGCCGGGCGGGATTTCAGCCCCCCTACTGTCCACAAGGGTGTAAGACCCGATAACGGCGGCATAGAGTCCCCCTCTCAGCACACCTACCAACCGTTGCAGGCTCTCCGGACCTCCGTAGAGATCGTCGGAATCGAGCTGAACGGCGTATTTCCCACAATGGGAGGAATAGACCGCCTCGTTCCAGCAACCGCCGATGCCGAGATCCCGCCGTTCCGGGACCAGGAGCCGCACCTGGGGATAACGTTTTGTCAGCTCCGAGACGATGGAGGTCGTGCTATCGGTGGAATGATTGTCCACCACGAGGACATTGAAGGAAAAATCCGTTTCCTGGGCCAGGGCGCTGCGGACGGCGTCGGCAATTGTCTCTACCCGGTTCCGGACGGGGATTACCACACTGGCCGCCACGGGATAAACCGCCCGGTCGGCGGGCAGTCTCCTGAATGATGGTGAGAGCCAGGCCCCGAGACGGCGCAGGTGCTCCGAGGCCACCATTTCCATCTCCTGCTGATAGGCAAGATTCCGGGGATCCACATAGGCAAAATGCGTTTCCTCGTTCTGCGATTTATGGCGGCCCTTATTTTCCTCCCGCCCTTTGCCCTTTTTATTCATCTCCGGGGATACACAGGTACCGTAAAGGCGCTCCGGCAGATGAACAATCGGCGCCGTCAGGGAAACCTTCAGGCGCAGGTCATACAAAGCGGCATATTTTGTCACCGGGAGGGGCCCGCTGCCGACAAGGGCCTGCCGGACAGCAAGGGTTGAGAAAAATTGCACCGGACCGAAATGAAAGTCATCCCTGATACTTCCCAACTGATAATCATTTACGGGCCGTTCCTTGCGGGCGCCGTCGGGCGTCGTTTCCTCATAGTCGCTGTAAAGCATCCCCGCCCCCGTAGTCTCGATGACATCAACGAGCCGTTCCAGGGCACGCGAGCTAATATCAATAGCCCTTTCCCCCGTAATCACAAGAAAGTACCGGGTGCGGACTTTTTTCAGGATGGCCTCCAGGATCCAACCCGAGGCAAGCGTATCCCCTCTGACTCCCTGACACTTCGGCCAGGCAGGCAGGGGATTGCCATCGTGAACGACCAGTATCCTGGAAACAAGGGGGGACGCGGCAAGGAGCTCAATGGTCTGATCCGCCCCGCCATGGGAATCCCGGCACAAAGCAACGGTAATCATTTCATTCTCCTTGTGACCACGTTACATCGTTCCGCCAGTTTCAAAAGCCGGGGCAACCGCCCGGAAGCGGCCGCCATCCTGCACAGATTCTCTATGCCCTGGGGAATATGACCCAGAAAGGCCTCCTTCCCCTTTTTCAATCCTAAAAACCCAAAGGCCCCCAGGGCCTGCATGAGCCGCTGGGCGGAACCATCCAGAAAACCTTCCCGGAAGTGCGTCCAGTCCAGACCCAATTTCAGCAGTTCATAAGCATAGCGGAGCAGATCATCCCGTTCCTCCTCCGTAAGGGGGACATAGGCGTCGCACAGCAGGGACCCCAGGTCATAGAAAAGCGACCCCCGGCGGAGGCCCTGAAAATCAATAAAGACCGGTTCACCCCCGCAGATCATGATATTCTGGGATTGGAGATCCCGGTGGACAAGGGCCGTTCCCACCGCCAGCAACCGC
>JBAYKV010000246.1:0-5154 GCA_041664405.1 Syntrophales bacterium
AGCGTTACTATCGGGACGCCCGGATCACCTCCATCTATGAAGGAACGAACCAGATCCAGCGCGTAATTATCGCCCGGGACATCCTGAGCAAACTGAAATAAAGGCAACTTGTTGCCCGAGTAATCAACGCCCCTGCCCTTCTGATAAAGGGGCCGGGGCGTTTTTTTCGGCTTGATCATTATATAGGGAGGGCAAAGATATGGCTTACGAAACGATCAGCACCGACCAATCCCACGCAGGCATCGGCATTCTGATCCTTAACCGTCCCGATAAGCGCAACGCTATTTCGATTCAAATGCGCCGGGAAATTTCGGCCTGCCTTAAGTCATGGAAGGATGATCCCGCCATCCGGATTCTCATTCTGACCGGCGCCGGCAGTACCTTCACCGCCGGCTTCGATCTCAGCGAATTCAATAAGCCCGGACTCCTCCATGAACTCTATCAGACATCCTCCGCATATCACCGTGATGTCTGGTATTTTCCCAAACCGACGATCGCCGCCATTAATGGCCCGGCCCTGGCGGGGGGCTTCGATCTCGTGAAGCTCTGCGACATCCGTATTTGTTCCGCCGGGGCCAGATTCGGCCACCCGGAGATCAAATTCGGCGCCCCTACCCTCTTTACACCCCTCAAGTGGATAGTAGGCGCCGGGCTGGCAAGGGAATTATGCCTCTCCGGTAGGATCATCGACGCTACGGAGGCCTATCGTGTCGGACTGGTAAATGAGCTGGTGGAAGAGAGCAAACTACTGGATCGCGCCCTGGAGATCGCCGGAAAGATCATGGAGGCCCCTCAGTACGCCCTGGAACAGACCAAACATTTCTTTCTCGATAACGCCGACCGGGGCTTTGAGGAGTCGTTCTCCATAGAACACGACAAAGGTTTTCAGGAATTCCTCCTGAAACGGGCAGCGGAGGCCCTGCAGAAATCGACGGCCTAACGGTCGGACTACTTTTATTGGACGGCGGAAGAAGAAATTTTCGCTCCCTCGTTAGTTACGCAATCATATCGTGCTGTTGTATACTTCTATGCATAGAAGTCGCTAAACGAAGGCAGGACAATGCTTTCCGGGTTTTCGGCTCAAAATCAGCCAAAGACGGGGGCTCCCGGAGGAACAATTTGGGAGATTGAGTTTAAGCCAGTCTAAAACTTCTTATTTCACTTGCAATGGGAGAACATCCCAGACCTGATCCAAAAGCTTCATAATGTATCACCACACGCGGTATTTACTGATTCAATATTTTATATTTTGACAACTAACTTGTCTTATGCAATGTAATTTTAAATAGTTATTAACTGTCAGTGGCTTTATGATACCGGCATTAGTCGGTCTATACTATGTTCGCTTAAGGTAAGGGATACTCGTATGAATATGCGAAATGCGATTGAAGCAGCGGTTAAAAACATCTCATCACATGGCGACACCGATATCTTTCCTTTCCCGTTTGAATGCCACCTCTTCCACGATGAACCGCAGCGGTGTATAGAAATCCTTGAGACAATGCATGTGAAATTTGATGAGTACATGTCGACTAATGCGCCGGACATGATCGAGACGCTCAGTCAGGTTGGATATACTGGGTTCCGATGGGCAGCTCAGATTGAACCATTTTGGAATGCTTATTACCTTGCTTGTGTTGTAAGCCTTTCGGAAGAGATTGAGGCCGTCAGGTTGCCAGAAGAAGCACAATCTGTTTATTCGTACAGATTCCTCTGGCAGGAAGACACCGGAAAGCTCTTTAAGGACTCAACATGGCGAGATTACAAGAATCGATGTTTGGGCCTTTCAGGCCGATATCCGTTCGTTGTTGTAACAGATATTTCGGATTTTTATCCCCGTATCTACCACCATAGAATTGATGTCGCATTAAGTAGGTTACACTCCGTTGGTGATATGCGGAGTCGCATTATGAGGATGCTATCTGCCTTTTCAAGAATTAATGTTTCTTACGGATTGCCGATTGGTGGGCCTGCATCTCGAATACTCGCAGAACTGGCTTTAGCCGGTGTTGATCAACACCTTAAGACTAGAAAGATTATTTTCTGCCGCTATGCAGACGATTTCTGTATGTTTTGTCCTGATCGCTCCACAGCATTTAAGAATCTTGTATTTTTGTCTGAACGTCTTTTTGATGAAGGGCTTGTCTTGCATAAAAAAAAGACACGCATTCTCACAGCTGAAGAGTACCGTGAAACATCGCGTGCATTCATGCCTATAGATGACCCTGCGGATACGACTCCTGAGAAGAAACTCCTTAATATTTCGCTTCGCTTCGATCCGTATTCGCCAACCGCAGAGGAGGACTATGAGACACTCAAAGCAGCTGTAGGCGAAGTGGATATCGTCGGCATTCTTGGGAGGGAAGTTGCGAAAACAGCAATCGACCCGACAGTATCGAAGCAGGCTATTAATGCCATAAAAGCTCTTGATCCTCCTATTCAGGGTGGCGCAATCCGTACCATTCTTGACCCTAAGAATCTCACAGTTCTATCTCCTGTGTTTGTGACAATCCTGCGTCTTGTTCGTGCCGTATATTCTACACTCCTTGACCAGGACAAAGATTTTGTGGACGAAACACTTATGCATTTGCACAAGGAGGAGTCTCCAATGCTGAGTGTCGAGCTAAATCTCAGCTATTACATCCAAGTACTCGGTCAACGGAAAAGCGGACCCAAGGAGGAGCTTCTCGTACAGCTATTCGAGGCAAACCAGAAGCCCCTTATTAGACGATTAATTTTGCTTGTTCTTGCGGATTGGGAGTGCCATTATTGGTTATCTTCTTTGAAGCGACATTATTCGGGTTTTTCTGTATGGGAAAAAAGAGCGTTCATTCTTGCATCATACGTGCTCGGTGATGAGGGTGATCACTGGCGACGCCATGCGAAAAAGAGTTGGACTCCAATGGATAATCTCGTTCGAGATTGGTTTAGCAATCGCTACCCCAGCAACAAGAGGATGCCGATATGATAACTGAGCGCGCATTTGCTGCCTCATTTCCCGACTTCTGGCAAGAGCTATTGCCTCTTCTCACACCATCATGCGTGCATCTCTTGAATGTTGGTCACGAAGAGCATTTAAGGAGTTCAAGCCACCAAGAACTCGAACCAGTAGAAGACAGCCATGAAACGCGAGAAGTGGCTATTGTTTCAGAGTTCGCATTCCACCTTGCACGTTTAGCATTCAGCCACGGTTATTCAATCCATGATGCCTTCAATAACGATTCCGTTAAAAATGAAGCACAGATAGCAGCCTTTAATCTCATAAACAGATACGAAGGAAGAATTGTTCTTCCCGACGGCAGTTTAAACGCTGCAGAATTGGAGGAGGGGCTGCAACTTGCTATCCGTTACGAGACATTCGCTAGCACACAAGGTGGCACAAAGAATTTCATTTTTCATTCTCCGATCAAAGGCTGCGGCTTCCTTAGCGGGTGCGCGGCAGATATAATGATCGGCGATTACCTTGTCGAGGTCAAAACGGTGAAGCGAACTTTGGCTGGGAAAGACATTCGTCAACTCGTCGTCTATTTGGCGCTTGGTAGCGTATCTCATCATGCACCATGGCAATACGCGGGTTTTTTTAATCCACGCCGATCAACGTTTCATAAGTTCAGGGTTGATGAATTGATCAGTCTAATGTCGGGAGGGAAGTCCGCAGTTGATGTTTACGCAGATCTGCTGGACTTCACCTGTTCATCGGATGTTCAACTTGATAGTGTGTTCTAAGAAAGAAGCGAACAACAGCATGAACTCGGACTGGTAAAAGCTGCTCCACTTCGTTCCGCAACTTTTACCGGCCGGTTATGCTGGGCGTTGGGCGGACATATAGAGGAGGATATATGATTGTCGAGTGCCACATGTGCGAGGCGAAGGTCGATGCGAAGCTGGTGGGCCAGTACACCTGGCAAGATGAGGATGATCCCGACAACTTTCATGCCTGCCTACTTGAGTGCCCGAGGTGCCACACAGGCCTTGTTGGTGGCCGGTACGACTTCGAAGAGGAATCTCTGACGCGGCTTTGGCCGCGTCCTGAGAAGTTTATCTCTCATGAAGTGCCTGAGAGCATAAGACATTCGCTTGATGAGGCAAAGAAGTGCTTCAAGGTATGTGCCTACAACGCGACAACGGTTATGGCAGGCAGAGCTCTTGAGGGTATATGCCGGCACTTCGGGACTGCCAAGGTCTACCTTGGTCCGGGCATTCGTGAGCTGCATGAGCGAGGTATCATCGACTCACGGCTCACCCGATGGGCAGGCGCTCTTCAGCAGGCCCGCAACCTTAGTGCGCACGCGAGCGGCGAGCGGGTTTCCAAGCAGGATGCCGAGGACCTGCTCGACTTCCTCAACGCGATCTGTGAGTACGTGTTCGTGCTCACGAAGAAGTTCGAGGATTATATTGCCCGTAAAGGAGAGGCGAAAGACGTTGACGCTCAACTGCAGGCTGCGCCACAATAGGAGGAATGATTGTACTGGGGCACCCCGTGACAGTGGACACGTAGAAAGCATAAAGTATTGCCCAATCGGGTAGCCGGGGGTAGTTAACCCCCAGCCCCCACACCACCACGCATGCGGGTCCGCACGTGGCGGTTCACAGAGATTACCGGGCCGTCGCCGGGTAGGGGATGTTCACCCACAGCTCTTTGACAGATAGAAGCCTTTGATCCTTGAGCCAATCGTTGGTCATACCGTTTGCGTCGCCAACATCCGGGATAGTCACCGCAGCCCTTCGCTTGAATTCACGGAGGACCATGTTCCGCAGACCGGTAATCGTCACGTCGGGCAGAGATACAGTGTCCTGTATCTTTACCAAACCAATGATTTATGATAATTATAACTCAAAATATAAAGGAGGCGTAAGATGAGACCTATCTCTACTGAGGATATTATTGATCGGGCTCTCAAGGAACCGGAGAAAGAAAGAGCCCGCATTGCAGAAATTTTGATTTCAAGTCTCGAAAACTCTGTTGATAAAAACGTCGAGTTTGCGTGGCAACAAGAGGTAACGAGGCGTTTGAAGGAAATTGACTCTGGGGCTGTAAAGTGTATTCCCTGGGAAGAAGTGCGGGATAAATTGCAACGAAATGCCAGTGCTAAAAATTGAAGTTCATCCTGACGTTTACTCTGAGCTAGAACTCTCGAGAGCCTGGTATGAGGA
>JBAYKV010000247.1:0-5152 GCA_041664405.1 Syntrophales bacterium
ATGCCGTGATTGGGCATGTGAATCGCCATTTCATGGATGATTATTGGCACCACGTCGGGCATGGAGATAAGCACAACTTTCATCGCACCACCCCCTTCCTTTCCAACAGGGCCCGCGCCTCCGCCATGAGGCCGGGCAGGGAAAAGGCACGACTTCCGTAGTCCGGCTCGATGCTCCCCGCCAGTGCGACTTCGATGGTCTGACGGCTCCCGGTACGGAACCACAAGCTGTCCGGGGGATAGAGTTTATCCGTACCGCCGATCGACACAACCCGGATAGGCGCGCGACAGAGTTTGGCAATGCTGAAGGCCCCCTTGTCAAAGGGAGCGATCCGACCGTCGCGGCTGCGCGTCCCCTCGGGAAAGATAAAAAGATTCCCCCCGGCCGCGAGGTATCCCGCCATGTTCTTGACCTGATTCATCATGCCCTCCGTAAAAAGGCCGTTAGCCAGGGAAGGCATATACCCGGAGGTCTTCAAGATCCAGCCGAACACGGGGTAGTGGAAATAATCGCTTTTGACGATGGTTTTATGTTTTTCGTAGAGGGACACAAACAGAATGGGATCCAGGAAGGACAGATGGTTGGCGATGATTACGGAGGAGCGGATGGAGGAGACCTCATCGGAAATGCGCCATTTCACGCCGGGGATGAGGACGCGCACCAGGGAGAAAAAAAGCCGGTGCAGGATTTGATTCAATTTCTGGAAGGACGCTTCCCGCTGCGGGGAAAAAAAGAAAGAATACAGGTAAAAAGGGGAGAAGATCACGAGATACCCCATGATGTAATAGGCCCAGAGGGTGAGCGTGACGGCAATATCCCAGACGCGTCTTGTTGATGATGACAGCATACAAACGCCGCTCAACGGCCTTCCCATTTCTTGATGATGAGACTCGTATTCACGCCGCCGAAGGCAAAATTCTGGATGGCGGCGATCCTGAGCGGGCACTCCCGACGGGACATGACATGATTGATCATGGCACACCTCTCATCAACCTCCTCCAGGTTCAGCGTCGGCACAACGAAGCCTGCGGCCAGCAGATGGGTCACAATAATGGTCTCGATGGCGCCGCACGAACCCATGGTATGCCCCATGTAACTTTTAAACCCCGTCACGGCGGGCCTGCCTCCGTAAACATTATGAATTGCCTGCGCTTCAATCACATCGCCCATCTTGGTCCCCGTCGCGTGGGCACTGATGAAATCCATATCGTCCGCCGGAATCTTCGCGTCTTTCAACCCGAGGCGGATGGTTTCCGTAATGCCGCCCAAATTCGGAAGGATCAGATCGCCGCCGTTGTTGTTGCAGGAAAATCCGATCACCTCCGCAAGGATGGACGCCCCTCTTTTCCGCGCCTGTTCGTACTCTTCCAGGAGTACGGCCCCGGCGCCCTCTCCCACGACGAGACCGTCGCGCTTCACGTCGAAGGGACGCGGGGTCAGGTGCGGCGTATCGTTGAAGGCCGTGGAACAGGCAAGGAGATTATCGAAGACGGCCACAGTGGTCGTGTCGTACTCATCTGCCCCGCCGCAGATCATGGCATCCTGCATCCCGTATTTGACCATTTCATAGCCGTAGCCGATGGACTGGCTGCCCGTCGTACAGGCTGTTGAAGAGGAGATGACGCGGCCGGTGATGCCGAACATCTTCGTAATATTGACAGCCGTCGTATGGACCATCGATTTCAGGTAGTCGACGGCGCCGATGGAAGAATACCCCGCCTGGGACCCACTGAAAAAGGTCTTGTAAATTCCCCGCTGGACCGTGGGACTGCCATGGGTCGAACCGAAGGCCACACCCAAGCGGCCGCCCGTGACGAAAGCCTCATCGAGACCGGCGCTCTCGAGCACCTCCTTCGCAACCTGGCAGGCGTAATAGGCCACCGGTCCCATGGTCTTACGGTACTGGCGCTTGAAATCGTAGGTGATGGGATAGTCGACGGTCCCGAAAACCTTGGAGTGGATATAGGGGGACAACACATCATCTTCCCGGAGGACCTTGACGCCCGAGATCCCATTCATCAGACTGTCAAGAATCTCTGCCTTGGTGCGGCCGATGGGGGTAATGGCTGAACATGCTGTAATTACGACTCTTCTTTCCATATGACTCCTTTAAACTCACGGGTGCTCACGTAGTCCCACCTCTCAACTGACCATTGCCTCCCGCATGTTTACCTGACCCTGGCCATAGATTCAACATAATCGCAAACCTGATTGAGGTTCTGGATATCCATGGCCCGCTTCTTTTCCTCCTGGGTCAGTTCGGAACCGAGGAGCTTCTCGATTTCCAGGAGCAACTCGATGGCATCGATACTGTCGAAACCATGTATTTCTCTCAAGTTGTCTTCCATACCCGGATTTTCAATTTCAAATTCTTTACGGAAAAATTCCAGGATGGCAGTTTTGATCTCTTCACGTGTCATAGGGGTTATCAGACTCTCCGATCTAGAATATTCCGTTCAGGCGGGAAAGGTCTTCCAAAGTTGAACGGTCTTCGGGTCCACAGCCACTGGTCTTCCCGACGCATTAAGGGCGCAGTGCTTCGTGAATCCCTTGCAGACGATCGCCCCGGATTCGCCGTGAGTGATAACATAATCGAAACGGAGTTTCACCCGCTCCAGTTCGGCCGGCCGGGTGTGGATACGCATGGGATCATCGTAACGGAGGGGCTCGTAGAATTGAATTCCCAGATCGATGATGGGATAGACATAACCGCTGTCTTCTATCTCCTTGTACGGGTAGGCCGCATCCCGCATCAGGGAAGTACGGCCGTACTCGAAATAACGCAGATAATTGGCGTGGTAGACAACGTCGGACCGGTCCGTATCGATGTACAGGATGCGATTAAACGACACGTGCCAGCAAAGACCCGTTTCCTGGTCCCGGACGTAACGGGCATCCGCCTCCAACGCTTCGGGTCTGAAAGGTCGCTGTTTCATTCTATACTCCCCGGAAAAGGATGCAGCAATTAGTTCCCCCAAACCCGAAGGCGTTCGACAGGGCGATCTCATGGTGGACCCGCCGGGCCTCGTTGGGGACAAAGTCCAGACCTTCGAACTGGGGGTCGGGAAGATAATTGATCGTGGGCAGAATCACCCCCCGCTGCATCCCCTCAATGGTCAGGGCGTCCTCAATGGCCGCGGCCCCGCCCAGAGTATGGCCGATCTGGGACTTGTTCGACGAGATGGGAATATGGCGCAATCCCTCGCCGAAGACTTCCCGCAGGCATTCTACTTCCGCGGCATCTCCCCTGATAGTCGAGGTCCCATGGGCATTGATATACTGAACATCGGCGGGCGTCAATTCGGCATCGGCAATCGTTTCCCGGATCGCCCGGATAATCGTTTCCGGCTTGGGCCGGGTAAAATGATAGGCATCGGAGGTCCAGCCGACGCCGATCACCTCCGCCTTGGCATGGAGGCCGTGGGCGCCGATTGCCTCTTCCGCGGCCAGGACGACGACGCCTCCCCCTTCGGCAAAGACAAAACCCTTCCGGTCACGACTGAATGGCCGGGACGCCTGGGAGGGATCATTATACGCCCGGTCCTGGGCGGTTATTCTGATGGTCGCGTTCATGTTTTCAAATCCATGAATTATTTCCGGCATAATCGGCATGTCTACACCGCCCGCCAGGACAAAGTCGCAATCGCCGTCCCGGATCATCCGCGCGCCGATCCCAATAGCATGATTCCCGGAGGCGCACGCCCCCTGGGGCGAGAAGATGGGACCCGTAAATCCCATGAGCATGCCCGCCTTTCCCGAAGGCAGGTTGGCGCAAAGATTGGGCAGCAAATAAGGGCTGACCTTCAGGGGACCGCCGGCCCGCATGTTTCCCTGGGCGATCCGAAAGGCGTCGGTGCCATTGATGGCCGAGCCGATCAGACAGGCCGTCCGGGGGCTCGTCTCCTTGTCCATCTGGAGCCCCGCGTTTTCCATGGCCTCCTTGACAACGGCCATGGTGAGGATGACGAAGGAGGCGTTCCAGTTGTAGACTTCCTTCTTGCCGGAAAAAGGGAAGGCCCGGGGATCCCAGTCGGGGATTTCTCCCACCACATTGCACATGGATTCCACCTGGCATCGGGTGACCTTGCGAAATCCGGCCTCCCCTCGCACGGCCCGCTCCCACGTTTGGGCAAAGGTTTTCCCTAGGGGCGTCGCCGCACCATAGCCAATGACAAAAACTTTTCGGTTCCTCGGCGCTCTCATCTAATCCGGTTTACCCTATCCCATCCGGCGCAGAACAATGCAGGCATTGCAGCCGCCGAATCCAAAAGCATTCTTTAACACAAACTCTTGCGCGAGGGATCTTGCCCCCTCGGATACACAATCCAGGGCAATCTCCGGATCGGGCTTATAATTAATGGTGGGAAGCAGCGTCTCCCGCACCATACCCTCCATGGCCAGGATCAGTTCAACGGCGCTCGACGCCCCCATGGCATGGCCCACCTGCGACTTGTTGGCCGACACCGGCGGAACACGCCCCCCAAAGACATCCCGCAGGGCATCCCCTTCCACCCGGTCGCCGATCCTGGTCGATGTCCCGTGGGCATTGACCGCATCTATGTCCTCCGGCTGCAAACCGGCGTGGGCGATACTTTCTGCAATGCAACGCGTGACCGTGTCCTGGTTCGGAGCGACAAAATGGTGGGCATCCGAGGTCATGGCCCACCCTTTCATCTCTATCTTCGGTAACAAACCGTGGCCCTCGGCAAATTCACGGGTGGCGAGAATGATGCACCCGGCCCCTTCGGAAACGACAAAACCCCGGCGGTTGACGGAAAAGGGGCGGCTTGCCTGCTCCGGCGGTTCTTCCCCCTGCCCCTCCTTCGGCTTGTAGGCGCCGTTCATGGTAGCAAAACCGCCCAGGATGGTCTCAACGAGGGGGAAATCCACGGCGCCGCAGATCACCACATCCGCCATGCCCAATTCCAGAAACATGGCGCCGACGGTCAGGGAGGTGGAACCCGTAGCGCAGGCGGTGATGGTGGACGTAATAGGACCGGTCGCCCCGGTCATGATGGATACCTTGCCTCCGACCATATTGATACAGGAATTCGCATTGGTAAAGGGATGGGGTAGTTTACCGTCCGCCACCCACAGCCTGTCCGCGCGGATGACCGCATCCAGGCCGCCGACGGCGGAGCTGAACGTAATG
>JBAYKV010000248.1:0-5120 GCA_041664405.1 Syntrophales bacterium
ATAATCATCAGGAATCCCGAGGATGCGTTTCGTTTCCGATATGGCCCGTGCGAGCTTTTCCTTGCCCAGATTGGAACGATGTGAACGGCCGACAGGGGCGTCCTTCAGGGCGTCGAGGCCCCACGCGGGGCGCTTGCTACAGGGGCCGGAGCTGAAATTCGGGTTGTGCATATATTATTGCATCTCCTTCTTGTTTCGTTGTAATTACTTATGAAATCAGCGATTGAAAGATATATCAGTATTCCTCCTCAAAGACAAGCAATTTGAAAAAATAGCTTCGGGCATGGGTGTTAAATATTGGTAGTGTCTCAGTTTGAATGTTTATATCCTTGATATTTCATTCCGCTTATGCGATGAAAATACCCTTTTGCAAATGTCACTACATCTTCCCTCATCATTTTTACCCCGCAACCCGGTCCCCCGTGGAACCGAGAGGGCGGAGCTTTATCAATAGATAGGCCTGACCCCCATATATAAAGGACCCATGCAAAACGTTAAAATTCAAGACCGGACCCCCTTTCGAACCATCTTGCTGATCCTGGCGCTCCTGGTTTTTTTGCCGCTCCTGGTTTCCTCGGTGTGGGGTCAGAATGGTCCGGCTCCGGCGAATACCCATACTGCGGAGGTGCTAAAGGCCGGACCGGAAGTCGCGAATACTCTGCCGGCCGGATCTGCAGACAGGGAGTTCGCGACTCTCATGCCTTTCGGTTATGAATTCTTCCGCACGGCTGCCGCCACGAATGTAACTGCCGCAAAAAACGCTGTCGGCGCGTCAACGACCGCAACAGCCGCGACTGCAGCAACCACCGCCACCGTGTCCGCCGACCTCAATAATATCCCTGTGCCGATGCAGTACCGGGTCGGGCCGGAAGATAAGGTCAGTTTGGTCTTGAGCGGCAGCATCAACGCCCGGCATGAGCTTACGGTGGACGGAAACGGCCGGATTGACATTCCCCGGATCGGTTCCGTCTTCGTGGGCGGGATGACTTTTGAAGAGATGTCGAAGCAGGTCATCAAGAAAACGGAAGAGACCGCCGGCGTAAGTGTGGATATTTCCATGAACGCCCGGAAGACATTCCACGTCGCCGTCCGGGGCGAGGTCCGGCGGCCCGGTCCCCATACCGTCGGCGCCTTCGCCACGATTACCGACGCCCTGATCTCCGCCGGCGGGCCCAGTGAAACAGGTTCCGTGCGCAATGTCCAGGTCATAAGAAAAGGCATCACCGTTGCATCGTTCGATCTTTACGACCTCCTGTTAAAGGGATCCAAATCCAAAGATATCACCCTGATGGCCGGGGACGAGGTTTTCGTCCCCCCGAAGGGACCCGCTGTCGGGATTGCCGGCAGCGTCAGACGTCCGGCCGTTTATGAGCTGAAGGACCGTGCCGACCTGGAAAATCTCATTGGTCTGGCGGGGGGCGTCATCGCGGCCCCGTCGCCGGCGACCGAAGCCCGGCGGATACAGGTGGAGCGAATCATCGGGAACGAGCGCAAGGTAATTTACGACGTCAGCGAACAGGACCTGAACCTGAAGAAGTCAGTCCCGCCTTCCCTGCAGGACCGGGACCTTGTCCGGGTTTCCCCGTTCACTGAGAGATCCGCTAGTACCGCTGCCGCTGGTAGTGCTGGGGTTGGGGCGGCCGTCTCTGGGGCTGCTGCCGGGGCTACCGCCTTTGACGTCCCTGTCGCCGCTGCTGCTACGGCCGTTGTCGGCACTGCAATCAGCGCTCCCGCGGCGGCAGGTGTTCCCCCCGTCCCTCTGGATGGCAATGTTGCGCCCGGACAAAATATTCCCACCGGGGCTGCCTCGTCCGGACAAAGTGTCCCCGGCGCCGTCGGGCCGACCGCAGACGGCGCCAAAGTCGTAGCTTCCACCGTCGTCCCTCTGGATGCGACCGCCGCTCCCGCCGCCCCGGCGGGGAAATATGTAACCCTTTCGGGAGAATTCAAGCGTCCCGGGCGGTATCCGATTCAGAAAGGCGAAAGGTTGAGTTCCGTCATCGAACGGGCCGGCGGCTATACGAGCAACGCCTATCTGCGGGGGGCCTATTTCACCCGGGAGAGCGTCCGGCAAGTTCAGCAGCAGAACCTGAACGACATGGCGGAACGAATAGAGCGGGAACTAGTCCCGCCGGGTGTGGCCGGCGCCACCATCAACACCGGCACTTCCACCAGCTCCAGCAGCAGACCCAACAACAGCCCCGGCGCCTCCTCCTCCAGCGCTAACGTCAGCACGCGCACCATCCCCGGCGCCGCCCCCGCCCCGGATAAAATCAAAGCCCCCCCCACCATGAAGGCGGACGAATTGGAACTGAGGCAGCGCTTTGTCGCATACATGAAGTCCCTGAAGGCCACGGGACGCTTGACCATCACCATTGCCCATCTGCGGCTGCTGAAAGGCAGTACCCAGGATGTCGAGATGGAGGACGGAGACATCCTCCATCTGCCCAAAAATGGCAACGTCGTCAACGTCATCGGCGCCGTTATGTCCGAAGGACCGCAAATATACGACGACAAATGGGACTATTGGGAGTATATTTCTGCGGCCGGCGGCTATGCACGGTATGCCGATGAACCCAATATCTTTACCATCAAGGTGGACGGCGGTGTCCGCAAGCTCGCCCGGGGATTCATCGAATGGAGCAACCGGAACGAACAGTGGGAAATAACGGCCTTTGGGCGGAAGATCAAGCAAATCGAATCGGGCGACATCATCGTTGTCCCGGAGAAGCTCACCCATATCACCTGGCTTAAACAAATCCGGGACCTCAACCAACTGCTCATGAATACGGCGGTCCTGACAGGAACAGCCCTCCGGCTCTGGTAATAAATAGGGACAGCGCCCTATTTAAAATCAATGTCTTCCTCCCCCGGCAAAACGCTAAAAAACAAGACCTGACCCCCCATGCGCTATGATTGATTTCCATTGCCATCTTCTTCCGGGTATCGACGACGGCCCCGCCACCGAGGACGAGGCGGTAGAAATGGCGGCGGCCATGCGGAAAGCCGGTTTCACCACGGTGCACTGCACACCCCACCTGATCAAAGGGACCTACGATGCAGACAACAGGGCGGTCAAAGCAGCGCTGGCTTCTTTACAGAAAAGATTGAACGCTGAAAATATTGACCTTAATCTTCTTCCCGGCCGGGAGCATTACCTGGACGAGTATTTGCCCGATTACCTGAAAGATCCGTTGACCCTTGGGGAGACGCGCTTTATCATGATCGAGATCCCCAACCATAGCCCTGAGGAGTTTGTCACGGAAACCTTATTCAATGTCAGACGCGGCGGCTTTATCCCCATGATCGCCCATCCCGAGCGTTGCGATCTTTTCGCCAAGCCTTCTGCTTCCGAATCCGGCTCCGACTCCAAACTAGCGAAATATTTCTCCTTTTTCTTTGGTTCAAGATTCGGCGCCCGGCGCTCAGCTCAGGGCGCTGAGCCCTCGGCGTTGAGCCCTCGGTCTTCATCCCTCAGCCCTCGGGCCACGGCACACAGTACACAGAACTCAACCCTGTTGTCCTATCTGATTGACCTTGGTTGCGCCTTCCAGGCCAACCTCGGCAGTTTCGCTGCCTGGTACGGCCCCCAGGTGCAGCAGACGGCTAACAGCTTGGAGAAAATGGAAGTCTATACGCATTTCGGCACCGACGCCCATAGCATTAGGGGTGTAAGAATAATTAGGGACAGCGCCCTATTAAAATCAACATCCTCCTGATCCCCATTAAAAAGCTCTTGGTGGTTTGGGTGAAATTCTGGTAAAGATTCTTGAAAATTGTCGTTTACGTAAACAATTATAAAGTCAAAGAAGGTACATGATCATGAAATTAATTAGGGCGCTGTCCCTCATTTTTCAAAATACTCTGGAGGAGAGATCATGCTTATAGAATATATCGATAAGGCTATGAGTAAAGCGGTTTACGACAAACTTGAAGACGGATCATTTTCTGGAAAGATTCCCGAATGTCCAGGGGTTATAGCGTTTGGAGCGACGCTTTATCAATGTGAGCAGGAGCTGAAATCCAGTCTTGAAGGCTGGCTCATTGTCAAGATTCGATACGGAGACAAATTGCCGGTTATGGGCAGGATTAACTTGAACATAAGGATGCCTGCTTTTCAGGGCGAGGCTGCTGTGGCTCATGCATAAATGGAAGCCCTGTAAACGAAGGGACTTTATCAAAAAACTGAAGAGACTCGGCTTTGCTTCCCCGGAACCGGGTGGCAGCCATTTCTATATGCGTTACGGAATCTATACCTTCACAGTGCCAAGCAATAAGGAATACTCCGTACCGCAGGTTAAGTCACTGCTGAAAGAAATCGAACAGGGAATAGGGAGAGAAATTCTTTTAGATGAGTGGGAGAGTCTGTGACCCCCAATTGGAATGTTTACATAGAGAGGTGGAACAAATGGGAAAATGGTTGCTAAATCAAATATGCTAGACCGAGGTAAAAATGAACGAAAATGACTTTGAAAAGATCGATAGCATGATCGCCCGCCATGTCGGGAGCTTCGCTGACGCTGTTCAGCACAAGCTGGACCTAGTTGTTGAGGGCCATCAAATGCTCTCCGAAAAGCTGGACCGGGTTGAGGAGCGGCTGGACAAGCGCATTGATTGCCTCGAACACAAACTTGACGCTTTAGCCGCGGATCTTTCCACTCATCGCCAGGATACGGAAGCACATCCGACCATCTATAAAGTCAAAGAAGGCATCTGATCATAAAATTAATAGGGGCGCTGTCCCGGTTTCCCCCCAAAGACCTGGCCCCCAACTAAAAAGCCCTTGGTGGTTTGGGTAAAATTCTGGTATGCAAGCCAAATCTTCATTGAATCAGGAAAAACCATGATGCGGATCAAATATTTAATATTGTGTGCCATTTTGTTGCCGGCAGTGGCGGGTTTGCTGCTGACTACGACGGGGTGTGCCCGGTACCGGGATATTCCGCCAGGGACGGTGAAGGAAATCAGGGGGCCTGGTTTTGAAGGTGTAGGTGTGACGGATTTGCAGCAGGCAAAACCGGGGAGCGGGATGGGCTCGAAAGCCACAGGCTCCGCAATCCCCGCGGGTACCGCGGGCCGTGCAGGTGAAGCGGCGGCCATGGGTGGCCAGAAAACGACCG
>JBAYKV010000249.1:0-5102 GCA_041664405.1 Syntrophales bacterium
GAAATATATTGGGTTGACCTTACTGAACCCACGGGTTCGGAGCCAGGATATCGTCATCCCCATATCGTGATTCAAAACAATTTATTTAATGCCAGTCGAATAAACACAGTTGTCGTTTGTTCCCTTACCTCAAACCTTAAACGGGTAAAGGCTCCTGGCAATGTCCTGCTGAACCAGGGTGAAGCAAATCTTCCTAAACAAAGCGTAGTCAATATTTCTCAAATTTTCGCAGTCAACAGAAGTGATTTGGTTGAAAAAATAGGGCAGGTTTCAGAAAAAAGAATAACAGAGATTCTTAACGGCATAAAATTGCTTACCGAAGTTCGGGAGGTTTGAGGAGTAAAAACAAGCATAAAAAGAAGGCCCTTCTGCTAACCAGTCAAATTCAGGCGACAGGAAAAAGAACAGGGGCTTAGCGGGCCAGCTCAGAGGCCCCACGCCTGATTTTTGCGTTAGCTTTTAAAGGAAATCACTGTTGTCCTGATGTTGAATTTTGATGATAGCTCATTATCAGGAAGGACTCCGTTTGAAAATGGATCAGTTTCCGGGGGGAAGGTCAAAGTGGCCTATCGTGACATGGTACCGCCGGAATCGGGGGAAGTAGAGTAAAGAGGCAACTCCTGTGGCGACGGCGCGTTTTTCCCTGGGGAAGCGCCCCGCTCAGAAGGCGCAGCCAAATTGACATAAACCGGTTTCCCCTTGACGGTAAAACGTCCCTTTTCAAGGGTCTGGACGATTTTTGCCACCGTGGTTTTCCTGTCGTCAAAGGTGATGACGACAACCCCCTCTTTAGGCATCTCGAATTTGCCGACACCGTCCGTACTTCTCAGGATGGACCCCATCCTGGCCCGGTCCCCTCAGGAGTTGCAGCCGGGAACGTTTAATTGAACCGCTCTGGTATCGGCCCAGGCAAGCTGTCCGCTCCCCATCAGGACAACCAGACACAGGGCGAGAACAAAATTCTTCATAATGATTCTCCAAACGAGAGTTTAAATATGTCTTTGTTCCTCTTCGCCCCATATTTTCAATTTGTCAAGAGACAAAGAAGCTGTTACATAGTCGCGGTTTTATGAAAGGAAACACGATATGGGTTTGATCCTTAGCCATCCCCTGATCCTTGCCTCCGCCTCTCCCCGCCGGGAGGAACTACTGCGCCTGTTGGGACTGGATTTCCAGGTTATCCCCAGCCGGGCGGACGAGACATTTTTCATCAACGAAAAACCTGCCGAACACGTCCTCAGGCTTGCGGAAAACAAGGCCTACACCATCGCGCAAGCCCATCCTGGAGCCTGGGTCCTGGGGGCCGACACCATTGTGGTCATTGACGGCGAGGTCCTGGGCAAGCCGGCCGATTCCTCCGAAGCGGAGCGGATGCTTGAAAAACTCAGCGGCCGGACCCACGAGGTATATACAGGCTTTGCCCTTTTGCGTCTGTCCGGACATATCGCAATCAAAGAAGAGGTCCGGGCCGCCGTTACCTTCAGGAATATTTCGGAAGATGAAAAATTGTGGTATATTGAGTCGCCGGAGCCCTATGACAAGGCCGGGGCCTATGCCGTTCAGGGGCTGGGGGCCTTTTTCATCAAGGAGATTCAAGGGTCCTACACCAATGTCATGGGATTGCCCCTCTGTGAGGTCGTGGATGCGTTGAAAAAAGCCGGAGCGCTGAGGTTCGATATATGACAACGGAACATGCCATCAGACAGAACGTGGAAGATATCCGGCAGCGGATCGCGGCCGCCGCCGCCAGATCGGGACGCCGGGCCGCCGACGTGCGCCTCATGGCGGTAACCAAGACCGTGGATGACCAGCGAATCCTTGCCGCCATCGCCGCCGGCGTTGATATCCTCGGGGAGAATTACGTCCAGGAGGCGAAACGGAAGATCGAACTCATGGGTCGGCCCCAGGAATGGCATCTCATCGGTCATCTGCAGACCAACAAGGCCAAATACGCCGCCAAGCTCTTCGACATGGTTCATTCGGTGGACCGGATGGACGTAGCCCTGGAACTGAACAGGCGGGCGGCCAAGGAAGACCGGCTGCTCAAGATCCTCATGGAGGTGAATATCAGCGGGGAAGGAACAAAGCGGGGTATCGACGGTAAGGAGGCGCCAGGGCTGGTAAAGGAGGTCTCCCACCTCGAACACCTCTCCATTCAGGGGCTTATGACCATGGCGCCCTGGTTTGACGATCCCGAGGAGGCGCGTCCCTGTTTCGCCGCCCTGAGATCGCTCCGTGATCGGATTGCGGATTTGAGCATTCCCGGGGTGACCATGGAGGAACTTTCCATGGGCATGTCGGGGGATTTCGAAATTGCCGTTGAGGAGGGAGCGACCATCATCAGGATCGGCCGGTCCCTTTTCGGGGAACGACCGGTCAAGGAGTGAACGCCGACACGCCGCCCCTGATCTTTGAGGTCGCCCTATTCAGCGGCCCCTCGTCAGACGTAATCATGTCGGTTACGAACTCATGGCCTCGGAAGGCCCGGAACTTGTCGAAATGCTGACCGCCATCGAGGGAATTGAAAAACCGTCAGCCTCAATCCTCCCGGACTCCTGCTCTTCAAGAGGTATTATTCATAATTTTTCAGAGTTTATCTGACATTTCGCCGGTTGACATTTTCGCTGCAATCATGATAGGGCAACTCCCCTGAAAAAAGGAAGACATCCCGACGGGAATTTGGAGGTTGCCATGTTTTTTAAACAGATACAGGTCGGTCAGATGGCTGTTTTCGCCTATCTGATCGGAGATGAGGAAACCGGAGAGGCCTTTGTGATTGATCCGGCAGCTGAAACATCTATGCTCGTTTCCCTGGCGGAAAAAAACAATTTGGAAATCAAATATATTGTCAATACCCACGGGCATGTGGATCATATATCCGGCAACCAGAGCATGAAGGAGCGCACGGGGGCCAAAATCGTTATTCATGAAGGGGACGCCGAAATGCTCGTTTCCACCCCTGCCATGTATCTCCGCATGTTCGGGGCCAAGCAGTCCCCTCCTGCCGATATCACCGTCAAGGAAGGAGATGTGCTTACCTTGGGGAAGGTCTCTTTACAGGTCATGGCCACCCCCGGACATTCCCCCGGCAGCATGTGCCTGCGGGGCGACGGCCTGGTTTTCACCGGCGACACCCTTTTTGTGGGGGCCGTGGGCAGGACCGATCTGCCCGGAGGATCATGGACTGTCATGGCTCGCTCCCTCAAGGAGAAGCTGGCCGTCCTTCCCGATGAAACGAAGGTTTTCCCGGGACACAATTACGGCGCCGCCCCGACCTCAACGATCGGATATGAGAAGCTCCATAACCCGTACCTGAAATTTTGAAATTACTTTGAAAATCGAGGGGGTCGCACCATGAGCAACCAGCTTATCTCCACATCCATGCCCGGCCTTTCCTTAGTCGGCCGGGGAAAGGTCCGGGACATTTATGCCCTGGAGTCCCAGTTGTTGATTGTGGCAACGGACAGAATTTCCGCATTTGACGTGATCATGCCCAACCCCATCCCGGGCAAAGGAAGGATTCTCACCCAGATGTCCGCCTTCTGGTTCGAGAAGATGGAGGATATCGTCGGCAACCATATAATATCCGTCAATCCCGATGAGTACCCCGAGGCATGCCGGCCCTATCGGGATATCCTGACCGGTCGCAGTATGCTGGTAAAAAAGGCGCAGCCACTGCCCGTGGAATGTGTCGTCCGGGGATACCTCAGCGGTTCGGGATGGAAGGATTACCTGAATAATGGCATCGTGTCGGGAATTCCCCTGCCCGCAGGGTTGAAGGAATCGTCCCGCCTGTCTGAACCGATATTCACCCCTTCGACAAAGGCCCCGGAGGGGGAACATGATATGGCCATCACCAAGAGGGAAACGGAAAACCTGATCGGCAAGGAATTGACCGCAAGGATTATCGAAATCAGTATCGCCGTTTATAATCGGGCCGCCGCTCTGGCCCTTACCCGGGGGATCATCATCGCCGACACTAAAATGGAGTTCGGCATTTTTAATGGAGACCTGATCATCATCGATGAACTCCTGACCCCGGACTCATCCCGGTTCTGGCCCCAGGACGCCTACGAGGAGGGAAGAGGACAGGGCAGTTTTGACAAGCAATTCCTCCGGGACTATCTCCTGTCCCTCGCGTGGGATCAGCGCCCTCCGGCCCCCAACCTTCCTGATGATATAATCAGTAAAACTGCTGACAAATATGAGGAAGCACTACGAAGGTTAACCGCTTGAGATGTACTCATGAACCTTGACATAACCGCCCATCGTTATTAAATTAGCGCCGTTTTTACCGCAACCGGAACATCCGGAAGCCAAGACAAAGACCAGAAAAGAGATTGAAACAAGTCCATGACTAAACGATGTTATTATGAAATTCTAGAAGTTACCCGCACCGCCACCGAAGAGGATATCAAGAAAAGTTACCGCCGCATGGCGATGCAGTACCATCCGGACCGAAATCCGGGGGACCGTGAAGCGGAGGACAAATTCAAGGAAGCCGCCGAGGCCTATGAAGTCCTCAGCGACCAGCAAAAAAGGGAAATCTACAATCAATACGGCCACGAGGGATTGAGCAGTTCCGGTTTCCAGGGCTTTTCCGGTGGCGATATTTTTTCAAGTTTTGGCGACATCTTCGGCGACATCTTCGGCTTTAGCAACGGGCGCTCCCGGTCGCGAAGTTCTGCCCGGGCAGGGGCCGATTTGCGCTACGACATGCAAATCTCTTTCATGGAAGCCGCCTTTGGCCTCTCCAGGGACATCGATATCGACAAATATCAAAGATGTCATGAATGCGGCGGGACTGGATCGGCGCCGGGAACGGCCCCGGAGGTGTGTTCGCGGTGTGGCGGCCGTGGTCAGGTTACCCAGTCCAGCGGCTTCTTCAGCATCAGCACCACCTGCCCGAATTGTCGCGGGGTGGGCCAGACCATCTCCCACCCCTGTAAAAGCTGCCGGGGCGCCGGTCGGGAAAAGGTTGCCAAAATCGTCCAGATCAAGATTCCTGCCGGTGTCGAGACGGGCTCCCGCCTCCGGTTGCGTGGGGAAGGGGAACAAGGGGAACATGGCGGTCCCAGCGGAGATCTTTATGTTTTCATCCA
>JBAYKV010000250.1:0-5076 GCA_041664405.1 Syntrophales bacterium
GATTGACTAAAAGAATGATCTTATCCATGGACAGCGGTTTTTCAATAAAATCATAAGCACCAAGCTTGGTCGCCTTGACGGCTGTCTCGATTGTTCCATGACCGGACATCATGATCACCCGGATATGGGAATAATCGGAGCGAATAACCTTAAGCACCTCAATCCCGTCTATACCGGGAAGCCAGATATCGAGGAGGACAAGATTCGGCATTTCTTCGTCAATAATTTTCAGGGCATCCTCCCCGCTTCCCGCCGTAAGGACATCGTAACCTTCATCCCTGAGGATACCCCCCAGGGACTGGCAAATGCTCTCTTCGTCGTCGACAATAAGGATGGTTTTACGCATGGTTTCCCTTCTCTGTGTCCCCTTCCGGGGTGGGCAATTCAAATGCCACAACCGTTCCCCGGGGTTGGTTGTCCGTGACGCTAATCTGGCCATGATGATCATTGATGATTGAGCTGACGATGGCTAATCCGAGACCAGTTCCCGATCTTTTCGTTGAAAAGTAGGGCTCAAAGATTTTGCCCTTGTAGTTTGACGGCACCCCGCAACCATTATCAGTAACTTCCACCACCGCCCGGTGCTGCCGGGGATGGTAGGACGTCTTTATTTCAATCCGTCCGTCTCCTTTTGTCAAGGCGGCCACAGCATTGTCGAGAAGGTTTACCATGACCCGTTTTATTTGCTCCGGATCGATATTAAGTTGAGGAATGCCCTCTCCACGCTGGAAATCGAAGTTTATATCCTTATGAGCGTCCTGGAAAAGAACAACTGCGTCGACTAGTACTTCATTCAAATCGTTAAGAAATGGATTGGTCACGGGCATGCGGGCATAACGGGAGAAAGCGTTGACAAGATTCTTCAGCACCTCGACCTGGCCAATGATAGTCTTCGTGCATTCATGAAAGATTTCGCCGTCTTCACTGAGACGGTCGCCGTATTTTCGCTGTAACCGCTGCGCCGATAACTGGATGGGCGTCAGGGGATTCTTGATTTCATGGGCCATGCGGCGCGCCACTTCTCGCCATGCCGCGGCCCGCTCCGCCTTCTGCAGCTGGGTGAGGTCCTCGAAAACGAGCACCATTCCCATATCGTGTCCTTCATCATCGTTGATGATCGTAGTCGTGATCAGTACCGTGAGAGGCCGTCCCTTGACATTGAGTTCGAGCTGTCTTTCGACAAACCCATTCTCACTCTTCTCCATCTCCTCAAGCAATTCCTCAACCAGAACCATATGTTCGGGCTGCAGGACTTCCTGGTATGATCGGTGCAGAACCTTTTCGGTCTTGATCTCCAGCATCCTTTCCGCCGCCCGGTTGATGATCGTGATCACGTCATCCTTGTCCACAGAGATTACCCCTGCAGAAACATTCCTGAGGACCGTCTCCATATACTTGCGACGCTGTTCAAGGTCTATATTGGCCTGTTCTACTTTCTGCTGGCTCTTTTTGAGGTCTTTCGTCATGGAGTTAAAAGAATCGACCAAGGTGCCGATTTCATCGTCAGCAGTGATATCGATCCGGTGATCGAGATCGCCCTGAGCAATCTTACCGGTAGCCTCGGCAAGGTCCTGGATAGGAACGGTAATCTGCTTGGCCAGAAAGAGGCCGAACCAGGTAGCGGAAAAAATGATGAGGAGTGTGACGATGGACAAGGTCACGATATAGCTGAACTTGATAGGGTTCTTGAGGAGTTTGAGTTGTTTGTACTCTTCCGACGTCTTGGAAATTATAGCCAGCTTATCGACGAAAGCCCGGGAGATATAATAGCTGACCACGACCATACCGATTACTTCTCCCGTACTGAGACGCGCATAGATCGGGGCAATGCCGCTGACAAGGTCGCCGCTGCCCGAAGATTGAACAGTGGAAACCTCTTTCCCTGAGAAGACCTCTTCGATAGTTTTTGGAGAGAGGGTAACGGGGACCGCGTCGGGTTTATTCGGGTCCTTGATGGTGATCCTTTCGCGCTGGCTGTCAAAGTACACCTCCAGAAGCCCCAAGTTATAGATCTTCTGCCGCTGTTCGACCAGAGCTTTAAGATATTTGGCTCGTTCTTTCTCGTAGAGGCGGTTTTCGCTGATATCGCCGCTGAGCTGGCGGGCATAAAATTTGGCGTAGTCCGATGTGTACTGGTAGGAAGTCTGGGCAACCTCGAGGGTGCTGTTCAGGGCGTCTCCTATCCTGAGATTGAACCAGTTATCAATGCTGTAGGATAAAAAGTTGATGGAAACGATAAACAGAACAATCGTCGGAATGAGAGACAAACTGACAAAGGCGGCAACAAGTTTTGTCCTGATCCGGGAGCCGATGATGCCGTGTCGCCTTTCGTACACAAGTTTGACAACATTTCTTACAATAAGGAAAATAAGCAGAATAATCAGGATAATATTGATATTGATCAGGCCGAAGATAAGGACATTGCTGGAAACGGGAAGAATTGTTTCTTGCCTGGTCAGATGGGTCTCGAGGAATGTCAAAAGGACAATCACGAACACCGTGACGACAATCAGGATTCGCTCCCTTTTTCTACGGCGGCGTTCCTTGACATCAAGAATAATGGAGGAACCTTCTTTTCTCAAAAGGCAACCTCCTGACGATACCAGTCGGTTTCGAAATCCCACAGGGAAACAAAGAAAAAAACATATTCCATGTAGAGAGGAAGCCTGACCTTGTCGAGTTTGGCTTTGATCATGACATAAAATGGTCTTTGCCGTTTATCGACGTTGCGGGGTATGACGAGGGTCCCGGTTATTTCCGCCATTGCCCGCTTGGCGCTCTCGATATCCTGGAACGCCGTCGCTCCCCTGCCATCTGCTGCAGATACAAAAAAAAGCTTCTTCACGCTGTCATATTTGATTGTCTGTCTGATCACCGATCCGACAACTCTTTTATCAAACCAGAAGTTCCTTTCCCAGTTCAAATCAAGAAGAAAGGTGAAAGTTGTCGGCACCCCGGCCATAATGGCCGACTCCATGCCTTTGGTGAAACAGTTCGTCACCCTGGCATATACAGTGATCGCGTCTCCCTGATGGGTCACCAGGACATCCCGAATCTCCGCCTCTCGGGCATAAGCCGGAGAGAACCACATCAGGATGACAAGGATAACCGCCAACAATCTTGTTTTGTCGATCATTTCTACAGACATCCGCCTTTGAAAAGATGATAGCAACTGCGGGAGTCTATGGAACGAACGAAGAAAAATCAAGTCTTATCTGCTTTGAACAGCCGAAGGAGGCTAGGCGGACACGGCATCAAGGACGGCAAAAGAAGGTATATGCAAAGATTTCAACGTCTTTGTAGGTAATTCCATGGGATAGCTATTGACGATTTCCCAGCAATCCTGGCGTATCAAAAGTTCTTTCAAGAGATTGTTATTCAAACGGTGACCCGACTTGAAAGCCACAAAATGTCCGATGATGGGCATCCCCAAAAGAGACAAATCCCCGATGGCGTCCAGCACCTTATGTTTGACAAATTCATCAGGACACCTCACCCCCCCTTTGTTGATGATTCGGTGATCATCCAGGACGACGGCGTTCTTCAGAGAACCGCCCAAAGCAAGCCCTGCCGCCTGAAGATACTCAACGTCTTTCAGAAAGCCAAAGGTGCGAGCGGCACAAATTTCTTGTTCATACGCCGCATCAGAAAAGTGGAAATGACAGGTCTGACGACCAATAATCGGATGCTTGAAGTCGATGGTGTAGGTCATCTTGAATTCCCGGGCCGGCAGAAACGCGGCGGATCCGCTTTCATCGGCAACGGAGATGGGGCTATTGATGACGAGCAACTTTTTGCATTTTCCCTGAGGTCGGGTGCCGACCTCTTTGAGCATGTTGACGAAAGGCTGAGCACTGCCATCCATGATCGGAACTTCGTGAGCGTCCAATTCCACGACAGCATTGTCAATCCCCATCCCGCTGAAGGCTGACAAGAGGTGTTCCACCGTCGATACGGTGGCGCCATTTACGCCGATCGTAGTCGCCAGGGTCGTATCGCAGACGTTCCCGAGTTCCGCCACGATCCGTGGTTTCCCGGCAAGATCATTACGAATGAAAGTTATACCTCTATCTACACCCGCAGGCAGGATGGTCATGTTGACCTTCCTACCTGTGTGCAGGCCGATACTTCGGCAGATGATTTCACTCTTTATTGTCCGTTGTAGATACATGAATATTTATCCAATTTTTTTGTTCTGGTAAGCAGCAACATCCATACCGCCATGACCATCACCTTGAGATAATTTTAATCCTTTAAATATTAGCTGCTTCTCCGAAGGCTGCGAAGCACGGAAAATCCTGGGGACAGGCTAATGTGTTAGAAATACCACAGAGCGGGTTTAAGGTGCTTTAAGAATCAGTAATTTCAGGATCTCCACTCTGTCTTTTTTTCATATACCGTTCCTTTTCACTATAGATGCAACCACAATAGGGTTGCCTGTAGATTTGCCGCTCCCTCGAAATGCGCACACCTTCATCCCACCCCCCACGGAAATCCCTATATAAAAAAGGAACTCCATATTCTTCGGCCAGCATCTCCCCGATGCTGCGAATGCGGTCATGTTTTTGAAACTTGCTGTAAAGCAGGGTCGTGGAAAATCCATCGCAGTTGTCCTGCCTGGCTATCTCTGCGGTGTGTCGAAGCCGCATTTCGTAGCACCAGCTACATCTTTCCTTCTCTTTAAAAGCAACGCCCCGCAAAAAAGCCTCCAAGAGATAATCAGGACTCCACCGGACTTCCAAATGCTCTTCCTGGGCGAATCTTTCGAGGGCCTCCCGACGGCGGACATATTCCAGGTAGGGATGGATATTTGGATTAAAGAATAATCCCGTGAGGGAGAAGCCTTCTTCCCTGAAAATCCGGAGCGGATAAATAGTGCAGGGGGCACAGCAGATATGGAGGAGAATTCGCACCCGGTTTCCTCATTAATAAATGTTACCCAAGGGGGTCTAATGGGTCAGGTAAAATCTTACAATATTAAAATAACTCTTTCTGGTTCACGGCTGACCATGTTCGGCCGAAGTGTTCATAAGCAATCCTCGTGGCGATGCGGCCGCGGGATGTCCGCTGGAGATA
>JBAYKV010000251.1:0-5031 GCA_041664405.1 Syntrophales bacterium
ACCGGGCAGTCCCGCAGCGGAATCCCGATCAACTCAGCCGGAACACCCAGTACGGCAGTCAGCCGGATGGAACAACCCAAGCGCGAAAGGCAATCTCCCATGGATTTAAAACGTTCCGGGGAAAGGTCGGACAGGGTCGGGGAAAGGAGAAAATCAAACGTCGACAGCGCTCGGGATGTTTCCCTCAGATCGGCCATGATCGTCGTAATCTGGCGCTGTTCCTCCGGAAAGGTTCGCCTCAGGTTTTCTTCAAATGGATCGATGCCGGAAGGGAGATTGAATTCAAAATCGTCGAAGATATAGCGGTCGATGATACCTTCAGCGCCCATGCGCTTGAGGGGGATAAGCGGCGTAACACCAAGGGCGTCCCATAATCGTCGCAGCACCTGTCCCCGGTCGAGGGCTCCCAGATAGTGGACGCCCACGGGGCAATCGATACCGGATCGACGGTAGCTGCGCATCAGCCCTCCGGGCTGCGGGTTCCTTTCCACAACCGTCACCGGAAGCTGAAGCTGCGCCAGGATAATGCCGGCGGTCAACCCCCCTATACCTGAACCGATAATCAGGACCTGTCCAGACATGCCTCGTTACGGTAATTCCGGTGCAGTCAAATCCCCGCCGCCGACATGACCCTTTGTCCGGTGATGGTGGACATGCTCCGCTAACGCTGCGACGGAGGCAAAGACCTTGATGCCCAGTTCTTTGCTGTCGATTTCTACGCCGTAATCTTTTTCCAGCATCATGACCAGTTCCAGGACATCGATGGAATCAAGTCCGAGATCGCCACCGATGAGTTGTCCGTTCTCGTCGATATCCCCTGGAGAGACATCCAGAAGGTTCAGGGTCTCGATAATTTTTTGTTTCAATTCAATAATCAATTGATTCATGAGTTTCCTTCGTCATTATCATTATCGTCCCGGAGGGGACGCCAATTCAGCCGGCGTTTAAGGAAGGCCTCCTTAAACGCCGGATCGGTCAAAACATTTTTAATCAATAAGTCGGTCATCACCTAGGCGCGTTTTTTGAGAAAACCTTGTACACGGTACGCCTACGGAACCGGATCTCCCGTTATTTTGCACATTTTCGGCGTCTTAATTGTGGTTTCTATACAATACCGGTTCAGGAAAAGTCAACAAATTGCCAATATTGCCATGACCCCTGAAGATGATTTTCATCGGCGTCATGATGTCACACCTCACGCCAAAGCCTGGCCTTCACGAGGCGCTGCACCAGGGCCTTCTGCTTTCCGTGTCTGGCCATGAAAGTTTCCATTTCCCGGTTAAAGGCCTCCCGATTCATGTGCAGGCTGTACGCCTCAGCGAGATCGGCCAGGGCCTGACAGACTTCGTCATAGGCCAATCCTGAGCCCCGTTCGGCCTGCCTGGAAGCGGTTTGCCATGCCCGGGGAAAATTTTCAGCCAACTTGCACAGCTCGGTTTCGTGTCGTTTCCGACGCGTCGCCTCCGTCTGCTCACGGGCCTTTTGCTCCCGACGGAGCCTAATCTCTTTCGCCTTCCCCACCTGATCCCGAATCTGCCCCAAAGTCCGACGATTTTCCCTGTTCCCGGTCTTTCCATCCCTTGACCGCCAGGCGTGGAAATTGTTTTTCAATTGCCGCTCCGCCTGGGCGCCTTGACCGGAAAGCAACTGTTTCAACAGCTCCCGCACCTCTTCCCGAGGCAAACCGTCGAACCAGGCATCAAGCTTATCTTGACTTGCCACATCGGCCTTAAGGTCCGGGGCGCCCATCCCGACGGCAATCAGGAGATCCTCATCCACATCAAGGAATTCTGCCAACGCCTGCTGCGCCGGCGTGAGCTTCCCCAATCCTTCCGGAAGCAGGGGCTCCAATTCGTCATCATCCTCTTCACAGTTGCTCATGGCGGCAAGCCATCCGATATAAAGTCCACGGAGATCACCGCGGAGTAGTTCATCACGGAGCGGCGACAGACGCGCCATCCAGCCCGTACCATCCTCCATTCCGAAACGTTCGTAATCCTCCGATTCATCGAGGTGCCAGCCGATTACCCAGTGGGTCTTCGTGGCCTCGGCTTCCAGAATCCCCGCTACGGCAAAAGCCTTTGCCGTTTCCCGATCCAGGGCTGCCAGCGGCAGGCGCACCATGAAGGTCGCACTTCCCCAGTTAGCCAGATATATATGGGCGTCGAAAAAACGCTTCATTAACTCAAGGGGATTCCCCTTGAAGTCTCCCCACTGGTATTCATTAACTAAACTCACCGGCGTAATGCGAGCGCGGCTGGAAATCGCCCGCAGGGCTCCCGTCTCCGCCGCCGAGAGCGGACGTTCCATAGCAAGGAACTCGTAATATTGATATTCACTCACTTGTTTACCACCCCATTAAATATTTTGGAAAGTTCGCATTTATGATTCCATATTGTTGCGGACATAAATTACACTGATGGTGCCCTATCTGTCAAGCTATGACCAGTTTGCAAACTTCCTAAATCCCTTATCAATTTTGTCTACTTTGTGGCTCATTTTCGAGCCAGAACCCTACTTATCGAGAATTGCAAACGTGGTAAGTTAGTGCTCTAATTTGCCACGGAATGGTTGAGTATCGTGTGTTTGTGGCTGCTTTGTGGTTTCGATTCCGTATTTGGGAAACTTAACTCACGGGTACCTTAGATAATTCAAGTTCAAAAATCGAGAATATTATAGAATTATCAAAGGATCAAAACCAGTTGACAATAGTTGACATCGTGTGTATTGTAGTCTTATGGAAAATAAATTAAATGTAGAGAATGTCAATCAGAAAGCGCAAGAGCTTGGCCTGAACCAAACGGCGCTTGCCAGGGAAATGCAGGTATCCAGGGAAGCCGTTTCCAAGTGGCTCCGGAACGAGAAATTTCCCCGCCCCGACAAGCTCCTGAAGCTGGCCAGAGTCCTCAATCTCAGCTTTGCAGAACTTGTAAGCAAAATTCCCACCGGGAACGAGCCGGTCATCGCTTTCCGCAAAAAAGGCGCCCATAAGATCACTTCTGAATACATCAATCATGCTCAAGACATGGGGAGAATTTTAACCGAACTGGTGACCTATCTGCCGTTTGACGAACTTTCCCAACCTGCCGTTCTTAAGAGTCCTTCCGCTGATTATGCCTACCTGCACAAAGTCACGAAACGGATCAGAAAAGAAATCGCTGTTCAGGAGGGCGATGAAATCCATTTCGTTAGCCTGATCAATTTCTTCAACGATCTGCAGGCGGTGATCATCCCCGTGCTCTGGGGAAATAAGGATAAACATGAAAATGCTCTCCATATCTATCTCCCCGAATCGATGACCACTTGGATTTACCTCAACCTTGATTGCCGGGTCCACGATTTCAAATTCTGGATGGCCCATGAACTGGGGCACATTCATGCCCCAAAACTACAGGGGGAGGAAGGGGAGGACTTTGCGGAGGCATTTGCCGGCGCGCTACTGATTCCTAAGGAGCTGGCAGCTTGTGAATATGAAGCATTACAGAAGCTTACTAATGCTTGGTCCCAAATCAACCATATCAAATCGCTTGCGGAAAGGCTTGTCGTTTCACCGCTCACGGTTTATTATGAAATCAACAACTATGCCGTAAACAGCGGAAAGGCAAAAATCGATCTGGAGACGCATAAAGAAATCTATCAGGCCACCAGTAATTTCAACAAGCAGTTCAAACCGGTCAGTGAATGTCTCTTTGGCACTAAGTCTCCTTCGCCTTCTCGTTATATTGCCAGTGCAAAGGAACAATTTGGAAGCCCCTTCTTTGACATCCTCAAGAAGTATCTTCACGAAAACCGCAAATCTGCGAGCTTCATTCAAAGCATCCTAAATATACGGCTCCTTGACGCACAGAACGTATATGAGGAGCTTTGTTGATGTCCCAAAGCAGGATTCTCGTCGATTCCAATGCTTATTTCCGTTTGGCCAAAAGCATTCATCCTCTTCTGAATGTGGTATTCGGCGACAAGCAATATTGTCTGTACGTCATCAAAGAATTGCAGATTGAGTATGATCGGAACCCCCGTTTGAAAAATACATTTTCGTGGGTCAATGATTCGGAATACGCAGAAAATCGTTCCCGCGTTTTGGAAGTAGCGAGAGAAGAAAAGGCTGAAATCAAGAGGGCCTATGACTTCATCCTTGATTATGTTCGAACTGTGCATCCTGGAGTATCGAAAATAGATGTCCGCTGCCTGTCTCATGCGGAACAGCTCGGTATTCCGGTGGTAACAGACGATGAAGAGATGCGGTCTGTTGCCAGAGAGTACGGTATAAAAACGTACAAAACTCTCGAACTACTTAAACTGATGCTGGAATGTCACTATATCGGCATTGAAAAAATCAGAGAAATAACCGCCTACTTGAGATATTGCAACGATATGCCAAAAGACTTTAAAGCGGATTACGAGAAGCTTTTTGGAGAAACGCCTCCAAAATAACCATTATTGCGTCCATCGCATTCTTTTTCTACTTTCCGTTCAAATGATTATTATTATGGGCATATTTTTGCGAAGAAGCAATATTTCCATTGACTTCACGACATATATCCTTTAAATACAAGCCGTTTCGTAGTCTTATCGTCTTTGGTTTTGAGGAAATGTTCTATGTTGCGCTCGGCCTTTCTGGTAACCGCAAGTGTTATAATTACGGTCTTTTTCTCCACCTGTTGCGTTATTTTCTCGTTGCTGGGGGCGTCGGAAAATTCCATCCACAAGGTAGCCCGGATCTGGGCGACCATCCTTCTGAAAATAACCAATGTCCAGGTCAGTGTCGAAGGCACGGAACATGTCTCCACGGAACGACCTCAGATCTTCATGTCCAATCATCAGAGCGATTTCGACATCTTGATCGTCCTGGCATTTTTGCCCGGCCAGTTCCGCTGGCTTGCCAAGAAGGAACTTTTCCGGATACCGATGTTCGGCAAGGCCATGAAAAACGCCGGTTATATTGAAATTGACCGGCAAAATCACGAGCGAGCCCTGCAGAATCTTGCGGAGGCAGCCCGCAAGATCCGGGAAGGGAAATCGGTAATGAGT
>JBAYKV010000252.1:0-4992 GCA_041664405.1 Syntrophales bacterium
CCAAAATCAGGTGTCTTCCCCAATCAACCGAGGCGTCGGCAAGAAGAAGGGGCAGGGCGGCGGTGTTATTTTCGCCTTCTATGGTGACCTCCATGCCGAATTTTGTACCCCGGACGCCGGCAACGGCCGTCGGGCTTTCCACGGTCATGGTCGTGCTCTTTTGATTAAGGAGGCGGATGGCGTAGAACATGGCTTTGCCCTGGGCCACAGACAGGGTGGTTTTCTTTCCCGGGGTCTCGTTGGCTCCCGAGACCTCCTTGACGGTGATGCGGGTGCGGTCCCCGAGGGTGATGATGTCGTTGTTAAGGAGCTTGATGCGGCATTTGGATGCCTTCAGCGTAAAGACGACGTCCTGCTCGTAGAGTTTGTCGCCGTTTGCGGCAAAATAGGCCTGGCGAAGATCGCCGCGGGCCACGACCACATGGCCCATGGCCGTCTGGATCACCCCGGCCTCTTTGGTCTTTCCCGGCAGGAAGTAGTCCTTGACGCTGACGTTTTTCAATTCCTTGGGCAGGGCATCCGCCGGCGCTCCGTGGCCACGGTTATCGGCGGCGAGGCTGACGCCCGCCATCCCTCCCCAGGCGATGACCGTGACAAGGACGATCAGGGTGAAAATACGCTTATGGCAGTTCATCGTAACCTCCCGGAATAATCAGAAATAGAACCCCACACTCAAGGTGTAGGTTTCTTTGGTAAAGCTGTAAAGCTCATCGTTCGAATGGTTGTCGATATAGTTGAAGGCAAAGGATCCAAAATAATGCTTCAGGAACTCCTGGCTTAAGACGATGGACCAGCTTTGACGGCGGTCCACCCGTTCATCGTTATAAAGAACGGGGGCTGCCTTGTAGCTTCTCTCCCCGAGCTGGTATTTCAGGAAGAGGTCCGTCTTCGTGGGAAAGCGGGTGTAGTAGGAGATGGCCCCGTAAGGCGCCGTATAGGTGAAGCTGCGGGCATCGGCGATGGATGATTCATAGCCGACATTCAGGGAAACGATGTGCCGGCGGTTCATGAAAAAGAAGTTCGGTCCGATCTCGTAGCGGTTTGTCGTATTGTTAAGGTTGTAGTTGCTGCTGTCCATGAAGTTCTCCCGGCTCCAGGAATACTGGCCCCGGAGACTGAAATTGGGGGAGAAGTAGTGCTCCAGAGTCGGCCGGAAATGATAGATGGTCGACAGGGGCGAACTGCCGTACTCCTGCTTGGCAAAGCCGAAGGGCAGCTTCACGATGTCGTTCGGTCCCACCCACCAGGGGCCCGTCGAGGCGTCCCCGAGGAGGTAGTTGTATTTCCCGTAGTGGAAATAAAACTGGTTGTAGATATCGGCGGTGGTATTCCACATAAAGCCCCCTTTGTCGCCGAAATCATAGAGGACGTTTCCGGAGAAATTTTCGATGGAGGCCCAGTCGCCGAGCTTCTTCGTATCGTCGGCGAGGGTCAGGGTTCCCCCGGTAACGGAGAGCTCCTTCTGGTCCGGCCCGCTCGAGATGTTGCTGTCCCACTGGATACCCTGGGAGAAGCGGACATTCCAGAACACCTTCTTGGTGCTTTCGTCGATGGCGGCGAGGAGGCGGTCGATATTCTTCTGAACATCTTGAGGAGGTTTGGATCGCTTGACGATTTCCAACTCCCGGCGGGCCTCGTTGTACTGCTTCGTCTGGAAATAGGCGGCCGCCAGTTCGAGGCGCACCCGGTGGAGCCCGGGGTCAACGGCCAGCATTCTTTGGAATTCCGCGATGGCAAGCTTTGTATCCCCCGTCTTCATGGCGCTTGTCCCCAGCCACCACATGATATCCATGGTTTCCACATCGGCGGAAATGCTGTTGAAGATGGGCAGGGCCTGGGCAAATTTACCGTCGTAATAAAGGGTCAGGGCCTCCGCAAGTTTGTCGTCGAGGGCCGCCACCTTTTCCGGCGTCATCTTGCGAAGCTTCTCGACGGCCTCCTTGTTGGCCTTCTGGAAATCCGTATCCCCCGCGGGCTTTCCCCCTTCCGCCAGGGCCGGTGCGGCGTCGGGCGTCTGGGAATGGGCCGTTACGGTCATGGTAAGGTTAATGGCTGTAACGAGGATAAAGCAGAGCAGATACGAAAAAAGCCGTCCATGCATAAGAGTCACCTTAAAAAATGTTTGGAATTATTTCCGTATTTAACAAAAAATGTTCCAAATTTACGCGTGCTGCAAAGGATGTCTGTATTTGTTGGTATGTATAAAGCATATTTCACGAAATTGTCAATAGTGTTTATATAGACCCGCAATTACAAATGAGAAACCCCTCGGCAGGGGCTCGATACTTTAATCTCGATTATGAAGGAGATTTGGCGGAGTAAGCTGTTACCAAAATATCCGTTGACAAGTAAAATCTGCCTCTCTATACTTCGAGCCATAGAAAACAATGTCTTCTCCAATCGACAGTTACAGCCTTGCCGTTGTCATCCCGGCCTATAACGCAGCGACAAGCATCCGATCGGTCATCCTTTCCCTTCCGGTACATGTTGAACGGATCATTATTGTCGATGACGGTTCGGTGGACCGGACGGGGGAAGCGGTTCAGGCCCTGAATGATCCAAGGATCGTCCTCCTGTGTCATGAACGCAACCAGGGGGTGGGCGGCGCCATGGTGACGGGATTCAAGGCCGCCCTGGCCACTGGGGTCGATCTTGTGGCGAAAATCGATGCCGATGGCCAGATGGCGCCGGATTATCTGGAGAATATGGCGCGACTGGCCGTCGAGCAGAAATACGACTATGTCAAGGCGAACCGCTTTCAAAAAAGCGGTTCCCTGCCGGAGATGCCCCCCGTCCGTCTGATGGGAAATCTCATCCTGACGTTTCTGACAAGGATGGCGTCAGGATTCCGGGAGATATCGGATTCCCAGAACGGGTATATCCTCATTACCCGTCATATGCTCTCCCGTCTTCCCCTGCACCGGATTGACCGGGGATACTTTTTTGAGAACAGCATGTTGATCGAGCTAAATGTTCTAGGAGGCCACGTTGGGGAAATGTATGTTCCTGCCCGCTACGGCGGTGAGATGTCATCCCTGAAGATTTCCCGGGTCATCTGGACATTCCCCCCCAAGCTCATCGCGGGTTTCGTCTCCCGGATCATCCGGAAATATGTCATACGTCTTTCCGGGGCCGGTAAAAAATGAAGAAAAAACGAAAGGGGGAAAAAGAGCTTGTAATGCCTTACCATCCAGCCCCTCGAACTCGTTTTTCGGGCGTATATTTTTCGGCATTCTTTCTGATTGCTGCGGGCATTCTGGCCTATGGGAACAGCCTTCACGGCCCCTTTATTTACGATGACATTCCGAATATTGTCGATAATCAGGCCATCCAGGATATCCGCAACAGTGTGAATCTGTTTCAGGGGCCGGCCGGTTCGGGCCTCTATACCCGGCCCTTCATCCGGGTCTCCCTCGCCGTCAATTACGCCTTCGGTGGAGATCATGTCCGGGTGTACCACATCCTGAACCTGGCCGTTCATCTCCTGGCCGGAATCACCCTTTTCGGTATAGTGCGCAGAACGTTCCTGACCGAAAGAATGAAGGCCGGCTATGGACCGGCGGCAACCCTCCTCGGATTTGCTTGCGCCCTTATCTGGCTGCTCCATCCGCTCCAGACCCAGGCGGTTACCTATATCATTCAGCGCTGCGAATCAATGATGGGCCTGTTTTTTTTATTGACCTTCTACTATGCCATCCGGGGCTGGCAGTCATCGCAATCCGGACTGTGGCATGGGGCGGCAGTGCTGTTTTTTCTGCTGGGCGCGGGCAGCAAAGAAGTGATCGCCGTCGTGCCGCCTTTGCTGCTTATCTACGACGTTATTTTCATTCACGGTAGATTGGGCGACGCCATCCGGAAATCGTGGCCGATGTATGCCGTAATGATGAGCGGTGTGGTATTGCTCGGATTTATTGTGATGCTGGGAATTCAGGCGGCGCAGGGGGCGGGGTTAAAGGAGTCTCTGCCCCTGGTGCAGTACTGGCAGACCCAGTCGGAGGTAATTCTCCACTATCTACGCCTCGTGGTCTGGCCAGATGCCCTTTGTCTCGATTATGCCTGGCCCCTTTCGGCATGGCAAAAGGCGTGGCCTTCCATCCTGATCGTGTCAACGTTCATTGCTCTCACCGGTTGGGCGGTTTTAAGGCGCAAGCCTGTCGGTTTTCTGGGGGCGTGGTTTTTTGCCATCCTTGCCCCCACGTCCCTTGTTCCTCTTCCTGACCCCGCCTTTGAGCATCGCATGTATCTGCCCCTGGCGGCGCTGGTCGTGCTGGGGGTTGTCGGGGTGTATCGGTTGGGTGTGCTCTTACAGGAACGGTATGCCGTCGGGGGAAACAAGACGGCTATTGCCGGTGTTGTCGGGTCACTCGTGTTGGCTTTGCTGCTGGGCGGGATTACGTACAAACGCAACGGTGTGTATGCCAGCGGGGTGTCGATCTGGACGGATACGGTGCGCAAATCGCCGCGAAACAGCCGCGCCCATCTGAACCTGGGCCTTGAACTGGATCGGGGAGGAAGTCCCCATGAGGCAATCCGGCATTATGAGGAGGCCATCCGGCTCCAGCCGGATCATGCGGGTGCTTATTCCAATATGGGAAATGTCCTGGCTAACCTGGGAAAAACCGATGACGCGATCCGTTACCTACAGGAGGCGATTCGCCTTAAAGCCGATTATGCGGAGGCCTATTCCAACCTCGGAGTGGCTTACGGCCGGTCGGGGAGATTAAACGAAGCGGTGGTAGAGTTGGAACATGCCCTGCGCCTGAAACCGGACTATGCCGCCGCCCACTCCAATCTGGGCCTGGCATTGGGGAGATTAGGCCGGAAACAGGAGGCCATCGCTCATTTTCAGGAGGCCCTCCGGTTAAAGCCCGATTATCAGGTTGCCCGGATGAATTTGGAACTACTGATGAGAATGAATAAATAAGGTGCTCATTTCTTTAAGGCGGCTCTGATCGCTGTGCCGTGGATTGCCCCCTCCCGAAGCAGAGCCGG
>JBAYKV010000253.1:0-4971 GCA_041664405.1 Syntrophales bacterium
AAGGATGGATGCGAACTCGCGGCAACCTGCAAACTTGGCGGGAAGATAACCAATATTATTCGCCAGCATCATGGTACGTCTCTGGTGGGGTATTTTTATGAAAAGGCCAAGCGGGACAAAGAACCATCGATCCGGGACTTGCCGGAGAGTCATTTCCGATATCCCGGGCCGCGCCCGCAAACAAAGGAGGCGGGCCTCGTTCTGCTGGGGGATGTGATCGAGGCTTCTTCCCGAACTCTTGTCCAGCCGACGCCATCGAGGATACAAAACCTTGTCCGAGACAGGATCGATAAGGTCTTTATGGACGGACAGCTTGACGAATGTGATTTGACATTAAAAGATCTTAATCTGATTCAAGAAAGCTTTGTCAGGATTCTAAATGGGGTATTTCACCACCGTGTGACTTACTATGGTGACATACATGCAAAAACCAATAACGATAAAATCAAATCCGTCTATGACTATCCTGATCGAAAATCGGCAGAAAAAAATCACCTTAAACCGCAGGCAAATTCGCAATAGCCTCGTCCGGCTGCTCAAGCGCCTTGGGCTCGAAGATCGCGAACTGAGTCTGCTGCTAGTGGATAATGAGGAGATTCGGGAGTTAAACCGTATCTATCTTGGCAGGGATTACCCGACGAACGTCATCTCCTTTGCCATGTCCGAAGGGGCCTATGGTGATGTTAATCCCCAATTGTTGGGGGATATAATCATTTCCGTCGATAAAGCCATGAGTGAAGGAAAAACCTCCGGCGCCAGCTTAAAGGAATCTCTTGATTTCCTGATGATTCACGGCCTTCTCCACTTGCTTGGTTATGATCACGAATCAAGCGATACACAGGAAGCCCGGCGCATGCAGGACAAGGAAAACGAACTCTTTCAGTATCTTAATAGAAGGTACAGAAATGATTAAATATGCCATATGCAAGTCAAACTCGGTATGAGGCATCATTATTCTCCTTCTTTTCTCTTCACAAATGAGCTGACCGTTGGTACTGAAAGATAAACGGGGTCAATGGAGGACTGTATTATGATCATGGATATGCATCTCGAAGCGCTTGAAAAGTGTTTCATCATATTAGGGCTACTATGTTATGACCCCGCTATGGCCTTAATAGCTTCCAGAAAACAGTCCATTTCCTCATCGGTTCCAATGGTTACACGAATGAAGTTGTCAATTTTAGGCTTATCAAAATATCGAACGAGAATGCCTTTTCCTCTCAGACTTTGAAATAGGACATGTCCGGGGCATTGCTTGCTGCTGATAAAGATAAAATTTGCCTGCGAAGGAATCACCCTAAAGCCCATTTCCGTAAGTCTAGCGGATACACGTTCACGGCTCTTCATAATTTTTGATCTTGTTTCCTGAAAATAATTGTCATCTTTGATTGCTTCCCGTGCGCCAGCTAGGGCCAGACGATCAACCGTATACGAATTAATCGAATCTTTGACCCGAATTATTCCTTCAATCAGATCTTCATTGCCCAAGGCGTACCCTACCCGCAATCCCGCTAGTGAATGTGATTTTGACAGAGTCTTGATAATCAGCAAATTCGGATAATCATTAATTAGCTTTACCGCAGATCGGCCGCCGAAGTCTACGTAGGCCTCATCAATAATGACCACACTGTTTTCGTTCCGGCTGAGTATCGCTTCTATAGTTTTTCCGGAAACACCTTTTCCGCTAGGTGCGTTGGGATTGGCAATAATAATCCCACCGTTGTCTTGATAGTATCCTTCCTCGGGAATATTAAATTCCTCATCCACGGGAATAAGACGGTAATTGATATTAAAAAGAGCGGCATAAACGGGATAAAAGCTGTAGGTTACCTCAGCGAAAAGAACGGGTTTGCCTGCCGGTTCAAAGAAGGCAGGAAAGGAAAAAGCCAATAACTCGTCGGAACCGTTGCCAATAAAAACATTGTTTTTTCGGAGTTGGTAGCATCCGGCAATTGTTTCTCTCAGTTCCTCTCCCGTCGGGTCCGGATAAAGCCGCAAGGTTTCATCGGCTGCATTCTTAATTGCCTCGATTACTCGGGAAGAAGGCGGATAAGGATTCTCATTCGTGTTCAGTTTTGTGTATTTTCGGTCTTTCGGTTGTTCCCCGGGGGTATATGGTTTGATATTTTTTACCTTATTACTCCAGTATCTGCTCATAAAAATCATCCACTCTTTTTAGGAAATCATTAATATATCCGGAAACGAAATAGAAGATATTATCGTAAATATCCATTTTTATTTTTACCCGCAAACGCCGTTGCTTTCAATCAATAATCTTCACATTTCAACGTAAATTGATGGTAAGGAATTGTAAATGACGGAAAGCGGGCAGATGCTCCGGGAGGAGCTATCTGCCCCAGCATTTTCCTACATGGATTTGGCGATGTGTTTGACCATCTGGCCGAATACCCCGGCAATGATTTCCTTTGATATGAAGTAATCGGGATGCCTTCTAAATAGTTCTTCCGTAAGAAGCTTTGCTGAAGTGTCATTATCATGGGATTTATTGTATATTTCTACGATCTGAGCGCGCAGTTGACCGGCTGCCTCAATAGTCTGCTGTGTATAATGGCGAGCTTCTTCACCGCTTATATAACCATAATGGTCGGCGCAGTAATAATCGATTTCCAGGTCCCTCATCTTTTCCAGGCTTTCCTGAAACTGGGTGTAGTTGGAGTTTCCCGAGGGGAAAATAGCGTCGTCAATGGGAATCCCACCCGCGTCAGAGGGGAGCAGGGTCTTCAATGACGGGATGTAAGCGGCAATAGAACATGATGAGTGCCCCGGGGTTTCCATGATCCTGACCTCCATACCGTCAACGGCCATGACATCTCCTTCGGCGACAGTTTTTCCGACAATATCGTTTCTCCATTCCGTATCATGCTTTGACAGTACGTCCTGAAAACCCTGACTTATGGCGACCATCCGGCTGAAGTCGTTCATTGTCTCAATGGCCTTGGGCATCGTGAGAATACCCCATGCCCTTTGGGAGGCGTAAATATCTATCTCGGGATATGTCCTTTTGAAGTAGGGAACTGTCCCCACATGATCGAAATGAGAGTGGAGAATAAGCAGCGATTTGATCTTTTTCGCGTCAATGCCGAAGGTATTCATCTGTGCGAGGACGTCGCCCAGGATGAAACTGATCCCGGCGCTGATAAGCATTGATTCGTTTTTCCCTTCCAGAAGATACATCCCGGACTCTTTCCTGCCCAGGTACCAGAGGTTGCTGTTTACCTTTCCTGCCGCTCTGATTCTCATATCCCTTCCTTCCTCCCTACCGTTATGAGCTATTTTTCTGCAACTACGATATGTGCCTTTGCCTTGAGCCCTTGCATGATTTCGTTGAAGGCGTCATACTTTTTTTTCTGCTGGAGAAACGCCGAAATCTTCAATTTCGCCTCCTTATCCAGGCCGTGAATTTTTGACGGCTGATGGTCAATGACCTGGATGATGTGATAGCCGAAATCCGTTTCCACGACGGGGCCAATTTCGTTCTTCTTCTGGCTGAAAGCGGCAGTTTCAAATGGTTTCACCATCTGCCCCTTTGTGAAGGTGCCCAGATCGCCTCCCTGGTTTTTACTTGGGCAATCGGAATTCGTTTTCGCTACTTCTGCAAAATCAGCCCCGGCAAGAAGTTGTTTGCGGAGATTCTCAGCTTTTGCGCGTTTTGCCGCTTTTGCCTTTTCGTCTTCCTCCGCCGTCTTTGCCACCAGGATATGGCGGGCATGGACAGATTCGGGGGTTTTGAATTTTTCTTTATTGCCCTTGTAGAATTCCTGAATTTCTTTTTCTGAAGGGATGGCTTTTGCCGTTTTGGTTGTATTCACAAGTTTGTTGATACGGATGCCAAGGGTTATTTCCTGACGGAGTTGCTCGCTGCTTACTCCGTTCTTTTTCATGAATTCCTCCATAGTCGTGCCGGCCGGGATGTTTTCCTTCATAGCATTCATGGCAGCGGCAATTTCTTTATCCGTGGCGACTATTTTTCTCCGGTTGACCTCGTTGAGGAGCAGGGTGCGGACGATGAAATCGTCAACAAGCTGCTTCCTAATGGCCACTGTCGCCTGTGTTATTTTGTCGGCGGGTATCTTGCCCTGCATTTCCCGCATCTTCTTTTTGACTTCCAGGTCAAGTTGGGCGCGTGTCAATTTAGAACCATCCACTTCGGCAATCACATCGGTGGGACTGAGCATTGGCGCTGCCGGAACCAAAGGAGCGGGAGCGGCCGGGGGAATAGTCTGTGGCCCTGTGGCCTGTGTCTCTTCAGATGCCTTAATTTTCTTGGTTTCTTCTCCCCCATTGCAGCCAACTGCCGTAAATAGTAGTAAGGCTGTAAATAGCAGGCATATAGATTTTTTCAAATTAAACTCCTCATTCTTTCTCCGTGGTTATTATTCTCTTTATCCTTGTCATTTCATTCAAAACGTTTAGATAATGGCGGCTTATATACACAATCATTATGACTCGTCAAGGATAACGGATATTATTTAAGGCATTAATTTCTTGCAATAGCTTTTAGGTACATGTTACCGGAATACCTATGAAGTACAGGAGTTTAAATCTTGGCGAAGGTCCGATCCTGCCGCTGCTCTTGAAAATGAGCTGGCCGTCCATGCTGGCGATGCTGACTATGGCCCTCTACAACCTCATGGACACCCTATGGCTTGCCCGGCTTAGTTCGCAAACCATTGCCGCCTTTACGATTACCTTCCCTATTCAGATGATTTTTGCTTCTATTGGCATCGGTACTGGAGTCGGGGCGGGTTCTTTTGCCGCCCGCATGTTCGGGGCCGGGGAAACGGACAAGGCAAGAAAAACCGCAGGTCAGGTTATCCTCTTGTCTTTTATTTTAGGCGCCGTCCTGATCGCTGTTACGTTCTCGGTCCCCGATTTGATGCTTCAGGCCTTTGGCGGAACGCCGGAAATCATTGTTCTGTCGCGTCGTTACCTCCTTTGGATCGTCCTTGG
>JBAYKV010000254.1:0-4947 GCA_041664405.1 Syntrophales bacterium
CTTGGCGGTATTGGCAACAATCCCGACTTTTTTCACCTGAAAACACCCCCTCGAAGGATATTTTCACAATCCCGGGCGATATCAAAAACCAGCGTACCTGCCGAAGGGAGATCCCTGATCGCCCCCACCGCTTGTCCGATCTGTAGTTCCCCTTCCTCCAGATCGCCGTCAAACATGCCGATTTTGGTCCTTTTCTCTCCGATAATCCGGAGGAGCTCTTCTTCTAGAGCCCCTTGCTTCTCCGCCTCGAATACTCTTTCATACCAGGCGTTCTTGATGACCCGGGCCGGTATGAGCTTCCGAAGGATGAGAAAAGTATCCGTCGGAGAAGCATTGAGCATGGCCTGCTTGAAATGATCATGGGCGCTCGACTCTATGGTCGCTGCAAAGCGGGTGCCGATCTGGACTCCCTCCGCACCCATCGCCAGGGCCGCAGCCATTCCCCGGCCATCGTAAATCCCTCCGGCAGCAATAACGGGAAGCTTCACCGCATCCACCGTCTGGGGAACCAGGACCATGGTCGTAAGCTCGTCCCGACCGTTATGGCCTCCGGCCTCAAATCCTTCCACCACCACGGCATCGACTCCCGCCTCCTCGCACTTGACGGCGAGATCAGGCGTCGCCGTGACATGGACCACCTTGATCCCCTGTTCCTTTAAGCGGTGGGTATATTTTTTGGGACTGCCGCCGGAGGTAAAGACAATCTTCACCCCTTCTTCCAGGATGATAGAGACCATTGCCTCGGCATGCTGGAAAAAGATGGGCAGATTCACACCCCAGGCGCCTTGGGGATCTTCTTTCTTTATCTTGCGGATATGCTCCCGCAGCAGTTCCGGCGTCATGGAACCGGCGCCGATGAGGCCGACGGCCCCCGCCTTCGCTACCGCCGCGGCAAGGCGCCAGCCGCTGACCCAGATCATCCCCCCCTGAATGATGGGATATTTTACATCGAAAAGATCCGTGATTCTCGTTCTGATCATGGGGTCCTCCTTTTGGAGACGGTTATCGCCGTTTCATATTCTTCTTTGACATAGTCCGGCAAGGGGTTGACAAGGGCGCCTTTCAGAATATCCTCCCCCGATCCCATTACCCCGGCGGTCCTGACCATCAATACCTCTTTGTAGGTTCTGGGAGGATAGACACGTTTGACCGTTTTCCTCTCCCGGTCAAAGAACTGAAGATAGCCCCTGCGCACCGTCCGACCATAGACATTCAGAGTAACGGCTATTTCACCGGAAAGGTTTTCCATATGATGAATACCTGCGTTCAGGGGGAGAACGCTGGTAATTTCACCGGGCTTCAAGGTCCTAGTAACTGTTTCTTCAAGTTCCGCATAACCCGCCACCGTGCCGTCATCCTGGCGCCGGAATTTGACTTCCTTAATGTCATTGATGAAGCTCGCTACGATCCCCCAGGATCCATGGTCATGAATCGCATCTGCGGAAAAAGGCTCCCATATATAGGCCAGGACGAGAAAAGACTGATCGGGGCTTCGGTAAAGGGTCAATTCGTTTGGCCAGAGGGTAGGCTGCTGCTGTTTCAGCCATGATCTCTCGATCAATGCCTCCTTCAGGAAATCCCGGAACCAGAGATCCGAGGAAATGAGCTCCTGAACGATGGGAATCCCTTTTTCGAGAGTTACGGAAATGTTCTCGTTCTTTTCTGTCAGCTCCTGAAAACGGTGACAAAATTTTTCAAAATCCTTGTGCACTTGTATAACTCCTCAGATTTTACATTGCCCCTGCCCTTAACGGGGCTCTTTGACGCCATACCGCCGTAGGTGCTGCCAGGAACTGTAAGCCGGATCTTGGGGGTCGGCCGCCAGGGCTTCCTTTTCCCGGAGATATTTTTTTACGATCCCCGGCTGTTTGTATAGTTTTCGATCCTGTCCGATGGGGCAGACCTTGGTGCAGATCCCACAGGGATAAGTCCGACTTTTCGTCAGCTCTTCCGCCATTTCGAGACATGCCGGTTTATCATAATCACCGATGAGGCAATCGTCGCGAACCCGGAGCGCGTCCTTGGGACAACACTTCGCACAGGCCTCACATTTTATGCAAAGGTCTTTTTCCATAAGGGGATCCGGAGGCAAGGCCAGGGCAGTAAATACTGACACCAATCTGACCCGGGGGCCGAATTCCGGGGTCAGCAGGCAGTGGCTGAGTCCGATATTGCCAAGTCCCGCGTATTTCGCCGCCACGACGTGGCCAAAGGGAGCGCCGGGCCATTTTCTGAAAGCCTTGAGGCTGTTGTAGCCATCACGGCTGAAAAACGTGGCGCCATGGCCGAGACGGTTCAGATACCGGGTAGTATCATAGGCCAGACCGTCCAGTTTTATGTTGACCGTTTTGTACAACTCCATGTGGAGGACGGACGGCGTCGATTCCACAATGGGCAATGGCATGCCCATCCCCATAACGATGACGGTGCGGGCAGGTTGCCAGATAGTCTGGGGGCGAAAGTCATCTGGCACAATCCCTTCCGTGACCCATCGCTCCACCGGGGCAAAACCGACAAGATCGGCCCCCGCCTCCCGGCAGAATCTTTTTATATTTTGGCTAAGATCTTGAATTTCCATAATTATTATTGAATTATCGGTTCATACTAACCCATTTCTTTCATGATGTAAACATGAGAAATCGATGGAATGTCAATGTCATGGGCAATAAAAAACCCGCCATTTCTGGCGGGTTCTGTACTTCTTTGGATTGCATCGGACTGCCAAATGGGGCGGGGTCTATCAAATAGAACTTCTATCTATACGTAATACTTAAATCATTAAACGGCACAATTTCCAGCCAGCCCCCAAACACGCCCCCATAATCCAAACTCTACCCGTTATTTTGATAAAGCGCTTCTCTTAAATATTCACGTTAGACGAATGGAGTCAATAAAAAAGCGGATGCTGCAATCCTCATCATCTCATATTATTGAATTACGTTCGAAACTTAGCAAAGCTTCGTGTTTGTCTTCTACTGCATCAGTCAGCAGTGCAAATTATTGTTGCCATTTTGGCACCACTATGATATATTGTTTCAAACAGGGAGGACATTATTATGAGAACCGCGCAGGCAAAAAAAAATGGGGTGGCCGATGATCGGATCACGGCCAGAGTGCCTCACTCCACACGGACAATCATAGAACGCGCAGCGGCGATATATGGAGCGACGATCAACCAGTTTATCGTTCAGGCTGCTGTGGAGCGGGCAAATGAAGTCTTGCACAGCATGGAAATGGTTAAACTCTCTTCACAGGATGCACAGGTTTTCATTGAAGCATTGACAAAGCCACCTGCGCCGAACAAGAAATTGCAGGAAGCTGTTCGCGTCCACAAACGACTCGTAGAATCCCGAGATTGAGATGAATAGGGATTTAATCATTTGCCTACTGGACACCGATCGCCATGACCGCGATGCCTTTGACTGTGGAGAACCGGCCCTCAACGAATATTTACAAAAGACGGCAGGCCAGCATTTGAAAAAGGGGATTGCCAACACCTATATACTGGTAAAATTGGCGGATTCCAAGAGTATTCTTGGATTTTTTACACTCTCGTTTTTGGAGGTGGACTTGTCAGAAGTACCGGCTAAATATGGGAAGAAGCTTCCCAAATCACATCTCCCTGCCGTCAAACTGGCTAGGCTGGCCATTGACAAAAGCTGCCAGGGTAAGAATTATGGCCGACTTCTTCTTGTTGATGCCATGCATCGGGTGGCTGCCGCCATCAAGAACACCGCAGGCGTTGTTGGCTTGTTCGTAGATGCGAAGAACCAGAATGTTGCAGCTTTCTACGAAAAATTCGGATTCATCCCATTAAGGGACAATCCCCTTTCCCTGATGATTCCCCAGCAAACAATTCTTGGATTATTTCCCGATAAATAAACCTACATGTAAAAATTACTGTTCAGTTGAGATATTTCATCTGTTTCTCGTCAATCTGGGGCTGTCAATCTGGGGTTTGACATGATAACAATATCTGATACTATTCTTTAACAATGAGCAAACACAGGAAAACGTGCAAAACATCTTTGCCGATCCGGTAAGAGCCAATATACTCTGGTCTGACATTGAAGCTCTCCTGTTATCGTTAGGAGCGGATCGGGAAGAGGGACGTGGTTCGCGGGTTCGCTTTTCACTGAATGGTGTTCGCGCTGTGTTCCATCGTCCTCATCCGAAGAAATAAACGGATCGGGGTGCTGTGAGTTCCGTTCGGCGTTTTCTGGAGGAAGGAGGTATCAAACCATGATGCAGTATAAGGGATACAATGGGCGAGTCGAATTTGACGATGAAGCGGACATCTTTCATGGCGAAGTTCTCGGCTTGAGAGATGTGATCACTTTTCAGGGAAGAAATGTTGACGAGGTGAAACAGGCTTTCCGTGATTCCGTAGAGGATTATCTGGAATATTGCGCTAAACGGGGCGAGGAGCCGGAAAAGCCGTTTACGGGAAAGCTAATGCTCCGGATACCTCCGGATATTCACCGCAAGGCCTATATCGCCGCCAAACAATCGGGGGCCAGTCTGAACTCATGGATCACTCAGACACTGAAAAACTCAACGGAGCATGTCTTCTGACCGGATTGATGTGGTTCCACATTGGGCATATGGCAAGAAAAAACCCGCTATTTCTAGCGGGTTTTGTACTTCTTTGGACTACCTTGGATTGTCATCTGGTGGAGGCGGGGGGAATCGAACCCCCGTCCGGAAATATTCCACTGCAGGTTCTACGTACATAGCCTTTGATTTGCTTTCGCCAGCAGCCCCTCCCAAAGGCAGGATGAACCGTGACTATCCTGAGAGATTTCGCGTCCCTCCCCCCAGGCTTGGGAGTTCAGCTATCCTACCTGTATTGCGCCCTGTCTGACCCGGCAGGCATGATCAGGAGGACGTTAGCCGCTTTACGCGGCTAAGGCGTAATCGTAGTTGTCTGCGATTATGGTTTTCCTA
>JBAYKV010000255.1:0-4851 GCA_041664405.1 Syntrophales bacterium
ATCTTCCTAATTCAATGTCATCTCGTACTCGATCACGGATGAAACAATGACTTCATCATCTAAAAAGGCCGGTGTGGACATTGACCAGGCAAATCTATTTGTCGAAAAGATCAAACCACTTGTGAAAACTACGACCAGGAAAGAGGTCATGAGCGGCCTTGGCGGCTTCGGAGGACTTTTCCATCTCGACTTGAAAAAGAACCCCGACCCTGTCCTTGTTTCCTCTACGGACGGCGTGGGAACCAAGCTCAAGATCGCCCAGATGCTCGATCGTCATGATACGATCGGCATCGACCTGGTGGCGATGTGCGTCAATGACGTTATCGTTCAGGGCGCGGAGCCGCTTTTTTTCCTTGACTATTTGGCAACGGGAAGAATCCGTATGGAAACGAGTATCCAGATCATTGCCGGTATCGTTAAGGGATGTCTGGATGCCGGCTGCGCCCTGATCGGCGGTGAAACGGCGGAGATGCCGGGATTTTACAAGGACGATGAGTATGATCTGGCCGGCTTCTCTGTCGGCGTCGTAAACGCTGACCGGATGATCGATGGTTCAGAGATCCGGGTTGGGGATCGCATCATCGGGATCGCCTCCAATGGCCTGCACAGTAACGGCTATTCCCTGGCCCGGAAGATAGTTTTCGAGATCGCCTCTCTCGACATCAAGGCCCATCCTGCCGGTCTCGAATGTTCCATCGGAGAAGAGATGCTGAAGCCGACCCGGATATACGTTAAGCCCCTCCTCAATCTTATCAAGAATTTTCATGTCAAGGGGCTCGTTCATATCACGGGGGGCGGTTTTTTAGACAATATTCCCCGCATTGTACCCCTTCCCTGCAAAGCCGTGATTTACGCCGATAGTTGGTCCATCCCTCCCATTTTTACCCTTTTGAAGGAGTTGGGTAATGTGGATGATATTGAGATGCTCCGTGTCTTCAACATGGGCGTCGGTATGATGATAATCGTACCTGAGAAGGACGTTTCCGAAATAATGCATCGACTCGAAAAGCTCGGTGAAAAGCCATACTGTATCGGGCATATCGAAAAGCGCGATCCTGAAGAACCGCCGGTGATATTTACATACTCATGAAGAAAATACTTCCCCTGGGCATCCTTGTTTCCGGAAGCGGCTCCAACCTCCAGTCGATTATTGACCACATCGAGAGCGGCAAACTCGATGCCGTCATAAAGGTGGTCATCAGCAACAGCCCGGAGGCCCACGCGCGGGAGAGATGCCGGCGCCATAATATTCCCTTTGTGGTCATCAACCATAGGGATTTTCCGTTGCAGGACGACTTCGATCAGCATATGATCGAAGTTCTGCAATCCCGGGGCGTCGAACTGGTTATCATGGCGGGTTTTTTGAGGATTCTGACCGCCTGTTTTTTATCTTCATTTCCCATGCGGATCATGAACATCCATCCCGCCCTCCTCCCTGCCTTTCCCGGGTTGCATGTGCAAAGAAAGGCCGTGGAGTATGGCGTCCGTTTTTCCGGTTGTACGGTCCATTTTGCCGATGACGGTGTGGATACCGGCCCGATCATCATTCAGGCCGTGGTTCCCGTTTATGAAGACGATGATGAGGACAGCCTGGCGCAGCGCATTCTGAAAGAGGAACACAAGATCTATCCACAGGCCATTCAGTGGTACGTCGAAGGCAGGCTGGAAGTGAAAGGACGGAAGGTTTATCTCAGAGAAGCGGAGGCATTGATGAGCACACCGCAGCACAACCCATCCCTCACGATCAGATGAGTTAGAGGAGGAATCATCCTATGGCACTAAAGAATCCTAATTTTGACATCCAATCTCTGGGAGAGGCAACCATCCCCTCGCCCATCACTGTCAGCTACTTTACACCCGACACCAAGCGCATTCTTTACGATCATGATTTGAGTAAACTCTCGGAGCATTGCTGGGATAAAGGGCCGCCTGCAGCCATCGAGGTCGCAGGGCCAAGAGAAATGATCTACTACGATCCGCCGAAAACCAAGGCGGCCATTGTAACCTGCGGCGGTCTGTGTCCGGGAATCAACGACGTGATTCGCGCCATTGTTATGGAACTTTCCCACCGCTACGGGGTAAGCAATATCGTCGGGATCAAGTATGGCTTCCAGGGTTTGATTCCAAGATACGGCCATGACATGCTGGATTTGACGACGGAACTTGTCAAAGATGTACATGCGGTGGGGGGAAGCATCCTGTCTTCATCCCGAGGAAAGCAGGACATCACGGAGATGGTCAATGTCCTCAAGAGGATGAATGTGGATATGTTTTTTTGCATTGGCGGCGACGGCACCATGCGGGCTACGGAGCTCATTACGGAAGAAATATTGAAAAGAAAACTCGAAATCAGTGTAATCGGCATTCCCAAAACAATCGACAACGACCTGAATCTTGTGGACAAGACCTTCGGCTTTGACACCGCCATATCAGAGGCGGTTCACGCCATAGAGTGCGCCCATGTGGAGGCGAAAGGGTCGCCCATGGGCATCGGTCTGGTCAAGCTGATGGGTCGTCAATCAGGACATATTGCAGTCCACGCCGCCCTGGCCCAAAACGACGCCAATTTTGTCCTGATTCCGGAGGTATCCTTCGATCTGCACGGTGAGAAAGGTTTCCTGAAGGCCCTTGAGAATCGCCTGCGCCAACGTAAACACTGTGTCATCCTTGCCGCGGAAGGGGCTGGACAGGAGTTTTTCTGCCGGGCAGAAGGGAAGATCGAGACAGACGCCTCCGGAAACCTTAGGCTATTTGACATCGGCATCTATCTAAGGGGGATCATTGAAGAATATTTTAAGAACTGCGGACTGGAAGTCAATCTGAAATACATCGATCCCAGCTACACAATCCGTAGCGTCCCGGCAACCGCCAGTGACAGTATTTACTGCGGTGCGTTGGGGCAATACGCCGCCCATGCCGGTATGGCCGGGAAGACGGGTATGCTGGTTGGTCTCTTTCGTGGCGAATATGTCCACCTGCCCCTGAAGGAGGTTATGTCGGGTAAACAGGTTGATCCGTCTGGAAATATCTGGATGCGGGTCATCGAATCAACGGGACAGCCAATGTCCATGAAGAACCAATGAAGGAAAGGCAGCAATACCAAAAATTGCTTGCATATTTTCATCTATTATTGTAGCAACCACGCCACTACAGTTTGAGGAGTAAGGGATATGTCCAGAATGTGCGAAGTATGCGGGAAAAAGCCCGTATCCGGAAATAGTGTAAGCCATGCCAACAACAAGACAAAACGGGTGTGGCGGCCGAATCTACAGAAGATCCGCGCTATCGACGAGAAAAGCGGCGCTGTCAAGAGAGTGAAGATTTGTACACGCTGCCTCCGTTCAGGCTCCGTGCGTAAAGCGGTTTAATTAAAAATCAGGATTAAATCCGACCCTCCGGATCGCCGCGAGGGTCGGCTCCAAGAAATCACCGTAATCTTTCACCAACTCCATTCCCTGGTTCATGACGTCGGTAAGCCCGGCAATGGCCTGCGCGTTATCCCGGGGAATGCCATATTTGCTGGCAAAAAGCTGTATCCGACCTTCGATGGTCATAAAACGTCTGATCCGGTTCAGGGTATATACTGCCGCCCCTTCCCTTAATGCCTCCTCGACACTCTCCACAGGTATTCCGTACAACCAGGCAATATTTTCACTGAATTCGGCGAGTTTTTCCTTAACGGTGTAACTCATGGCTTCACTGAGAAGGGTGAGAAGCTTTTCGCTCTCCCCCAGCCGTTCCAGATGCAGGGCAAGGTCAAATGTCATCTCGATAATCATGTGGGACCGGTAAGCGGCGTGGGCATTAGAAATTGGGGTTCCCTGCTTCTCGTAGATATCAAGGAGCGGTTGCACGAGCGGTTTCCCCTTTAGATAGGTATAGCCGTTGGATTCAGGATTGAATTCCATGACAGGCTGGCTCGTAATCTCTCCATGATGGGAGATATCGTCAACCATAAGGTGAAAAAGGACGAAGGCGTTTTTCCGGTACTTTGCCGGTAGCAGACGGTGACGGGGAATACCGTGAGTGTCCTCGGCAGTGATATCTTTGTGAATCGGCAGCAAGTCGGGACAGATATTGTAAATCAGGAGATCGGGATGATTCCTTATTAATTCTGCTCCCCCCGTAAAATTTCTGAGAAGCCAAGTGTGGGTCATCATCAGCATGGTTGAGCGTCTCTCATAATGATTATTTCGTCAGATCGACGATGGGCATTCTATGACTGGATGATCCGGAAATCAACAGTATATTTTAACTCAGAAAGGATTATATGAAAATCATCTTGAAAGTCGGGCATAATAATTATCCGGACAATGGCCTCCCGGGCATCGATAGTGGTGATGGATGATAGCCTTTCGTATCCCTCCAGTAAAAATTGCAACAGTACGAGATCTTTTCTGGATAACCTCAAATGGATAGTCATGTATTCCTTCTGCCTTAGCTTCTCGATCCTATTTATACATGGTCTGGTTTATCGTGCCGGAGCTGAAGACATCTCGGTTCACCATGACGTTAATCAGGGAAGCTCTGCCTGAACTCCGGGCCCGCTCAAGGGCGGGACGTATTTGGGCCGGTTCCGTGACGAATTCACCGTGGCCGCCCATGGCCTCCACTATCCGGTCATAACGCAAGGGAGTGAGAACATTGGCGACATCTCCCTTTTCCACACCATACTTTTGAACCTGACCATAGCGTACCTGATTCCATGCAGAATTGTTTCCCACAATGCCGATGACGGGCATCCCGAAGCGGATCAGGGTATCATAGTCAAAACCAGTAAGACCAAAGGCGCCATCGCCGAAGAGGATGACAACTTCCCGATCGGGACATGCCGCCTTGGCGGCTATGGCA
>JBAYKV010000256.1:0-4818 GCA_041664405.1 Syntrophales bacterium
ACATGGGAGATGATTACCAGCGAACTCATCCGGGGGGAAAGCTTATCGTGTCTGTTTTCTCCCTTGCCCTGGTTTTCGATGAAATAGAGTGGTTTTTTAATTTTGCCGATGTCATGGTAATAGGCGCTGACCTTGCAGAGAATGGAGTCGGCGCCGATTGCCTCGGCTGCTGCTTCAACCATCGAACCGACAATGATGGAATGATGATAGCTGCCCGGCGCTTCGATGATCATGCGCTGAAATATAGGCTGATTGAGGTTGGCGAGTTCCATGAGCCTGATATCGGTCGTAAATCCGAATAAGGATTCAAAGATGGGACCGACACCCGCAACGATAATACCGCTCAAGATGCCCCCTGTAAATCCGGCAATCAATTTCAGGAGCGTATCGAAGGACGTCTGTTGACCAGTAAGTAGAGACAGGGCAAGGATAGTAACCATGTTTGTGAGACCCAGGAAAAGGCCGATTTTTATGAAGACTGTGCGCCTTCGATAGCTATCACCCTTGTAGATAACAATAATGAAACCTAAAAAGGCAAAAAGAGGAACGTAAGTCTGTTGTGATGGAATCATGAGCGCGATTAGAAAACATATGAATATTGAGAAGAGCAGGGCAACCTGGCGATTGAAGAGGTATCCCGTCAACAGCGTGCCGGTGGCAAAGGGAATTGCGTAAAGACTAATTTCTGTTGATAAAAACGGAAAGGCTTGTTGAATGGCGCCCGAAATGAAGATCACCGCCTTTATCAATAAAAACTGAAAAGCCATTATTGCCGTCAGGCTCAAAAGCAGTCGGTTTTGAGGGGCCGGATGTCCCGGCCTGGATAACCACTTCTGAGACAGAAACAGCAGGGCCATGGCGAAGGAAAATATCAACAAAAACATACCGGTAAATCCGGCAAGGAGAGATGTTTTCGCCTGGCTTACCTGTTTGAAGAAGGCGTTAATCTTATCCAGATCATTTATGGTAATCTTTTCACCCTCCCGCACAATCATTTCATTTTTTTGCACCTCGAAAGAGACGGGCTTGACCGCATCCATAGCCGCTCGCCGACTAATATCCGTTGCCTCACGGTTGTAAGTCAGGCTGGGTTGCAACAGCTTACCGGCAAGGGAAGCTGCGGTCTTCCTCAACTCGGGGTCTGTCGCAGGAAATATTGTTTTTGCCCTTTCCTTCAGTAGCTGATGGACATCCTGTATTTGGATTATTTGAGATAGCTTATTCTCATGTGCTTCCATCAATGTACGAACATTCTTGATGAGGATACCCCGTTCATGTTCTGCTGGAGAAAACGTGACGCTGGTAATCATCCGGTCTCGGTAAACATCCATGATCAATGAAGAAATCTTTTCTGCCAGGGATGAAGAGAATTCACGCTGCTCCAAGACTGATAACTCTTCATTGGAAAGCCTGATTTCGAGGGATTTTTCAAATATTCCCGGTTTTCCCTCATTCCTGATAACCAAGGTGCCCGTTGAGCCATCCTCATCATCCGTGGTTGTCCTTTGTCTGTTCTCCTGAACGGCAAGAAAGGATTTCATGAGGCTGCCACGGATCTGCGTGGCCTTGTGATCATCATAATCATACACAGAAGGTACGGATTTCGCTGCCTCGATCCTTTTCAAATCCGTCGCTGCCCTCTCTTCGACGAGGAAATCGCGATCCGCCTTGATATTTTTGTTAGCGATCGCACCGATCTTGTATTCCGGTCGGGAGAATGAAACCATTGGCAACATAAAGAACGTTAGCATCAGACTTATCGAGACAAGAAGGCTCACACGCTGGAGGTGGGGGTTTTTGATAAAACCGGGAATATTACCCGGCTGAGCAAACCATTTCTTCCATGCCGGCAAATGCTTTTTAGTGATAGTCTTTATGATCATCATGACGGAGTTAATCCCTTCATGTCCCCTTTTCGTTTGCGGCCGAGATGATTGTAGGCCCGGATGACCTCCTGAACGAGGGGATGTCTGACGACATCGACTTCGGAGAAGTGCACAAAAGCGATGGTATCGCTTTTGTGGAGGATATTTTCTGCTTCGATCAGGCCGGATGTCTTTTCCGGAGGTAGATCGATTTGGGTGATATCGCCGGTGATGACAGCTTTGGAACCGAAGCCGAGGCGGGTCAGAAACATCTTCATCTGCTCGGAAGTGGTGTTCTGGGCCTCATCGAGGATAACGAAGGCGTCATTCAAGGTTCGTCCCCGCATAAAAGCCAGGGGCGCCACCTCGATGATTCCTTTATGCATAAGCGCAGTAGCTTTATCGACGTCCATCATATCAAACAAGGCGTCATACAATGGTCTGAGGTAAGGGTTGACTTTTTCGGCAAGATCGCCGGGCAGGAAGCCAAGCTTTTCACCTGCTTCCACGGCGGGTCTGGCGAGGACAATACGGGAGACTTTCTTGTCCATGAGGGCTGCCACAGCCATTGCCATCGCCAGGTATGTTTTACCGGTTCCGGCAGGTCCGATTCCGAATACCATGTCGTAATTTCTAATCGCGTCAATATATAGTTTCTGGGCGATACTCTTAGGAGTGATCAGTCTCTTTTTAGAAGATATGAAAACCTTGTCGAGGAAGATCTTTTCAAGGCTGACGCTACTGTCTTCGGAAAGGATACGGTGGGCGTAATCTATATCCTGGGCAAAAAGGGGATAGCCCTTCTCTAAAAGGGCGTATAACTGGACGAGGAGATTCTTGACCAGATGGACTGCCGTCGCTTCTCCGGCGATGGACAGCACATTTCCTCTGGCCCCGGCGCGAACGTTTGCGAGTTTCTCTATCTGCTTGAGATGCTTGTCATGCTCTCCGAGCAGATTCCTGAGGAGGGCATTGTCGGAAAACAGGAGATCCTCTGTGGTTGTATCCTGAATCTTCGCTTTCAAGTTATCTCTTATGTTATTATGGTGTTATGCAAAGCCTTCTCTAGATTGACGCTGATGCTATCACGTCCATAAACCAAATGCAATCCATCCTTCTTTCTGCATGCACTATGTTTTATTTCTCCCTCGCGGCTCACTTTTGGAGGAAAAGATGGGCAAACACTTTCGCGTTGCCGATCATGTTGGCAATCAGGCAGTTTTCATTCGGCTGATGGGCGGTGGGTGTTGTCCGGCACCAAACGGCGACGGGATAACCTTCCCGGCGCAGATAGGCGGCAACCGTCCCGGCTCCGATTCCCTGGGGTGTCGCCTGGACGTGATACACCCTGTCAATAGCTTGCTTTAGGGCTGTAACAATAAGGCTTTGCGGATCTGTTGCCTCCGGGGCTTGGACCTCCTGCACCGGCGATATCTCTATAGTAACCCCGAATTCTTTCTCGATGGCGTCCGCCACTTCCCGCATGACCTGCTTGACCACGGACAGATCATAGAGGGGCAATACCCGACAATCCATATAAAAGTTGTCCTCGCCGGGGATAGTATTCACATTCGGGACATTGGCATCTTTTCGCGTCGGTTCAAAGGTGCTCAGGGGAGGGTCAAAGAGGGGATCGCTCTTCGTGAACCGTTCATGGAGAGCCGCGTACAGACGCACCGCCAGATGCGAGGCGGCCAGAAAGGCGTTTTTTCCCAAGTAGGGTTTGCTGCCGTGACATTGTTTTCCCAGGGTCCGGAAGCGAACCCAGAGAATGCTCTTTTCGGCAATTTCAAGCAATGTTCCGTCTTCATTTCCCGAATCGGGGACGCAGATCAGATCTGTTTTCCGAAAGGGATTATGTTCGTGCTGGAGGATATAGGCCAGTCCCCAGCGGCTTGCCGTTTCTTCATCGGATACGAAGACCAGTCCGGGAGATCTTTCCGGCTGTACGCCTTCATCGAGGCATGCCTTTAAGGCGTAAAGGGAGGCCACCAGGTCCTGCTGATTATCGACAACTCCCCGGCCGATAATATAGCCGTCCTGCACGTACGCGTGATAAGGATCTCGATTCCAGAGCCCCAATTCTCCCGGGGGAACGATATCCATGTGGCTGATGATCCATGTTTGCTCTTTGGATGAAGCCGCCGCCCCGGGGTAACGAACGATGATATTGGGTCGGCGTCCTGAAGATACACGTTCGTCGGGGGCGTCAATGATCTCTAAATCGGTCATGCCGAGGCGCGCCAGGACATCCCAAAGAAATATGGCCTTCTTCATCTCTCCATCTCCGCCGCTCTCCGGGGCGATGGCGGGTATGGCCGTCAGCTCGATCTGCAGGTTTACCATGTCCTTTTCATAGCCTTCAATGCGCCGTGCTACGCGTTCAAAAAGCTGTTCGTCAATCATAATTCACCATTATTTTCTTTAAAGCAGGGTGTTTTCCCTTTATTTGCCCATAACTGGCCTCACTTCCCAGGATCAGTGTGATTGAATATTCCGGCAGGAGGTCATTGTTGGCTGTTTTCTTAATTTCAGCGGGGGTCAGTGAGATTATCCGCTGACGGTATTGCTGAAGGAAATCACTGGGCAACTTGTCAAAGGCAAGCAAGGCCTGCTGTGTGACAATTTGGTGCGGGGAATCGAATTGAAAGATAAAACTGTTCAGGATCGCTTTTTTTGCTCCGTCAATCTCCAGCGGAGAAAGGCCGTCTTGTTTAACATTCTTCATAATATCCTGAATAACTTGGAGGGCTGTCGGGGCGGAGGCCGATTTGGTCATGGCATAAGCCCCGAAAACACCGTAATCGCGCCTGGCCCGGTAGAAACTGCCGGTCGAGTAGGCAAGGCCCCGGTTGGTGCGCACTTCCTGGAAGATACGGGAACGGAAGCCTCCGCTCCCCAGGACGAAATCGATGACATCGAAGGCGTAATAGGCGGCAGAGCCTTTTTGGGG
>JBAYKV010000257.1:0-4762 GCA_041664405.1 Syntrophales bacterium
ACCCGGACGCCGGTTACGCCTCCGTCATGGAGATCGACGTGACAAAGATCGAACCCCAGGTGGCCTTCCCCCATATCCCCTCCAACGTGAAGGGGATCAGCCAGGTCGGCAATATCAAGATCGATCAGTCTTACATCGGGTCGTGTACGAACGGCCGCATCGAGGACTTAAGGGTTGCGGCCCTGATCCTGAAAAACCGTAAAGCAGCTCCGGATGTTCGTCTGATCATCGTCCCCGCCACTCCGGAGATTTATCGGCAGGCCATGCAGGAAGGCCTCTTCGAGATATTCCTGGACGCCAACGCTATCATCAGCCCGCCGACTTGTGGGGCTTGCCTCGGCGGACACATGGGCATCCTGGCGGAAGGGGAACGGTGCATTGCCACGACAAACCGGAATTTTGTTGGCCGCATGGGCCATCCCGGCAGTAAGGTGTATCTCTCCAATCCGGCGGTTGCGGCGGCTTCCGCCGTTGTCGGCCGGATCGCCGGCCCGGACGAACTGTAATCTTACATGATGAGGAAAATTTCATGATATTCAAGGGAAACACTTGGAAATTCGGCAACAACATCGATACGGACGCGATCATCCCGGCCCGTTATCTCAACACATCAGATCCGGAAGAGCTGGCTACCCATTGTATGGAGGACGCAGACCCCGATTTTATGAAAAAGATGAACCGTGGCGACATCATTGTAGCCGGAGAAAACTTTGGTTGCGGCTCATCCCGCGAACATGCCCCCATCGCTATCAAGGCCGCGGGGATCTCCTGTGTCATCGCCAAGACCTTCGCCCGGATCTTCTACCGGAACGCCTTCAATATGGGCCTGCCCATCTTCGAATCGAATGATCTTTGGGACCGGATCAGCGAAGGTCAGGAAATCGAGGTTGACACTGATACGGGAACGATCATCATCAGCGGCACCGAGGAAGAACCACTGACCGTGGCGCCGATCCCGCCCTTCATGCAGGAACTCATCCGGGACGGGGGCCTGATGAAGCATATCGTGGCAAACAGGAAATCCATCTGACAATGAACCAGACAGTGTGAGGTAAGGCCACCAGGCCGAAGGCTTCTGGAAGAACCATACGTAACCAAAAAATCATCTCAGGCATTTCCGGGATGCCTTTTCCATGGGTGAAATGACTGCCTCTATGATCGAAATCTAAACAGCTTATCCAAGCGCTCAGAATGTGATATCATAGTCCTCAATGCTGGCCGGGACATCCTATTCCGCCGTGGCGGGATTTCCGTTCTTCCTGCTCATAAGTTCGAGTTCCTGCGCCAATGGTGAAAAGGAAGATGAAGAAGGGGGCAATGTCGCGATGCCGGTTGTCATTCCGTTAACGGGTAACGATTTCAAAAAGAATGATGTCCTTCCGTTATTAACATGTTCGTCATTCCCTGTATCCTATGATCATTACTATATTATGTGGCCAGTTTTCCATTGACACGCAAGCGTGGCTACTATATACCTCCCTTCCAGAAAGCAAGTTTCTATCAAAAAAGGGTGATGCTAAGGAGAAAATGAGATGTCTGATGACTTGGGTATAAAGAGTGCCACAGAAAATATATCGAAGCAGGAAAACCAGGATTTGTTATTTGTGAATCATAATGGGGTTGCAACGATTCGTTTGAATCGCCCCGGAAAAAAGAACTCTTTCACGATGGACATGATCGACCTTTGGCTCGATGCATTGGAGAAATCCAGGAAAGATCCTGAAATTAAGGTTATTGTAGTGACGGGGACCGGGGATTCTTTTTGCAGTGGCGCTGATCTCACCGGGCTGCCGGATGTTGAATGTTGTGCAGTCGATCATAAGAATATGCTTTGGGAACAGATCCATAGAGTGGCCCTTACGATGGAGGATATCGATAAACCCATTATTGCTGCAGTAAATGGGATCGCCGTTGGAGCCGGCATGGATATGGCCCTTATGTGTGATTTGCGGTTCGTTGCCGATACCGCTCGCTTCTCAGAGGGTTACATAAGGATTGGCGTCGCTCCCGGCGATGGGGGGTGCTATTTCCTGCCCAGACTCGTTGGCGTTGCGAAAGCCCTCGAGTTGTTCTGGACGGGCGATTTCATTGATGCCCAGGAAGCCCTGCGCATCGGCATGGTCAACAGGGTATATTCGGCGGATAAACTAATGGAGGAAACCTATGATTTTGCCAGAAAGCTGGCCGATGGACCCGGACTCGTTATCCGGACCACTAAACGGGCGACCTATCAAAGCTGCCGCACTGATCTTCGCACGGCGCTCGACCTGATATCATCTCATATAGGGGTTATTCGCACATCGAAAGATCATCACGATGCAATGAAAAAAATGTTAGCCAAACTGTCGAACAAATAGGGTGCTCTTTCGCGTAAAACGGCTGGTTTAAAAAAGTATCGTTGTAAAGCAGTTTTATAGCCTAATTCCTGATACTAAAAGATACAGAAGAATCTCAATCCACCCTCAGGTTGCCTGACTCAATCTGCCCATCAGAAGGAGTCATTGATTCTGGCAATCTAACCTTATTTAGATTGAATTGTCTTGTTAAATCCTTTTAAACATACCGGCTTGTCTGACTCAATCCGGCGAGGTTGTCGGTAGAATTTGCCTGTTCTGAACTCAATGCATCCTCCTATCGAGTAGACCATAAAAGAATCATCGACAAAACAGGCCCTTTAGTTCCCCCAAATCTCGCGCCATAATGTCGCTATCAATCCCCTAGATGCAATTAATCGTGCATAACCTGGATCAAGGCGTCTTAGCATAAAATGGTAAAATCTGATTACCATATGATAGGGACATTGATCTTGGAGGGTTCTACCCTTTCGGGATTAAAGCTCTGCGCTTCAGGCCGGAGGTCATCTATGGGAATCTACAAGGACAAGGAATCCAAGGAATGGGTGTACAAGTTCGAATACATGAGGAAAGCCTACGGTGCGCGGTAGTTCGGTACCAGAAGAGAGGCGGAAGCGGCGAGGGCAAAGCGCCGGGAAGAAGTAAAGACGAAAGTTGTGGCGCCTCCACAGCAGACCATAACCGCCACGGGATTTAAGTCCATAGCAAACGACTACCTCGATTTCGCGCAAAGGAAATTTGTGAAAGATGTCTATCTCAGGAAAGTTAATGTCTGCCGGAGCTTCCGGGCGTCCCTTCCTGATGGCGACCTTCCTATTGACGAGATAACTCTCCGGCATATCCATGACTACCTTAAAGATACTTAAAATCAACAGCCTCTACAATGAACATCCACAAGAACTATCCGCCCTCTTTAATTTGGGCGAAGCGCATCTATGCCGTCCAGGTCCCCCTGCTAATGAACCCATGCGCCGGTGTCGAGGCCATGACCCATGTCACTGCGGAGAAGGAAATCCCCACCGAGAAGGACGTTCTTCGGATGATTGCCGCGGCCAAGCCTGGGAACGAGAGAGATATTCTTCTCGTCTGTATCCAGACCCTGGGGCGCATCGATGAGGTCCTCCGGCTCCGTTGGCATGAGGATGTCAACTTGTATTAGCGGCATATCATTCTATGGACCAGGAAGCGCAAAAATGGCGCCTACGAGCCCGATGTCCTTCCGATGAACCAAAGACACCTGCACGATGTCCTGATGTCTTGCTGGAAGGGCAGGAAACAGGACAGGTGGGTGTTCTGGAATGAGAAAGCGAATGAGGGGAAGGGCGATAGATTCAAGCACCTTTCTCGGCTGATGGATGCCGTTTGCAACCATGCGGGCCTGGAGCCGTTGGGTGCCCGGACCATTGCATTGACGCCGGCGCAGGTAAATGCTTTTGAGAAGAAGCACAAAAGGGCTATCCGGGAGGAAGAGAAACACAGGACCGTTCCCCGCTATTATGGCTTCCATTCCCTGCGTCATTTCATGGCATCGTATCTGATGGACGAAGAGAAGGTATCATTGAAAACGGTCAGCGGCCTGCTTAGGCATAAAGCCGTCCGGACAACGGAGATTTATTTGCATTCTGTTGACTCATCCAAAGTGGCAGCGGCGGATAAAATTGAGGGGAAATTTACATTGAAATTGGTCGATCCGCCACAGGAAGCCGCCACAGAGGGAGGGGAGATAGAAAAATGGGTCACGGCATGACCCGTAACCCCTTGATATTCATGGTAGGCGGTACTGGGATTGAACCAGTGACTTCTACCGTGTGAAGGTAGCACTCTCCCGCTGAGTTAACCGCCCGTGAGGAGACTCTATAGACTAAAGGGGATTTGATTTCAAGGAAAATTTACTTGGCTCTTTTTTTCAGGCGCTCCTGATCGAGGATGACAATCTTACTGCGCTCCGTACTGACAATGCCCTTGTCCCGGAGAGTTTTCAGCTCCTTGTTGACGCTTTCCCGGGACACCCCCAAGAGGTTGGAAAGTTCCTTCTGAGTCATCCGCATTGCGAGGGAGGGAACATCATGACCTCCCTCTGACTCACCTCTTGCCAACTCCAGCAATCTCTTTGCCAGACGCGCAGAAAGGCTTAAGAAACAGATCTCTGAAAGGAGATCGTCTGTCTTGCGCAGTCTTAATGACAAGGTCCTGAGAATTGCCAGTACAGCATGCTCGTGCTGGACGAGAAACGCCAGGAAATCATTCCGATCAAGAACCGCCAATTGGGTTTCTTCAAGGGCAACAGCATCTGCTGATCTGGGCATGCCATCGAGCAAGGCCATCTCTCCAAAAAAATCTCCGTCGTTCAAAATGGCCACGGTAATTTTGTCGCCTACCGGTCTTGTTACAATGATCTTGATGCGCCC
>JBAYKV010000258.1:0-4744 GCA_041664405.1 Syntrophales bacterium
CAAGCGGGGTCTATTCCTATCTACCGATGGGTTATCGCGTCATCCGGAAGGTGGAGCAAATCATCAGAGAGGAAATGAACCGCGCCGGGGCTCAGGAGATCTTTATGCCCACAGTGCAACCGGCGGAATTATGGAAGGAATCGGGACGGTGGAACTTTTACGGGAAAGAACTGCTCCGCTTCCGCGACCGAAAAGACAGTGAATGTTGCCTGGGACCCACACATGAGGAGGTGGTAACGGATATCGTCAGGAATGGCGTCAAGTCTTACCGGCAGCTTCCCCAGAATCTATATCAGATCCAGACGAAGTTCCGCGATGAAATCCGCCCCCGCTTCGGGCTGATGCGGTGCCGTGAATTCAGCATGAAAGACGCCTATAGCTTTGATGTCGATACGGTGAACGCGGACCTCAGTTATCAGAAGATGTTTGCCGCCTATAACCGGATATTCGAGCGTTGCGGTCTGAAGTTCCGCCCCGTGGAAGCCGATACGGGCAGCATCGGCGGAAGTTATTCCCACGAGTTTCTCGTCATCGCCGATTCCGGTGAGGACGGGATGGCCTATTGCGAAGGTTGCGGCTATGCTGCCAATCTGGAAAAGGCGGAAATTGCCAGGCCGGAGGAGCAAGCGGTCGACGGGTCCTCATTTTTGCCCCGGGAAGAAATCCATACCCCGGAGGTGCGGACCATCGAAGAAGTATGCGCCTTTCTCCAGGTCCGGCCGGAGAATGTAATCAAGACTCTGGTCTTCAGTGCCGACGGTGTTCCCGTGGCCGTCCTGGTCCGGGGCGATGAAGAGGTAAACGAGATCAAGGTGAAGAACTACCTTGGCTGCGACATTCTGGAAATGGCCATGGATGATATGATCCAGGCGGCAGCCGGATCGCCCCGGGGATTTGTCGGTCCCATCGGGATCAAGTGCCGGACCCTGGCCGATTATTCCCTGATGAACCTCACTAACATGGTCGTAGGGGCCAACAGGGAGAATTATCATCTGAAGAACGTCAACTTTGAGCGGGATTTCAAAGTTGAGGCCTTTGCCGACCTGCGTGTTGTCCGGGAAAGTGATCCCTGCCCGAGGTGCACCGGGGATATTCATTTTGCCCGGGGGGTTGAGGTGGGCCATGTCTTCAAATTGGGGACAAAATACAGCAAGGCGATGAAGGCAATTTATCTCGATAAGAACGGGAAAGAACAATACATGGTCATGGGATGTTACGGGATTGGCGTCGGTCGGACCGTAGCTGCCTGTGTCGAGCAGTATCATGATGACAATGGCATCATCTGGCCCCTGGCCATCGCCCCCTATCAGGTGATTATCACCCCCGTCAACATGAATGACCAGGATCTGGCCGCAGCCGCCGAAAAGCTCTACGCTGATCTTTCATCCCAGGGCGTAGAGGTCATCCTGGATGACCGTGATGAAAGGGCGGGCGTGAAGTTCAAAGACGCCGATTTGATCGGCATTCCCCTGCGGGTGACCATTGGCCCCAAAAACCTCGCCGCAGGAAATGTAGAGATCAAAATCAGGAACTCGGGAGGGATCAATATTTTATCCGTCGAAGAGGCAAAAAATTTCATTTTAGGTGCTATTCGTCAAATATGATGGTCTGAAGGATAACATGCTTCGCATTACCGACATACTTGACAAAACCCAAGCCTATCTCACCCTGGAAGATCAGGAAATGATCGAGAAGGCTTATATCTTTTCTGCTTCCGTGCATCAGGGACAACTGCGGCTCTCGGGGGAGCCCTACCTGACCCATCCCATGGAGGTTGCCGGTATGCTTGCGGACATGAAGCTGGACGCCGCAACCATCATTACCGGTCTCCTCCACGACACCGTGGAAGACACCCTTACCACCACCGCCCAGATCGAAGCGGCCTTTGGCAAAGACGTGGCGTTTCTTGTCGATGGTCTAACCAAGATCAGCAAGATTACCCTGGGATCACAGGAGGAACGTCAGGCGGAGAACTTCCGGAAGATGATTCTGGCCATGTCTGCCGATCTCAGGATTCTTGTTGTCCGCCTCGCCGATCGCATTCACAACATGCGGACCCTTAACTATCAATCCCCCGATAAGCAGAGGTACATTGCCACGGAGACCCTCGATCTTTACGCCCCCCTGGCCAATCGTCTCGGTATCAACTGGATGAAGGTGGAACTCGAGGATCTGTCCTTCCGTTATCTCGAAAACGACGCCTATAGCGAACTCTCCCGACGGATTGAGAAGAAGCAGGAACAGCGGGAGCAGTACACGGCAGAGGTCAAGGGGGTCATTGCGCAAGAGATTGCAAAGCACGGTCTCAAGGGTGAAGTGGAAGGAAGGGCGAAGCATTTTTACAGTATCTACATGAAAATGCGGAACCAGCGCATCGATTTTGACGAAGTCTACGATCTTATCGCCTTCCGAATTGTCCTGGATACGGACAGAGACAGGGACTGTTACGAGGCCCTGAGCATCGTTCATGCCCTCTGGAAACCCGTTCCGGGTCGCTTTAAGGACAGGATTGCCATGCCCAAGGCGAACGGTTACCGGTCCCTCCATACTACCGTCATCGGGCCCTATGGGGAGCGGGTCGAGATTCAGATTCGGACGCGGGAAATGCATGAATGGGCGGAAGAGGGGATTGCCGCCCACTGGCGTTATAAGGAAAAGCGGGCGAACCTGGGCACGGAAGATCAGCAGATTATGAAACTCCGGGAACTTCTCGACGTTCAACAGGAAGTCGAAAATCCGAGGGAGTTCATGGCCCATTTGAAACTGGCCCTTTTCCCGGATGAAGTTTACGTTTTTACGCCGAATGGCGATGTACAGGCCTTCCCAAAAGGGGCGACGCCCCTCGATTTTGCGTATAGTATCCATACGGATGTGGGACACCAATGTATCGGGGCCAAGGTCAACCGAAGTATCGTGCCCTTGAAATATGAACTCCAGAACGGTGATACCGTTGAGATTATCACTCAGGCCGGACATCATCCCGGAAAGGACTGGCTGAAATGGGCAGTGACCTCCCGCGCCCGCTCCAAGATTAAAAACTGGATCAAGACGGAGGAGAGAAAGCGAAGCATCGAAATCGGAAGGGAGATCCTGGAAAGGGAATTCAAGAAACATAGCCTCAAGCTCTCACAACTGCTGAAGTCGGAGGATTTGAAGAAACTCTATGAAGAGCACAACGTCAACTCGCCGGACGATGTGATGGCTCTGGTCGGTTACGGAAGGCTGTCGGCTAAACACATCGTCAACCGTTTTCTTCCCGAGACAGCCCCCAAGACGGAAGAAGCCTTTGTAGATAAGCCGGCGAGAAAGGCAAAAAGTGCACCGTCCTTGGGCATCTCGCTCACCGGAATTGAGGATGTCCTTGTCAAAATGGCCCACTGCTGCGATCCCATTCCCGGCGATGAGATTGTCGGCTATATCTCCCGGGGACGGGGGATTACCATCCATACCGCCCAATGCACGAATGTTCAGGGGCTGGATCCGGAAAGGGTCATTGAGGTATCATGGAATATTAAGGACAAGCAGACATATTCCGTAGATATACGCGTGGTCTGCAAGGATAAGAAAGGGGTTATAGCGGATGTCAGTTCCGTAATATCCGCAATGGATATCAACATCAGCCATGCAGAAGTGGAAACTACTCCAGAATTGCAGGCGATTTGTAACTTCCGGATTGACGTTCACGACCTGAAGCAATTCAATCAAGTTGTTGCCGCCGTAAAAAAAGTCAAATGTGTCATCTCCATTGAGCGTCTGAAGAAATCGTGATCGCGTGTTCTATATTGACAGGCGGGGGCTTTATGAAGTATGTACCGCCCATATCAAAGGTAGGGAAAATGAAGAAATTCAAGATTATCAGCATTTATACAATCCTCGTCATCATCGGGATCTGCTGCTTGGCCGGACAAACATCGGCTCAGCAGGAGCGCAGCAACAAGGCGATTATCATCGATGTGGGACATGGCGGACCGGACTTCGGGGTCAAGGTCACCGACACATCATATGAAAAGGATCTTGACCTGCGCATTGCCCTGGCCCTGCAGAAAGAATTGAACCGCATAGGCTATAAAAAGGTCATGCTCACACGATCCACCGACAAGGAAACGCCCTTGCAGGAAAGAATCCAACTGGTTAAAAACAATGACCCCCTGTTGGTGATCGGCATTCATATCAATGGGGGCTTTGGAAGCAAGTCTAAAGGATACGAAATCTATTTTCCCGGCTTTCGGACGGACAAAGAAACGCGCAGTGAGCCGTCGGCAATCATAAAGGATATGACGAAGAACAAGCATCTAAATGACTCTGTACGCCTGGCCCAGTTCATACAGAAGTATCTGGACAGCGTTTTCCCCAAGGAAAACAGAGGGCTCAGGGAGGCGCCCATCCCCTTGATGGAAGGAATCAATGTGCCGGCGGTGGTTGTTGAAATTGGTTTCCTGACCAACAAGGAAAACAGAAAGAAAATTACCGACGATAAGGTTCAGCAGGAGATTGCCAAGGCCATCAGCCGCGGTATCAAAGAAGGCCTGTAGGCCAATAATGCTGAAAACAATTGTAATTGCGTCAAAAAATAATGGAAAGATCGGCGAGATCATAGACATGCTGTCTGATCTTCCCATCGAGATGCTCTCCCTGAATGATTATCCAAACGCTCCCGATGTTGAGGAAAACGGCCGCACCTTTCTTGAAAACGCCCTTATAAAGGCGCGCGCCATTGCCGACTTTACCGGTATGCCCGTGCTGG
>JBAYKV010000259.1:0-4694 GCA_041664405.1 Syntrophales bacterium
ATGGATTTCCTGGAGGGGCACGTGCTTATAAGCAGCGGCATGAAAAATTACTTCGGGCTTGAAATCGCCAATGGTCTGCTTGACCGCCCGCAGGTCGCGAATGTCTGTCAGATATGTCTGTATCTGAAGATCCGGGAAATGCTGACGACACATCATATCAATTTGGAATAAATTGAACTCACTGAAATCAAGTAGACCTAGTACACCCGGACGATATTGGCACACCTGTCGAACCAGTTCGCTGCCAATTGAGCCGCCCGCACCGGTAATCAGGATACGTTTTGTATTATATAACCTACGCAGTAAGTCCTTCTCCAGATGAACCTCTTCCCGCCCCAGAATATCCTCGATTCGTACTTCCCTCAGGGCCTTTATCGAAACCTTGCCGTCAATGAGCTCCCCAATGCTGGGCATAGTCCGGAAACGTTTGCCCGTTTCTTCACAAAACTTCACGATCCGACGCATCTGCTCCCCCTTTACGGAGGGAATCGCAATGAGGATTTCATCAAAAACCTCGCGAAGCTGTCCGATTTCATCCACCATTCCCAGAATGAGGAGTCCATGAATGGCCTTCCCCTGTTTTTGGGGATCGTCGTCCAGGAAGCCAACTGGCTTCAATTTTAACGAGGGATTTTCAATTATTTCCCGACTGGCCTTTTCCCCGGCGGCGCCAGCGCCGATGATCAGCATTCGCTTATCCGTAGGCCCCTTCTTCGCCAGCATCCAGAAAGAGGCAATATTGTTTGTCAGTAGCAGGCGTACACCAATCCGGACACCGCCCACAAAAAGAATAGTCAATAACCAGTCTATAATGAAAGCTACACGGGAATATCCCTTGAAATAATAGATGTACAGGACCGCCAGCAGCAGAATCAGGGAAGAGACAATCGTCGCCTTGACAACTCTTTTCAGATCTTCCAGGCTTGTATATCGCCACATGCCTCGATAAAGACCAAACAGGAAGAAACAGGTGAGCTTCAACACAAGAAGATATGGCAAGATACAAATGATCCGCTCCCATTCAAGAGCAGGCAACTGCATCTCGTAACGGAGTAGATAAGCGCCAATGTAAGCAGCAGCCACCAAAACGGCGTCGATGATGAGCATGTAATAAAAATGCTTATTATAGATAAGTTTCTTCATGGAAGGATCAAATTCGCAGCTTTTTCATTCTTTTACAGGCATCCTCAAGAATAGGATCATCTTTGGCAAAACAGAAACGGACCACAGATTCTCCGCCCTCATCATGATAAAAAGCGCTACCAGGCACTGAGGCCACACCCGTATTGCGCAGCAAATACATGGCTTTCCCCTTACTGTTATCTCCGGGAATCCGGGATACGTCAGCCAGTACGTAATAGGCACCCTGGGGAATGAAGGGGGCCATACCCGCTTCGGAAAGGGCATCGCAGATCATGTTCCGTTTAACCAGATATTGCCGGGCCAGCCCTTCATAATAATCCCCACCCAACTCACGGAGCCCACGCGCCACGCCTATCTGTAGCGGCGCTGGGGCGCAGACATAGACCAGATCATTGAAATGACCGATGGTTTGCGCCCATCTGGCATCGCATATGACATAACCTACCCGCCAGCCGGTGATGCTGAATGTTTTCGAAAGACCTGAAATGGTAATGGTTCTCTCTCCCATTCCCGGCAACAGTGCGGGAGGAAGATGGCGACGTCCATCATAAAGGAAATGCTCGTAAATCTCGTCGGTAAACACAAACAGATCCTGGCTGATGGCAAAATCTGCTATGATTTGCAGCTCTTCCGCACTGAATACCTTGCCCGAGGGATTGGCCGGCGTATTGACAATGACAGCCCTGGTTCTCGGCGTCAAAGCCTTTTCCAGGGAAGCCCTTGAGAATGACCAGGATGGCAGTTCCAAAGGCACATAAACAGGCACTGCACCCGTAGCGACAAGGGTGCTGATATGATATCCATAAAAAGGTTCAAAAATGATCACCTCATCCCCGGGATTCAGCAGTGCCAGGCAGGTGCAATAAAGGGCCCCCGTAGCTCCGGAGCTGACGATGATCTCACCTTCGGGATCGACTTCCATACCGGTAAACCTTTTCTGTTTATACGCGATCGCTTCCCTCAGTTCTTCCAACCCATCATAGCGGGTGTAGGTGTTCACCCCCTGATCCATTGCCTCTTGCGCCCCCTGCCGGACAACGAGGGGGACCTCGGTATCACAGACGCCTTGGGAAAGATTGATCCCCCCCACGCGGTCACACTCGATGGACATGTTCCGGATCTCCGACTGGAGCACCCATTCGTGACGTTTACTTAGACTTAAAGTCATTAAACCTCTCTTCTTTCACTATTTACTATTTACCCCGTTATCACTGTCCGGTTAGGTTCTTGCGGGTTTTCCCCTCCCCCTTCAAGGGGGAGGTTAGGAGGGGGCTGGGTCATCTTTTATCATAAAAAGACCTGACCACCTCGATCACATAATCCACTTCCTCATCGGCAATCTCAACATTCATGGGCAGGGAACAGACCTCTCGACTGAGGGCCTCCGTCTCCGGAAATCTCCGATCCTCCAATTTGAGTGCCTCGTGACGGTAAAATGGTTTGCGAAACTGGGTCAGGACTTCGATGCCTTTGGCCTTGAGATACTCCGAAAAATCGTTCCCCTTTTGCGATCTGACCGTATAGTTCTGATAGACATGATCACGGCGGAAATCGTCATAGTGGGGCAAAAGCAGATCAGGCAGATCACCAAGGGCAGCTCGGTATTTTGCTGCGATGCTCTTGCGCCGTTCTATCCATTGGGGGAGATAGCGAAGCTTTATATCCAAGAAGGCGGCCTGCATATTGTCTAGAAGACAGGTGAAACCATGGCCGTGGTATTCCCCGGAATGGCGATCCTCACCATTGTAACGCATTCTGGTCGCGAAAAGGGCCACATCCTGATCATTGGTCGTAATGGCACCACCGTCGCCATATCCTCCCAAAATTTTAAAGGGATAGAAACTCCAGCAGCCCGTAAGACCCCATGAACCCGCCATCAGCTTTGAATCATCGGTATTCACCATGCTGGATCCCAAACTCTGACAGGCATCCTCCACCACGACGAGACCATACTTTTCTGCAATCTCCATAACCCGGACCATATCGGCCATGTAACCGCTCAGATGAACAGGAATGATGGCTTTAGTTCGGGAAGAGATGGCCTCCTCGATTTTGTCGCAATCTATATTAAAATCCTTACCCACGTCAACCAGCACCGGCTTGGCGCCGACATTGACTACAGCCGAAGCCGTCGCCACAAAGGTATGGGACGGCACGATCACTTCGTCACCATTACCGATCCCAGCTGCCCGGAGTGACATGTGCAAGGCGTCATAGCCGCTGTTGAGGCCGACGGCGTACTTCGTTCCAACGAAGGCTGCCAGGTTCTCTTCAAAGCTGCGCAACTGCCCCCGATCAATGAGTTCGCCCTTGCTCATGACCTCAAAATAAGCGGCGTCCAGTTCTTCCTTAATCATAAGGTAGAGCTTTGCCGGTTCAACAAATTTTACTTTGCGAGCCATTTAATACCCTCGATGTTTTCCATTCTGTTTCCGAGAAGCATTCCCAAGGTCCATAATAAATCAAATTATGCTTTTCACTGCCCGAATAATATCCGCACTGGTTCGGTAATAAGACTTCTCCAGGGTCGCGCTGGCCGGGGCGGGACAATCCGGAAGGGTGATCCGAACCACGGATGCTTTGAGGTCACCAAAGGCCCGCTCCGATACGAGAGCGGATACTTCCGCCGCTAGGCCGCATGTCCGCCAGCCCCCGTCGACGACAATCAGTCGCCCTGTTTTCTGTACCGAGGCACAAATCAGCTTTTCGTCCAGGGGCTTTATTGTTCTCAAGTCGATAACTTCAACATTGATTCCTTCTTTCACCAAGATTTCCGCAGCCTTGATGGATTCCTGAACCATAAACGATGAGGCTACTACCGTGACATCGTTCCCTGTTCTCACAACATTACCCTTACCGATCTCGACTTCGTATATTTCTTCCGGTACGGGTTTTTCCAGTTTGTACAGCCAGCGGTCATCGATGAATACTACGGGGTTAGGTTCGCGGATAGCAGCAATCATCAAGCCTTTCGCATCGTAAGGCGTCGCCGGCATGACGACCTTCAATCCAGGAACGTGGGCAAACATGCCGTGCAGCGACTGGGAATGCTGGGCTGCCTGTTCGCCGCCCCGGTTGATGATCCCCCAGAAGACAACGGGAACAGACAGCTTCCCTCCATTCATATAATACCAGTTGGCCGCCTCGTTGATGATGGGATCAAAGGCGTAAAACATGAAATCCATCCGGGGATGGACAACTACAGGTCTCATTCCGGCCAGGGCTGCTCCGACTGCGGCACCGGTCATGGCGTTTTCGGAGACCGGTGTATCTATAACACGGTCCGTACCGAACCTTTCCAACAATCCTTGGGCCGTATCCCCCACATACCAGGGGCTCTTTACCCCCTGACCGATCAAAAATACGGAGGGGTCCGCCACCATCATCTGGTGGAGAGCTTCGTTGATGGCCAAGCTGTAACTCAGTTTTCTATGCGAAGACATATCTTTCCAACTCCTCAGCCCTGGGCAGGGGGCTCCGTCGGGCAAAATCATGGGCATCCGTAACCTCTCGGGTTATCTCTTCTCTCGCCATGTCCAGCTCTTCTTGCG
>JBAYKV010000260.1:0-4647 GCA_041664405.1 Syntrophales bacterium
GCAAAGAAGGCTGGCAAGACCTGGTTGGACCCCATGTGCACCCCGTTTGAAACCAGGTAGATCAGGACACAAAACAAAGATAACGGTTCTTAACTTAAGAGAGAGGAGGAAGGATCATGAAGAAGGAAAAGAAAGCATACAAGGGCTGGATTGACCCCATGTGCACGCCTTATCACTACAAGAAAGGCTGACAGCGCTGAGAATACATAAGGTCTGCCGTAGCGGCAGAAGTGGTCGAGAGAGGTAAGATGACCGTAAATATGAATACCTGCCTCTCTCAAAGTTAAGGGCGGAGTTGAATAGACTCCGCCCTTGATTTTTTCAATAAAGCCATCCCTGGCGAAAGCCCCTATATGAATCTAATTCAGGGCCTTTTTCTTTTTGACCTCATTTCAAATGATATAAACACTTTGTGTTCTTTTTTCATTGACACATAAGGACATCCATCGTAAAATCAGCCATGCCAGAGTGCGTATTTTGTCAGTACCAGTTTCACAACACCTGACCATCCCACCGCACTGAAAGGAGTATCCGATGAAAAAGATTATTGCCCTGCTGTCCGTTATATTTTTTGCAAGTGCTATCCTTGTCTTTGCTGCCGAAGATACCAAGCCAGAACTGCGCCCTGCCCAGAAGATAATGCAGGCCCGAGTAGCCTGGCTGACCGCAATGAACAAAAACCTTGGTGCTAAATATTTTGGTGCCGTTGCCAAGGACGCCGACGATTTGGCGGTCCAGACCAAGAAAGTTGGCGATAATATTCAAAACCCTCTCGGCAGAGAGCTGACCCTGGCCATTTCATCGCTTGCCAAGGACATTTCCGCTGCCGCTGCCAAACAGGATGGAGACACTGTCAAGGTCAAACTGGGAGAGATCAAGGGTAAGTGCGGCGAGTGCCATGTTAAGATCCGCGATAAGAAATAGCTCACAAAGCAGATACCAACAATGACAGTTCCCGCAGGAACCCTCAGTAACGGTAGCGCTCAGGCAATGAATATAGTACCTGTTTTGGGGCAGGTCAGTCGATCGGAAGGCTTGAATAGCGCATTCGAAAATATGAAGGCATCGAGGTATCATAGAGCCATTGAAAGGAGAGGATAATAATTATGAAATGCAATGTGGGTAAGACTGATAAAATGCTCAGGATCATATCGGGGGTTATTATCATCCTGGCGGGTGTCTATTTCCAAAGCTGGTGGGGCGCGGTTGGCGTTGTTCCTATTGTGACCGGTTTTATTAGATGGTGTCCAGCATATCTGCCTTTTGGTTTTTCTACCTGCGGAGATGAAAAAGAATGAGATCAATTGTGTATTGTCTGGATGTTAACATAGGTATGGTAGAGGGGGGGACACACCCGTCATCGAGATCCATGACCAAGGTTTGGATTGAGCCTTATCCACCTGACGATATGGCATTGTCCTTCTCCTGAAACGGCAATCTATACTTTTACATGCAATATTGGTAGTCCCGGATGCTGACGCTTCTTTTCACCAAAGAGTTGGATGTTTTCTCTCACCGTTGATTCGCCCCTTTTACCTTTTCCTAAAACCTCTATCACGTGAGACCCGCCCAGATGAAGGGCATGTTTACCGAAACGCCGGCTGATTTCATCCATGGCTTCATAAAGGGTGCGAACCTTATCAACTCTCACGGCATCGTCAAAAAGGGAATACCGGACAGGCAGATCAGAACACATTTCCGTGAGAATTACCCCGGTTGCCCTATACAATATGTCCTTCCGATAAAGATCATCAAACGCCTCCCTTATCAGGTTACCTAAATCCATTGGATATGCAGAAGGGCGATTCAGTCGTACCTCACAGCCGCTGTACAAGAAATTGTTTGTCTTCAGAAACAGCGCAATCCTGCGGGGTGCCAGTTTGTAGCGCCTTGCCTTGATACAGGCAGATTCAAGGTTCCGTAAAAGTTGTGCGAACAGATAATCTGCATCGGAAGTTGAAGGAGCAAATGTTTTCGTCTTACTGATGGAGGCATAGGTACTCTTTCCCTCTGAGATAACCGGACAGGAAGATTGCCCGCGCAGCTCCTGCCAGATTTCTATAGTTGGTTTTGTGAAGCTCTTCTTGATTGATTGCTCCGGCATACGGGCAAATTCAAGGGCGGATCTGATCCCCATTTTATTGAGCTGAGCCGTTGTGGCAGGACCGACACCCCAAACCTTATCGACAGACAGGTCTTTAAGAAAGTCCGCAACAGACCGGCCGGGAATGACGGTTAAGCCATCTGGTTTCTGATATTTCGAGCCGACCTTTGCCAGGACCTTTGTCAGGCTTAAACCGACAGAGACAGTGAAGCCGATTTCCTTCTGTATTTCGTTCTTTATTTTCCGGGCGATATTCTCATAGGAGGATCTTAAAGGACGTCTTAATCCCGTGATGTCAGCAAAGGCTTCATCAATTGAATATTCTTCAACCTGGGGAGTGAAGCGGCGCATGATCATAAACATCCGGCGGGAAAAAAGGCTGTAGGTCTCATAGTCAGAGGGAAGTACAACAAGCCCGGGACAGATGATTTTAGCGTCACGTAAGTTTACGCCGCGTTTAATGCCTATTTTCTTTGCAGCGTAGGAAGCGCAAGCTACGATTCCACGTTCTGCACCTGTGATGACCGGCTTGCCCTTCAGTTCCGGATGTAATACTTCCTCACAGGATGTAAAGAAGGCGTCACCATCAATATGCAAAATGGCTTGTGGCCATGAATGGAGGCTGAAGATAGTATCGTCCATGATATTTCCCCGAAAAATGATCACGGACATAGTAGAACGATTGTTCTGGTGTATCAAGGGAAATGTTTGGGATGATCTGTCAGGGGATGCTACCTGGCGGTATCGATGGGAGGTAACGGGAGTCGAACCCCGGTTACAGGCGTGAAAGGCCGATTAAGAGCGTATTACACCTGATTTTACACGCTTTTAAGTGTGGTTACGGGAATAAAAGCCTTCAAAAAAGCCGTCTGAGAAAGTTCATCTCCTCCTCACGGATCACATTTGGCAGATACCACCGCTTCGACAAATGGGTCTTTTGTGCCCCTGATTCGTATTCCCAATATAAGCTGTAATAATGTTGTGTTTTAGCCCAGTCTGTGCTATATATCCTCCGAGTTGAGACTTCGCCGCAATCGAAAAAGGGAATATGAAATTTCGACTGACATCAATCCTTTTGCTCTTGTTAGTTATCGCTTCTCCCGCCTGCGCAAGCAACCCTGTATTACTCAGTCAAGGACTGGAGCAACGCGTCGATTTCTGGAAGAAGGTTTACGTAAAGTATGGAGCCGACGACGTCATCATTCATGACCGGATTTATGTAAATCTGATCTACGCTGTGACCACCAAAGCGACACAGAACACGAAAATCACCGAGATTCAGAACGCCCTTCGTGAAATTCGATCCAATTTGGAAACACCGAACAACCTAAGCCCGGCTGCAGTGCCAATATTTGCAGCCATCGTTGCGCAAGATCTTCCTTTGTCCTCGAGCCTTATCGATCACCTGTTCGCCAACATTCACACACAAATTGGAATCAAGGAGCGGTTCCGCGACGGAGTTATTCGATCCGGGCGCTATATTGAAAAGTTCCGTGAAATAATGACAGAACATGATGTGCCGGCAGAGCTGGCATTGCTCCCACTCGTCGAATCGTCATTTCAGAATGCAAAGTCCAAGGCAGGAGCAGTGGGTGTATGGCAGTTTACTTCAGGCACCGGCAAGTGTTACATGAAGATCACCAGCAAGGTCGATGAACGGCTTGATCCTGTCCGATCATCTGAAGCGGCAGCGCATTTCTTGCGCGACAACTACAAAATGCTTGGCACATGGCCACTGGCCATTACCGCATACAACCACGGACGCGGAGGAATGTTGCAGGCCCATAAGCAACATGGCTCGAACCTGCCAGCAGTTATCAGTGGATATCGCGGCCCGGTCTTTGGATATGCTTCAATGAATTTCTATTCCGAATTTCTTGCTGCAGTTGAAGTTTACAAAAACTATCCGCAGTATTTTGGAGAACTCACGCTAGACAAGCCCGATTCGCCACCTTACAAAAGTCCGACCATGAAAGCATCGAACCTACGAGCCAAGGGCACAGCCGCTGTCGTTACTACCAAATATAAAGTTAAAAATGGTGACACACTTTCGGATATCGCCCAACGCTTTGGTATGCCGACCCGTAATTTGATGGACAAGAACAAGCTCAAGAAACCGGTAATCTATGCGGGCCAAATCCTCCTGGTGAAGCAGTCTGTTCACCGCCGTCGCGGCGACAATACGACTTCGACCTCACGTCTTAACAGGTTGTAAGTAACTTCTTCGGAAAATTTCCTCAAAAGTGGCGACTTAGTGCATTGTTTCATAAATTCGGTTACGTATTAACATTTCGGGGGAAGTCAGAAATCTTGATTGATGTGAGACGCTAAAAGGTATCTCCCGACTATCGATATAACACAGAATTCTGGGGGATATGCTTCCACATGAACAAAAAAGCCCCCTGACGAACCGGTTTCGTCAGAGGGCTTTTTTAAGGGACACAGACTTTCAAAAGACGTATCTTTATTTATCCGATAGAATTATCAAACCTCGTTTCGTCTCAGCCAAGCTTCTTGATAGAGCCTGCCGATCGTCAGGAAGA
>JBAYKV010000261.1:0-4636 GCA_041664405.1 Syntrophales bacterium
ATGATGATCAACAGCATCGGTCCTGTCTGGGACGGCAACGAGGTGTGGCTCGTGACGGCCGGGGGCGCTACCTTTGCCGCCTTTCCCGTGGCTTATGCCCTGATCTTCAGTTATCTCTATACCCCCCTGCTTATTATCCTCTTTGCCCTGATCTTCCGGGGGGTAGCCTTTGAATTCCGGGCCAAAGGCACTTCGGAGGCCTGGCGACGGGGATGGGATCTGGCCATCTTTTTTGGTAGCCTGATCCCGACATTGCTGTTCGGGGTGGCCTTCGGCAACTTTTTTCAAGGCCTGCCCATGGACAACCTTGGGTATTATGGATCCCTCCTGGGGCTGCTAAACCCCTACGGCCTCATGACCGGTTTACTCTTTGTTGTCATGTTTGTCTGCCACGGGGCTCTTTATCTGGCGATCAGGACGGGGGATGATCTGGGACGGAGGGCAGAGCGTTTTGCCGTCAAGGCGTGGGTGGTACTGGTACTGGTGGCGGCGCTGTTTTTTGTAAACACGGCCTTCGCGACCAATCTGTATGCCAATTACCTGAAGAATCTTAATTTGTTAGCCATTCCCGTCCTGGCGGTTGTCTCGCTCATGGGGATCGGTGTTTTTGCCATGAAAAACCATTATCAGCGGGCTTTTGTTGCTTCCTGTATTACTATTGTTCTGGTGGTTATGACGGGGGTGATGGGTTTGTATCCACAGTTGCTGCCGTCAAAGATAGATCCCCGCTACAGTCTGACGATTTACAATGCCTCTTCAAGTCCCTATACCCTGAAGATCATGACGGTGGTGGCCCTGGTTTTCGTGCCCATGGTGATGGCCTATCAGCTCTGGGTCTACTGGGTCTTCCGGCGACCGGTGACGAGTGAAGATGTACTTGGGAACAAGGACGCTTACTGACCCTGGGGTGGACGGACGGCTCCGGATTCGATCTTCTTGCTTGTGACCTTCGCGGCAGCCGCTTGGGCCTTTTTCTCGTCCAGGATCTTTTTCTCCTTTTCCTTGACCATACGCCTCTGGGTCTCGTCGATGTATGCTTTGACCTTATAGTCGAGTCCTAAATTGGGATAGTTTTTTGCGACGGTCTGAAAACGCTTCAGGGCTGACGGGAATTTGCCCTGCTTAAAGTAGAACTCGCCGATATAAAACTCCTGCTCTGCCATATTCTTCCTGCATTCCCTGAGTTTCTGCTCTGCCAGAAAGGCGAATTTGCTGCTCGGGTAGCGGGCCATGAGACGCTCAAATTCCCGGGCCGCCTTGACTGTTTCCAACTGATCCCGGTCGATGCTGCCCATCTGTTTATAGTGGCACATGCCGAGCTGATACATGGCATAAGGGACGTTTTCGTTTGTCGGGTGGAGGCTCACGAAATCCGTATAGGCAAGCTCGGCCTCCGCATACTCCTCCTCAGAGAAATGGGAATCCCCGATGCCCAGTTCGGCCTGGAGCGCCAGGGGGTTAAGGGGATTTTCTTCCTTGACACGGACAAAATATTCAACCGCCCGCTTGTAACGGCCATCCTGATAAGCCGCGACGCCTGACTGGTAAAGGGCCTCCGGTGTACCCTTGGTCATCTGCTTGCGCGACCAGAGATCCTTCCACCAGCCGCATCCGGACATGGTCATGACAAAGACGAGCAAAAAGGTAATGATGCAGCTTCTACGGATAGTCAAGGCCTTGATCATAGTCCCTTCTTAGCAAAGTCTTCCAGTTTTTCCTTGGGAACAAGACCGATCAGGGTATCCAGTAGCTTGCCGTCCTTGAAGAGCAGGAGCGTCGGGATGCTGCGGACGCCGAATTTTTCTGCCGTCAACGGACTATCGTCAATATTTAGCTTGGTGACTTTGATCCGGTCTTTATAGGTTGTTGCCAGCTCTTCAACCATTGGGCCGAGGGCCCGGCAGGGTCCGCACCAGGGAGCCCAGAAATCCACAATGGCCGGTTTACCAGCTTTCAGCACCTCCTGCTCGAAGTTCTCATCCGAGACGTGAATCATGGTTTCTTCTCCCATAACCAGACCTCCTTCCGTCACTTTTCTTTGTCGACCGCTAAGGTATGACACATTGGCAGATATGTCAAATTCATTTTTTTGTAACCTTGAGTCTTGTCTGTTGGTAATGAATCTGTTATAGGTCATGGCGCTTCTCAATCCTATTTTTGGGGGACATCTGTGGAAAGATTGGGGATAATTTCGGGGACCATTGCCCTGCAGGAAAAGGGAGTGCTCCTCGATCCCGAAGAAAAATGGGTAGAAACGGAGTTCGGCAGGGCCCTGGTGCTGGTTACGGCGGATATTGCCTTTCTTCCCCGTCACGGCGGGGAACCGAGACGGCACATCCTGCCTCATCTTATCAATCATCCCGCCAATATGCTGGCCTTGAAGAGCCTGGGCGTCCGGGAAGTCATCGGGATCAATTCCACCGGTTCCCTGAGGCTGAAACATAAACCCGGCGACCTCGTAGTTCCCGATGACTTCATCATGCTCAATCCCGGCCCGACTGTTTTTTCCTCGAAACCGGTGCACATCACCCCGACCCTCAGCGCAGAGGTCCGGGAACGGTGGCTGGCCGCCGCCCGTGAATGTTCCATCGACGCCGTAGATGGCGGTATTTACTGGCAGACCACGGGACCGCGCTTTGAAACAAAAGCGGAAATCATGGTCATGGCACAGGCGGCCGATCTGGTAGGGATGACCATGGCCAGCGAGGCTATTGTCGCCCGGGAACTCGATATGGCCTATGGGTCCTTGTGTTCCGTGGACAACTACGCCCATGGACTTGAAGACAAAGAGCTGACAATGGAAAAAATCCTCTGGCGCGCCCGCAGGAATGCCGAGTCCATTGTCCGGATTGTAAAGAGTTATATAGAAAGGAGGCAGGCATGAAGTTTTCGAAAAAGGGGGACGGAGGAGAAACAAGTCTCCTCGGTGGTCAGCGGGTTCCAAAATTCGATCCCAGGCCCGATACTTATGGCGTCCTGGATGAGGCCAGTTCCGCCCTCGGGGTGGTCAGGGCCATGACAAAAGATCAGCGAATCAAGGACATTATCCTCAGTGTTCAGAAAGACCTGCTTACCATGGGAGCGGAACTCTCCAGCCTGTCCGAGGATGTCCCCAAGCTAAGCATCCGTATCGGCGCCGGGGATGTACAACGCATCGAAGACCTCATCGACGACCTCCAGAAAAACGTCAAGCTCAAAAACGAATTCATCCATCCCGGGGAGACGGTCTTATCCGCCCATATCGATGTGGGCCGGACTACCATCCGACGGGGGGAAAGAAACGCCGCCCGGCTGAAGAACGAGGGGCTTGTCAATAACCCCAATATTCATCAGTATTTAAATCGCCTGGCGGACATGCTTTTTGTATTGGCCCGTTACGCGGAGCAGAACGGATAAGAATCAAAAGGCCCCGAGCTGGCAGGGTTTTATTTTGATTTTCATGGTTTCGCAGGCCTCGGCTACGGCCATACGGGGGATACCGAGGGATGCGGCAATGGTCCAGGCCGCCGCGCAGGGGAGTCGCTCATCGCTGAGGGCGTTATGAATGGCGGCTGTCAGCTCCGGAGAGACGATATTCGCCGGTTCAACGGATTTGCTCGTCGGGTTATAGCCGAAGAGGCCCAGTTGGCATTTCCCGATGCGCATTTCCAGGAGATCGAGATTTATTCCCACTTCTGCCAGTGTGGTCGCGGTATCCCGGGCGATCGCTTCGGCGTGGGCGCAGCTCAATTCGTTATTATTGATTTTTCCCTTGATGGCTTGCACAATCACGGCTGATGTCTGTTGATCCGGGGGGTGCTTCGTCTTGTATTCTCCAGCCTGTTTTCTCGTCATATCCAGTTCCCCTTTTAATATTTCATATAGTGGAAAGGCTCAACCGACGACAACGCTTCCGCGTCGAGGGTCTTGAACCCCTTCTTCTCGATGATCTGCTCGGCCTTTTCCGGCTGATCCACGTCCAGAACAAACACCGCACTGACACGGTTCTCCAGGACAAAGCCGTAGGCGTTGTTGACGTTGATGTTTTCCTTCGCCAGCAGTTGCGCCAGCTTGTCGAGCCCCCCCGGCTGGTCGTCCAACAGGACGGCCAGGACCCTCCGAATTTTTACGAGCATTCCGGTCCTGGTCAGAGCGGCCTGGGCGCGTTCCGGGTCATCGACGATGAGGTTGATGACCCCGAAGGTATCGGAGGTGGAAATGGTCGTTGCCCGAATATTAACCTTTTCCTTAGCCAGGATGCTGGTTACGGCAGCAAGCTTGCCGGGTTTGTTTTCCGAAAAAATGGACAATTGACTTGCAATCATAAGATTTTCTCCTTATGTGGTCTTAATCTTTACGGTTGTCGATAACCCTCTTCGCTTTTCCTTCTGACTGGGGCAGGCTGTCGGGGTCCACCAGGTCAACTTTGGGGGTAATGAGGATATCGCTCTTAAGGCCCTCAACGATTTTACGTCTTAACTGTTCGAGATGCTTCAGGTCTCCGTTGAAGAACTGTCTTTCCACTTCGACCTTGATCGTCATGTGATCGTTGTAGCCTTCCCGGTCCAGGATGATGAGGAAGTTCTTCCCGACGCCGGGAATTTCCATGAGTTTCTTTTCGATCTGGATGGGAAAGATGTTGACTCCCTTGAGGATC
>JBAYKV010000262.1:0-4635 GCA_041664405.1 Syntrophales bacterium
CTGTGGCACTCTTCTTCATGATGATAATCATTGCTTAGACCTCCAAATAAGTAAGGCCATGGAACCTTCTCCGTCCCATGGCCTTACAAAAACAAAAAAGCCACGGGGGATCAACCTTTCCACCCATGGCTCATTTTTTTATTTTTTATTTTTTTACGTTTTCCTGAGCGATAGGCAGTCCGGTGCGCCGAAATAATAATACCAAAAATAAAAGCTGTTTCGCGCAATCTTGCTACCCATCTTGTCTTTCAACCTACTCCTTGCCGCAATTTATGAGGGTGTAGTAATTCACAGTTTAATAAGTAAGTCAAGAATAATTTTTTAGGAATTTTTCTGCCCCCCCTGTTTTCACGTCGCCGCTTCAGGCTTTATTGAAAAAATATAGATGGTTCTATGGTTACAGTAGCGCTTTTGTATTGATCATATTCTGGTTAAGTGGTAGAATCCCTTGTGTGAATTAAGACTTGGGAATTATAATCTCCAGATATGCAGGAAAAAACATTTGATGAAATTCTGAAGGAGGAATTCCTCAAGGAAAGGGCCGTCGTCCTGGGACGGACCGGCGAAAGCGTAGCAAGGGCCGTAGCCAAACTTCAGCGGATGGCGCAGGTTATTGAGGAAAATCATCAGCATATGAGAAGTCTTGAGAGCCGGCTGTGCGGGGAAGACGACCATAATCACCTCAAAAAGGCGAAAGAAAAGGCCCTTAAGGATATTAACAAGATGATTCTTCAATACAATCGCCTCTGGGATCATGCCCAGTTACGCTATTACTATCTGATCGTTACCCGGGAGGCCATGGGTCTGAGAAGTCATCACCGCATGGAGGAATTTTACCGTATTCCTCCGAAAAAGAAACAGCTCCCAGGGGGATAGGTAATAATGGATCGATTCCTGAAGCAGAGAAAGAAAATGGTGGATACCCAGATCCGGGCCCGGGGAGTTACTGACGGACGAGTTCTCAGGGTCATGGAAAAGATCCATCGACACCTTTTCGTTGATGAGGGCCTCATCGATCAGGCCTATAACGACAACCCCCTGCCCATAGGTGATGGTCAGACAATATCTCAGCCCTATATCGTTGCCCTCATGACGGCGGCGCTGAACCTGACGGGACAGGAGAAAGTGCTGGAAATCGGCACCGGCTCGGGCTATCAGACCGCCATTTTAGCGGAGCTCTCCGAACGGGTCTTTTCCATCGAAAGGATAGCATCGCTGGCAGCGGGGGCAAGAAAAAACTTGGATTCCCTTAATTATTTCAATGTGGCCATCCGGGTGGGCGACGGTACCTATGGCTGGCGGGAGGAGTCGCCCTTCGACGGGATTATCATTACCGCCGGGGCGCCGAAGGTTCCCAGAATCCTTCTGGAACAACTTGCCATCGGCGGTCGGCTGGTCATTCCCACCGGCAGCCGCATCAGCCAGGAGCTGTTAAGAATTACGCGTCTGTCCGAAGATATCAACGAAATAAAGACCGAGGCTATGTGTGGATGCCGCTTTGTCGATCTTATTGGTGATCATGGCTGGAACGCCTGAACCGCAACCTTTCCCGTTGTTTTTCAAGATATTATACTCTTTTTTTATATGAGACACAGAATCCTGTTCTTAGCCATCCTATTCCTTTTCATCATTGCCTGCGCCAGTCAGCAGAGTAATACATACAAGACCAAAGGGGTATATCACAGTGTAAAAAAAGGCGAAACCATCTCGGATATTGCCCGTGCTTATAACACTAACCCCGGGAAACTCGCCGACATCAATCATATCAAAAACCCGGGACGCCTGGAAGAAAACAGCGTGGTTTTTATTCCTGATGCCGTTTCGGTCCTGGACATTGAAAAATCTAAAGAATCAGGAACGAAGAATCACCGGACTCAAAGCGCTCAAAAAAAAGCGGGGGGGAGGGGAAAAGAAAAGCCTCTGGACGCCCCGCCGCCGCCACAACTGTCGGCAGGTGCCAATTCCGCCGTGAAGGGGTTATTCGCGTGGCCGGTGCGAGGACGTGTGAGCGCAAATTTCGGACGTCAACCCAATGGGATGGTAAATAATCACATCCGCATCACGGCGCGGGATCACGCCCCCGTTGTCGCCGCGGCCACGGGAACGGTCATCTTTTCAGAGCCCTTGAAGAACTTCGGAGAAACAATTATCATCAAGCATGACAACCAATTTGCCACCGTTTATACCAACTTGGGAAACAGATCCGCTAAGGCGGACAGCCGGGTAAAGAAAAATGAAGTCATTGGTCTGACCGGAAAATCTGGGAAAAAGGGAGAAGGATACATTGATTTTGAAATCCGCCAGAACAACAAGGCAAGAAATCCCCTTTTATTTCTTCCTTGAATATAAGGCTATCCATGATTACATTACGGCTTCTATGAAAAGTAAGGAAATATAAAAAATATGGGATTATCTTTTGAACAGGGCCCCATCCGGCCGCCAAGTGAAGCAAAGAGCCTGCTGATTAGGGTAACCCGTAATTGCCCATGGAATAAATGCGCCTTTTGCCGGACCTATCAGGGAAAAAAGTTTGAGCTCCGCCCCGTTGAGGAAGTCAAAGAGGATATCCGGCAGGCCAGGGCCATCGCCGATGACATAAAGGCCTTGTCATGGAAATACGGTGGCGCCGGGGAGGTGACGGATTCTCTTATCCGCCTTATTTTCAATGAAGGTAGTGGCTATAACGACAGCTACCGGTCTGTCTGTGCCTGGTTGCATTGGGGAGGGGAATCAGTTTTTCTCCAGGACGCCAATTCCCTGATTCTGAAAACGGACGATCTGGTTGAGATCATTTCATTTCTCAAAGATCAGTTTCCTTATGTGCAGCGCATTACTTCCTACTGCCGATCGAAAACGGCCGCCAGGAAAACCGTGGGGGAATTAAAAAGACTCCATGAAGCAGGTTTGTCGAGGATACATATCGGCCTGGAGAGTGGTTACGACCCGCTGCTGGAATTCATTGACAAGGGAGCCACGGCAGCCGATCACATCGAGGGAGGCAAACGGATTGTTGCCGCAGGCATTTCCCTTTGTGCCTATGTTATCCCCGGCTTAGGGGGCGACCGTTGGTCCAGAGAACATGCCATTGCCACGGCAGAGGTCATCAATGCTATCAATCCCGATTACGTACGGCTGCGCTCACTGCAAGTCGTAAAAGGAACCGGACTTTATGAACTGATGCAGAACGGTAAGTTCTCCCCTGCGGATGATGAACATACAGTAAAAGAAATCCGCCTTTTTATCGAACATCTCGAGGGAATACAAACAACCCTTGTCAGTGACCATATTCTTAATCTTCTTGAAGAGCTGGAGGGAAAGCTGCCCGAGGAAAAGGAAAGACTTCTATCTGTCGTCGACCGGTACTTTTCCCTTCCTCAGGAGGATAGAATGATCTTTCGGCTGGGGAGGAGACAGGGAATCTACCGGCAATTATCCGATCTCGACGACAGCGTTATGTATCAACGGCTGAAAGCAGTCATTGATGAATACATTGAAGATGGTGCCGAAAGATTCGATGAAGACCTGAAACGGTTGATGCATCAATATATATGACGATGTATTGACTATTGCGAAAGAGTATGTTAACATGCTGAATTCAAAATATATTAGGTGGTGTAAGATGTTTAAGATAGGCGATATGGCAGTTTACCCCGCGCAGGGCGTCGGGGTTATTGAAGACATTGAGAACCGTGAAGTCATGGGGACCAAGCAGGCATTTTACATCCTGAAGATAATGGGAAACGGCATGAAGATCATGATTCCCACAAAAAGCGCAAAGTCCGTGGGTCTTCGCGAAGTTATCTCTGAAAAAGAGATTTCCAAAGTATATGATATCCTTAAAAATAAAGACGTTACGATCGACAAGCAGACTTGGAATAAGCGTTATCGGGAATATCTCGAAAAGATCAAGACCGGGTCTGTTTACGAGATAGCCAGGGTACTCCGGGATCTGCTGATCTTGAAGAATGACAAGAACCTGTCCTTTGGAGAGCGCAAGATGATGGATACGGCAAAGAACCTGCTGGTCAAGGAAATTTCCGTGGCGACAAAATCGGACGAAACCAAGATTGAAGAGGATCTGAGAACGATCTTCACGATTCAGTAAGCTGAATCAACAGGACGCAAGCAATTTATCATGGGAAAGTAAATAACCTGTATTGACGGGGGTTCCTGCTTTCCGTAAGGCAATTTAAAAGAAATCAACGAAGAGAGGAGGTGAAAAACAAATGATTATCAGAATGATACTTATTGCTGCCTGTTCTATCAGCGGTTTCTTCATTGCCTACCTGACTTATCCCCCCAACCAGTGGTGGGCGTGGCCCGTGGGATTCATTATCGGGTTAGCGATCGCTTTCTTCGTCATCAAGATGGAGCAGGATATTAGAAAGGTTTCCCTGAGGATTATCCTTGGGGGAGTTGTGGGCATGATAGTTGGTCTTATCATAGCTTTTCTTCTTGCCTATGGTCTAAATTTTGTAAGTAATATCAAACAAAATCAGGAAGTAGTTCCCTGGATATACGCTCTCCTGACGGGAATCATGGGATACCTCGGATTGGTTCTCGGATCGAAAAAAATAGAGGAATTCAATATATTCGGTTTTGGACAAGCCAAAGAGACTGACGAAGCCAGAGTTC
>JBAYKV010000263.1:0-4616 GCA_041664405.1 Syntrophales bacterium
CCTGGTCAACGGTATGTCCTCAAACGCCAAGAGCTTTTCTTTGAGTGCATCAAATTGACTCTTTATCGTAATACCGGATAACAGTTCCTGGCGAATGGGTCCAATCATTGCTACGCGAACTTCACCAATAAGTTCCGTAAGTTCTTGAACTAGAGATTGATCTTTCCTGGAAAGCGTACCTGATCGTCTCAACGCCAGAGACCAGATGGAGGTGTCAATAAGTATTTTCACTGCCGCGACCTGGTTTTTTTATAATCGTAATCCGGATCGTAATCCACATTCCCAAATAGCGACGTGATCTGTATCTGTTTTCTTCTTTGGATATATTCCGTTAGTGCCTCCGTAACGACTGCCTTTTTCGTTCTGGCACCTCCGATGGTTTGAGCCTCTATGATGAGTTTATCGTCTATTGCCAAGTTTGTGGCCATACATCACCTCCACACACATTAGGACACAATTGTCTGTGTAATGTCAAGAGGGAAACCGGACAGATTTTTAGCGCATGTTATCTGCACTTGTGCGGATAAAACATTTCTTTTATCCGCTGACACCCATTCCATGACAAAAAATAAGGCCGGGTAAAACCGGCCTTATTTTTTGTAAATATCCTTACGGTGTCCCGCTTCCAGGACCGTTATCACCTGCTTTTCAAGATCAACGGTATAAATAATCCGATAATCTCCAAAACGATAACGCCAGAATCCAGACAATTTTTCCTTCAAGGGCTTTCCTATGTTCGTGGGATCTTGAGAGACATAATCATTGACCTTATCGAAGATGCGCTTCCGAACAGGCTTGTCAAGCTCCTTGAGACTGTCAAGGGCTTTCGTATTCCAAAGGATCCTATAGCTCAAGGTACTTCATAGCCTCATCAGAGGTCAAATATTCGGCGTTCCTGTCCGCTAACCGTTCCACGGCTAAATAATAATCCTCTATGTCTTCCAGGTGTTGATTTATCGCCTCGATAATATAGTAGGATTTCGGCCTGTGGGTAGCCATGGCCAGATGGTTAAGCCTGGCAAGCAATTCTTCCGGTAATCTGAGACTGAAGTTGGCAACATTTCCTTTCGTAGGCATTTTCCTTTTCCTTTGACTGAATGAATTAACCTTGTTCGCATTCTAATATGTGTATTAAAATACGTCAACGAAATGTTTTGCTTTGATGTAGGGGAGAACACAGAGAACCGGAGTCACATGAAGTGGACAGGATCTACATCCACCTTGATCTGCACGCCCGGGGCGTGAAATCCCGATATGATATCCCGTGTCAGGGCGTGGAGAAAACGGCTGTCATCCCCTTTCAAGAGCAGTTGCCAGCGATAACGGCCCCGCAGCCGGAACAGGGGTGCTTCCGCAGGCCCGACGATTTCCACCTTTCCCCTCACCCTGGCCAGTTTGAGAAGCTCCCGTGCCTTTTCCGCGAGCCTGTTGATTCCCTCCTCCCCTTTGGCTTGATGAATGCAGGACAAGCGCAGATGAATCAGTCGTGAAAAGGGGGGGTAGAACAAGGATTCGCGCAGAGAGATTTCTTCTTCGTAGAAACCGTCGTAGTCATGGTCTTTGGCCTTCTGGATGGCATAGTGGTTGGGATTGAAGGTTTGAATGATCACCTTTCCCGGGCAATCACCCCGACCTCCCCGACCGGAAACCTGGGTCAGGAGCTGGAAGGTGCGCTCCGCAGCGCGGAAGTCGGGAAGGCTAAGGGACGTATCCGCCAGGATCACACCTACGAGGGTGACATTTGGGAAGTCATGTCCCTTGGAAATCATCTGGGTCCCCACGAGAATATCGATCCGGTCCTGACCGAGGGCGTTGAGCAACTGCTCGTGAGCCCCTTTCCGGTCCATGGTGTCGCTGTCCATGCGCCTGATCCGGGCAGCGGGGAAACGGTTAGTTATCTCTTCCTCCAACAGCTCCGTTCCCATACCGTAGGCACCGATATTTGCGCTGCTGCACCGGGAACAAACCAATCCTCCCGCAAGGGTATAATCACAGTAGTGGCATTTCCATACCCCTTCCTGGGCATGTTGAATCAGGGAAACTTCGCAATTCCGGCACTTCAGGGGATGGCCACAGTCCCGGCATATCTGAAAGGTGTGATAGCCGCGCCGGTTGAGGAGGAGCATGACCTGCTGCTTCCGGCCCAGGGTTTCCCGAATGGCGGCGGTAAGGCGCCGGGAAAAGATGGTAAAGGTGTTCTTGCCTTGAATGGCCTTCTCCATTTTCATATCGACAATCTCTACACGAGGCAGGGGTCTGTCGGCGATCCGGCCAGGCATGGTCAGGCAGGAGAATTTCCCGTTCCGGGCATTGAAACAGGTTTGTACCGCCGGCGTTGCCGATCCCAGGACAACCGTTGCCCCGTGCAGGCGCCCCTTGACGATCGCCAGATCCCGGGCGCTGTAAGGCAGACGGTCATCCTGTTTATAGGAGGCGTCGTGTTCCTCATCGACAATGATCAACTTCAGATCCCGGACCGGCGCAAAGAGGGCAGAGCGCACCCCCACGGCCATGTGCATTTCGCCTCGTCGCAGGCGCTGCCACTGTTCATAACGGATGGCGCGGGAGACGCCGCTATGGAGAACGGCAATGTTTTCATCCCCGAATCTTTCTTTGAGACGCGTGAGGAGCTGAGGGGTCAGGGCAATTTCCGGAACGAGATAGATAATCCCTCCCTGGCGGCGGCGGACCTCCTCCATAGCCTGGAAATATACTTCGGTTTTACCGCTCCCGGTTACGCCGTGGAGAAGAAAGGTGTTGAATTGGCCGGACTGGAGGTTGCAGTGGAGCTCCTTTAAGACCGCTTCCTGAGATGAATTAGCGGTCGGTCTTCCTAAAGGTTCCCCGACAGTGAGAAAGGGCGGACAAGATCGGAATACGCCCTTTTCCGTGATACAGGCGAGTCCTTTTTTTTCGAGGGCAGCAAGGGTGGAACGGACGTTTCCCAACCTTCGGCAGAGGACGGCAACGGATACTTCGGCCTCCTCCTGAAGGATTTTAAGGACGAGACGTTGTTTTTCCGTTAATTTTCCGGTGGTTGACGACGCCTTGCAACTGGCGGCGGCGATCTTTTCCGTCCTGGTGCGGCGGTCCTTTCCACCGGGCAGGATTTCTCCCAGGACCTTTCCCAGGGGATAGAGATAATAATCAGCAGTCCAACTGTAAAAGGCGAGATCACGGTCGTCAAAGAGCGGCTCCCGGTCCAGGACTTCAATGATCTCTTTGGGATTTTCAATGTCCGTAGCGGTTGTTATCCCGACGATGCATCCTGTCTCCCGCTTATTGCCAAAAGGGACAAGCACCCGTTTGCCAACAGCGACATCCTTCTCCATCTCCGTGGGGACGATATAATCAAAGGATTGATCTTTGGGGATGGGGATGGCAACCTTTACAAACATGGCGGCTCAATCCCTCTCAGGGGAAGGGACAGGTTGGAAGCGGGGCAATAAGGATATCCGTCGGCACTGTAATAGACATTACCTCAATTTATATCAGGAATTTCATTATTTAGACGCAAGGATGGAGAGAGGGGTGAAGGCTATTCGCCCTTCATTTTTTCGAGTTTCTCCTGTTTTGTCTTGCATTCGATGCACTCAGTGGTCACGGGCCTGGCCATGAGCCTTTTCTCTGAGATGTCTCCACCGCAGCCGTTGCAAACGCCATAGGTGCCATCGTCGATGCGCTGAATGGCTTCCCGCATCTTGGCGATGAGTTTTCTTTCCCGGTCCCTGATCCGGAGTTCGAAATTACGGTCCGATTCCAGGGATGCCCGATCATTGGGGTCGGGATAGTTCTCCTTGCCGTTGGTCATCTCCGATACGGTTTTTTCCGCATCCGACAGCAACTCGCTTATCTTCTGATTCAACATGTATCTAAAAAACTGAAGTTTGTCGGGCTTCAAGGGCATCTCACCACCTTATACTTCATACTTGTATCATGACATTTGGATAGAGGGACATACACGATCCGCAGGTGTTTGTAAAGAAAAAAAATATACGGTCAAAGGCGGATACAAGGCAGGGTTTTTATGCGAAATATATCAATAAATTTAAGCGTATATACTACAAACACTTTGAATCTTTCCCTGTCTGTCAACCATAAACCTGCCGGATCTTTTCCACGATGTTGGTTGTCGAGCGACCCTCGGTAAGGGGGATGGTGATGACCCTGCCCCCCGAAGCCTTCACGAAATCGGCGCCGGCAATTGCCGCTTCGGCCCAGTCACCTCCTTTAACGAGGATGTCAGGCTTTAGATATTCAATCAACTGTTGGGGAGTCGGATCATCAAAAAGGATCACGTAATCGATGGATTCCAGAGCGGCCATGATGTCCGCCCGCTCATCTTCCGGGACCAGGGGACGTTTTTCCCCTTTAATAGCGCGGACGGAGGCGTCGCTGTTCAGTGCCAACACAAGGATATCCCCAAGCTTTTTTGCTTCCCGTAGGTAACGGACGTGGCCGACGTGGAGAATATCGAAACAACCGTTGGTAAAAACGATGGTTTCCCCCGCCTGGCGTAACCTGTTCAATTGTTCTTTCAGTGTCTCTCTGGAAAAGATTTTATCCATTTTCAACCCCATTTCAACCAAATTTATTTTCCCGTTCTAAATCAAAGA
>JBAYKV010000264.1:0-4611 GCA_041664405.1 Syntrophales bacterium
ATATGGCACATAATAGATTAAATGTCAAGTAATAACATGATATTAGCTTTGCATAGCCGCCTTTTCGGCGGCAAATTGGTGAACCAAGGATGAAAAACTCGACGAGTTGCGCAAAGGTCTCATCATGGAGGAAGAACATGCAATCCACAATAGCGATTGAGATACCGCGCGAAATAATCCACGCCGCCCGCATGAAGCCTCTCGAACTGAAGCAAGAGCTGGCCGTCCACCTGTTTCAACAAGGAAGACTTTCTTTCGGCAAAGCCCGCCAGTTGGCCGATATGTCTGCATGGGTTTTCCAGCAACTGCTCGGCAGCAAGGGCATTCCCATGCACTATGACATCGACGATTACGCGGAAGATATGGCCGCCCTGAAGGAGAAGCAAATAAAATCATGTTGAATCTTCAGGTCGATCAAAAAGGGAAGAGCATCAAGAAGAACCTCCTGCGAATACCATCATAGGAAATAGAGGGATCGGGGCATTTGCTCCTGTCCCCCACGCCTTATCCTCTATATTCATTCACACTCAGGAGTCTCTCAAGTGAAAACAATGATTATTCTACATGTTGTCGGTGCGAGGCCGAATTTTATGAAGGTAGCCCCTGTTCACCGGACGCTATTTTGTAACCGACTGACGAACTCATATTGAGATAATAAGATATCTGTTTCTCTGTATTCTATTTTTCACTTGCCTAAAGTCCAAAAAAGTTATACATAATAAAAAACAGTTCAACTTTATGCCGTTTTGAGGTGTGCAATGGAATTGGTAAGGGTTCTCAACAAAGGCCAAATCGTAATTCCCGTGGCAATCAGGAAGAAATACGCAATTAAACCCGGGAATCAAGTTCAGATGTTCGAGTATGGGCGACTGATTTACATTGTACCCCATGCCGACGATCCTATCCACGACGCCAAGGGATGCCTTCCCGCCAAACCTTCGCTTTCCGAGGAACTGCTTGCGGATAGACAAAGAGAGAGAAAGGATTGATGTCCGCTTACCTGTTTGATAGCCATGCGCTGCTGGCCTTTTTTCAAAAGGAGCCAGGGGCGGATAGAGTGGATGAAATCTTGCGGGATTCCCGTCAACAGCCTTTCGACATGTTCATTTGCATGATGAATCTCGGTGAGATTGTTTATCTGACCAAACGGCGTTTCGGAGACGAGAAGAAAATTGAAGTGTTAAGCCGGATCTATCAGCTTGGATTAACGGTATTATCCGTAAATGACTCGCTTGTTTTTCAGGCTGCTGAATACAAAGCCCAACACGCCCTTTCCTATGCCGATTGTTTCGCCTTGGCCTGTGCGGTCAACCATTCCGCGATTCTGGTCACGGGAGATCCCGAATTTGAGACAGTCGCGCACCTGATAGAGATTGCATGGATCCGCTGAATAAATAGGGACAGCGCCCTATTTATTCAGCGACGCCAGTGTTCCCGGCTCTTTTCAACACGGATACTTTTTTCGCTTGACGAGAAACACCTCTTGGGTTACATTTTGTGTGAAAGGATGTGTGACATGAAACCTGAACCCTCACCAAAAACCGTTCGCCGCAGTGTGGCGCTGCCTTATAAACTCATTGAAGAAGTACTCAGCGTTGCTCCTCCCGAGTTACGCGAAAATTTAAACCGTCTCGTAACAGTGGCGTTGCAGGATTTCGTTATTCAACGAAAGAAGCGGTCCTTTGAAGAGTCAATGGCACGAATGGCGGCTGATCCCGCCATCCGGACGGAATGTGCCCTTCTATCAAAAGAATTTGCCATTGCGGAAGCTGATGGCTTAAAGGCGGACGACTTAAAGAATGATTAACCGCGGTCAGATCTATTTTGTAAATCTGAATCCGACTCAAGGCAGGGAGCAAGCCGGATACAGACCTGTTCTGGTCGTTTCGAGCGATGCTATCAACCAACAACCGCTCGTCGTAACAGTGGTTATCGGCACAGACGCCAGAAATGTGCCCCGCGACTATCCAACCAACGTTCGTGTCACCGCTAAAGAAACGGGGCTCCCCATAGACACCGTTTTCCTTTGTTTCCAGATACGCTCAATTGACCCTTCACGTTTCTTTCATCCCGAGACACATCTGCCCAATCTTGCCGGACAGATGCCCCTCCATCGGATGGTTGACATAGACCAGGCAATCAAACTCGTTCTTAACGTGTGATAAATAGGGCGCTGTCCCTATTTTCCCAAATGAAGTTTTGCTTGCAATTAGTGTCGCTATATGAAACTATCGTTGCATGAAGACAAGATCATTCTGGGTTGAACAGATAGGCAAGGCTTGGGAACGTCGCTCTGTTATCTGGCTTTCCGGGGTCAGGCGGGTAGGGAAGACATTTCTGAGCCAGAGTCTTCCCGATATTGAATACTTCGATTGCGAGCTGCCCAGGGTTCGGGTGATGCTGGAAGATACCGAAGGGTTTCTTCGACCCCTCCGGGGGCGCACCATTATCCTCGATGAAATCCACCGTCTGCAAAATCCATCCGAGCTTCTGAAGATCGCCACGGATCACTATCCGGAAGTGCGAATTCTTGCCACCGGCTCTTCCACCCTGGGCGCATCCGCCAAATTTAAGGATACGCTGACGGGCCGCAAGGAGTCCCTCTGGCTCACGCCCATGCTGGCAGAGGATCTTGTCGATTTCGGGGATGCAGATCTTGCGAAACGGCTGCTTTTTGGGGGATTGCCGCCGTTCTATCTATCCGAGACCTTGCCGGAGCGGAATTTTCAGGATTGGGTGGACGGTTATTGGGCGAAAGATATTCAAGAGCTTTTTCATTTGGAACGCCGTCACGCCTTCCAGCGGTTTTTCGAGCTTCTGATGGCGCAGAGTGGCGGCATTTTTGAGGCATCACGCTTTACAGGACCCTGCGAGGTCAGCCGGCCGACCATTTCCAATTACCTTTCCGTTCTCGAGGCTACATACGTGGCGCACATTATACGGCCCTTCAGCAGTAACAAGGCGGCTGAGATCATTTCAGCTCCCAAAGTGTATGGCTTTGATACGGGATTTGTCTGTTATTACCGAGGCTGGCACGAACTCCGACGGGAAGACATGGGGCTGCTTTGGGAGCATTATGTCCTGAATGAGATTCAGGGCCGCCTACAGATGAGGAATGTCATGTACTGGCGTGATAAGCGCGGCCATGAAATTGATTTCGTGGTTGCGGAAAGAGGAAGGCCGCCAGTGGCGATTGAATGCAAATGGTCGGCGACAGAGTTCGATCCGGGTAATCTGAAACGGTTTCGTGAACGTTATCCCGAAGGGGATTCCCTGGTGGCGGCAGCCGATGTGGAAAGGCCGTTTGTCCGTAATTACAAAGGGATAGATGTGACATTTGTGAGCCTGCCAGGTTTGATCGAAGCCCTGGCGAAAAATAAATAGGGACAGCGCCCTATTTATTTAAGATTGGCAATTTCCGGCCAAGGGCATAAACTATATAAACTAAGTTCATTAAACCAATATTGCTGAGTTGTGCTATGCAAACGATCAATATTCATGCAGCGAAAACGCACCTTTCCCGTCTGCTCCTTGCCCAAGCCCGTGCGGATGGGATGCTGTTGCTCACCGGCGATGCTTCCGTTTCCCAATATCAAGAATCCGTGTTGGCCGCATAAATGAGGGCGCTGTCCCTATTTATCCTCCTTATTCTGCTTCTCAATCTCACCGGGGTGGCATGGGCAGGGGATGAGCAGTTTGCTACGCCTTCGAATTGGGGCGGGACGGGGTTGATGGAGACGCCGACGGCGCGGGTGATGAGAGAGGGGCAATTCCGCTTCGGCGTGGGATGGGTTGATCCTTACCGGTATTATTATGGGGCCATCGGCCTGTTCAAGGGGCTGGAGATTGACGGGCGGATTACGGAGACCATGGGCATAACGGTGGGTCCCGGCAGTTCCTACTGGCAAGGCTACGGCAATGTCAAGGACAAGGTCCTGGACATCAAGTACCAGTTTCTCCCGGAAACCAAATGGTTTCCCGCCTTGGCCCTGGGCCTGAACGACCCGCATGGGACGCGCCTCAATGCCTCGCAATTCATCGTCGCCAGTAAGCGGATCTATCCCTTCGATTTTTCCATCGGCTTCGGGAATGGGCGGTATGGCCGGAAGCCGTTGAGTTCCAGTGGCGACAGCTTTAAAGTCGAGATGTTCCAGGACCCCCGGGGCTGGCTGTCGGACGGGCTATTTTTCGGTGGCGTCCAGTTTGCCCCGACGAAATGGCTGACCCTGATGGCGGAATACAGCTCCATCCGTTACGATCAGCAGACCTCCGATCCGGCGCAGGCCAAATATTTTACTTCCCCCGTTCCCTCGCCATTCAACTTCGGCCTCCGGTTGAAGCCCTGGGACTGGATCGAGGCGGATTTCTCCTATCAGCGGGGGCAGCAGTTGGGGGTGAATGTCTCCATGAACTTTGAGCTGGGCCAGCCGATGCTGCCGATCTTTGACCTGCCCTACAAGGAAAAGGCGGAGCTGCGGCGAAATCCCCTGGCGGAACGGCTGGATCGGGCACTGAAAGAATCGGGATTCACCGATATCGGCATCAAGACGGCCGGGAACGATCTGTGGATAGAGGCGACGAACGACAAATATTATTATTCGCCGAAGGCCG
>JBAYKV010000265.1:0-4587 GCA_041664405.1 Syntrophales bacterium
ACTGACGAGGAAAGCGAACATCCGCCGCTCACCTCCTGCTCTCAAATGGCCCTCCATTCAAGAACAGCAAAAGCGGACAACTCATTTGCTACAAAAGCGGACAAGTCTATTTGTTCTTGACAGCAATTTCGTTAAATAGCGATCTTTCTTTCCAACAAGAGCAACTATGTTTCAGATAAGGGAAAGGGATCAGATACCCTTCTCCTGCTTCTTCACACATTTCCAGGATAAAAATTGCACCGCATGAAAATAATGCGACCTGCGGGATGAATGTCTCAATGAGCATTGGTTCCTGAATCTCAAACACGCCCAGGCGATCATAGAGAGATGGTTGATCGAATACAACGAAGAGCGGCCTCACAGCTCTCTCGGTGATATAACACCATATGAATTTGTCAAAGAACATGCGGCTATGTTACAGGAACAAAGACTCCATTTGAACTTGGTACATACTTCGGGGTAAGGTCACATGGACCCAACCATACAAAGGGAAAATAAAGAATTCGATGGACGATATAGATTTCATTAGACTGGGAGAGCTGCCTATAAATATAGAGATCAACTTCTTGCCAAGAGATGATTTAGAAAAACGGCTACGGATTGTTGAATTTAAAATGAAAGAACCTTATTCGTTCAATTCAGCATTAATCACTCGACGAAAGTAACGAAATGTGTTACTTTGCCTGAGCAATTCATTTAAAAGGAATACCCGTGACCGCACTGAAATTCATATCGGATCTGGTCGCAAGGGGGCGATACTGCTTCAGCGCTGCGGAGGCAATCGGCGCTTTGGGGGCTACTGCGGTTGCCACCAGGGCAGCACTCCGCCGCCTGCGGCAAAAGGGCGAACTCGCCATGCCTTACAAGGGTTTCTATGTCGTTGTCCCACCTGAATTCCGGAATGCGGGGTGCCTGCCAGCCGGTCATTTTATCCCGTTCCTGATGGAGCATCTGGGAGAAAAGTACTATGCAGGTCTGCTCAGCGCCGCCGAATATCACGGCGCGGCGCACCAGCGCCCCCAAGTCTTTCAGGTCGTGGTGGCCGGGAATAAACCCGAAATCACCTGCGGCAAGGTCCGGATTATGTTTGTGGCCAGAAAAAATATGGCGCTCATTCCCACCTCGGATTTCAAGACCCCGCGGGGATATCTGAAGATCTCCACCCCGGAGGCAACCGCTTTTGACTTGGTCGGATATCCGCGCCATGCGGCGGGGCTGGACAATGTGGCCACTGCTCTTGCGGAGCTTGCCGAAAATTTTGATGGGAAGAAATTGGTTAACCTGGCGGGGCTTTCACCTATCGCATGGGCGCAAAGGCTTGGTTATCTGCTCAATCTGGTGGGTGCACAAAGGAAAACCGGGGAATTGGCGAAATATATCGCTGAGAAGAAACCGGCTCCGACCCCTCTTGTGCCATCGCAGCCTTTTGAGGGGATCAGCTGGTTGAAACCGTGGAATATCATGGTAAATACCCCTGTGGAGATGGACGTTTGATCCCCCAGGACTTCATCTCCGAATGGAGGCAGACTGCCCCACTGCCCTATCACCTTGACGAGTTACTTGGCACAAAGGTGCGGGCGCTATACCAGCGCAAAAAGGGACGGGATCTATTTGACCTGTGGGCAGCGTTTACGACTATCCACACTCAGCCGGAGCGGGTGCTCGGTTGTTTTCTGCGTTATATGGAGCAGGAAGGGCATAAGGTGTCTCGTGCGGAGTTCGAGCAGAATCTATCTGAGAAACTGGACGATCCCAAATTCATCGCCGATATCGGACTGCTCGTGATTGACGACAGTCGTTTTGATCCTCCCGGGGCGGCCGAATTTGCGCTCAAGCAATTGGCGCCCCTGATCCCGGGTGAACCGTGGCAAGGAAAAGTCAGACGGTAGGGTAATAGACCGGAAGGCGATGTAAGGACAAGTAGTTCACGTCCCTTCACGAATCAAATACGTATTGATTTTTATTTGCAGACAAGTTAGTCAAGTCCAGCATCCGCGGCAACAGAGACTTTTGATTATCAGGCTGGGAGCGGAATCATGGAAAAATTTGATGTCATCATCGTCGGGGCGGGTCTCGCGGGTCTGGGGGCCGCCTATACTCTGGCGGGGCGGGACCTCGAAGTCCTTGTCCTGGAGCGGGGGGATTACCCCGGCGCGAAAAATGTTACCGGCGGCCGCATCTATGTGAATCCGGTTCGGGATTTGTTTCCTGATATTTGGCAGGAGGCCCCCCTGGAGCGGTTCATTGTCCATGAAGGGGTTGTCCTCATGGCTAAAGAGCGGTCCGTTGCCATCGATTATGCCGGCGACGAACTGCGGCAGGAACCACACCAGAGTTACAGCGTTCTCCGTGCCCGGTTCGACCGCTGGTTTGCCGAGCAGGTCGAAGCAAAAGGGGCTATGATTCTACCCAAGATCCGGGTGGAAAACGTCATCAAGGAAAAGGGGAAAGTCGTCGGTGTGCTGGCGGGTGGGGATGAACTTCACGCCGATGTCGTGATCGCCTGCGACGGCGTCCTTTCCCTGATTGGAGAGCAGGCGGGGTTGCATCCTGCGGAAACGCCTCACAATTACGCACTGGGAATTAAAGAGGTCATCGCCCTCCCTGGGGAAAAGATCAATGACCGGTTTCACTTGCAGGGCAATGAAGGGGCCGCCCGCCTGTTTATCGGGGAAGTCACGAAAGGCTTGTTCGGCGGCGGCTTTCTTTATACCAATAAGGAAAGCGTTAGTCTCGGCATCGTCATCGGCATCGAAGATATGATGGAGAAGGGAGGCAACCTGGAGGCACCGGCGCTCATAGAGGACTTCAAGGCGCGCCCGGAAATTGCCTGCCTGATCCGGGGGGGCGTCACGGTGGAATACGCCGCCCACCTCATTCCCGAAGGGGGATTCAAGGCCATCCACCCCCTCCATGGCGACGGTATCCTTGTGGCCGGCGACGCCGCCGGTTTTGCCCTGAATATGGGCTTCACCGTCCGGGGGATGGAATACGCCTTGGCCTCGGGCTACTATGCAGCCAAGACGGTCTTGAAGGCCAAGGCGGCGGGCAGATTTGACGCGGAAACCCTTTCGGAATACGGACGCCTCCTTCAGGAAAGTTTTGTCCTGAAGGATTTTCAGAACTTCCAGGCGACGCCGTCCTTCGTGAATAATCCCAGATTCTTCAGTCACTATCCAGAGTTGAAAGGGAATATCCTCCGGGACATTTACAGTGTTCCCGCGGGCGCCAAAGACAGGCTCTACCCCACCATCAGAAAGTACCTGGATTTAGGGGAAATGTGGGCCATGTTCAAAGACTTCCGGGAGGTGGCGAAGATATGATCGAACCTATGGATCTGAAGGCCAAGTTGGGTATGGACGTTTTCAAACCCGGTGGCGCGGCCCATATAAAAATCAGGCCGGGTAAGGAGAAAGATTCCCGGCTGCAGAAGATGGCCATGATCTGCCCCGCCGGACTCTACGCCGAGAATGATCGCGGAGAGGTCAGCCTCATCATCGACGGCTGCCTCGAATGCGGGACCTGCCGCCTCGTCTGCGGAACCGATGTCCTGGAATGGGCCTATCCGGAAGGCGGCGCCGGTGTACAGTTACGTTTCGGCTGATTTTTCAAATTTCTATGCAGTCATCAGCCCTTGATCCTTGAAAAAATTCAGTCATGCTGTTACAAGGATGCGGTCAAGTTATCGTTTTGCGAAAAAGATTTTTGAGCTGCGGCTAAGCCATTTTTCGAAGGTCTCATCATCTCAAGTTGAACGTCAGGCTTATATCGGGCCTGGAAAATATGAAGGAGGAGGGGGATTATGGATTTTAAGCTGACCGAGGAGCAGGAACTCATCCGCAAAAACATGCGGGAATTCGCCGACAAGTATGTGGAACCCATAGCCGGGGAGATCGACGAAAACAGCCGTCATCCCGCCGAGGTATTCAAGAAGCTGGCTGAGGGGGACTGGATGGGGATACCCATTCCCACGGAGTACGGCGGGGCCGGATCGGATTATCTGACCCATATCCTGGCCATTGAAGAACTATCGCGCTCCTGTGCCTCTACTGGTTTCACCGTCTCCATCCATGTGGGAATCGCCTGTATGCTCGTTCTTTTGAACGGGACGGAGGACCAGAAACAGCAATACCTGCTGCCGATGGCAAAGGGTGAAAAATTAGGGGCCTTTGTCCTTACCGAACCGGGGGCGGGGACCGACGTTATGGCGGCTACGACGACGGCCGTTCTTGACGGCGACGCTTATGTTCTCAACGGCACGAAGACCTTTACCTCCAACGGGCCCACCGGGGATACCTATATGGTTTTTGCCTGGACGGACAAGGCTGCCGGAAGAAAGGGTCTGAGCTGCTTTATCATTCCCAGAGGAACAGCGGGGATGTCGGCAGGTACACATTTCCAGAAGATGGGACTCCGTTCTTCCCAGACCTCGGAGATGGTATTCAAGGACTGCCGAGTTCCGAAGGCCAATCTCCTCGGCAAGGAAGGGGCTGGCCTCGTGATGGCGATGGCGGGGTTTGATCATGGCCGGGTCGGGATTGCCGCTCAGTCCATAGGCATTGTCCAGGCCGCTCTGGACGAATCCAT
>JBAYKV010000266.1:0-4572 GCA_041664405.1 Syntrophales bacterium
CTACGAGGGGCTAACGAGATCCGCCTATGCCGTCTTGCCTTTTAACTGGAGTCTTTCATTGAATACTTGGTCTTTTAAGGGTGATAATCACCACAAAGATCCTGTGCTTTCTTTTTCGTTAACATCCAGTAGAATAGACTCATTACGTGCATCGCAGTATCCCGCTTGTTAAATTCTCTTGCGGTATATCTTTCAAAGAGCCTGGGTCAGTCAGTAACGGTTAAAAACTTATAATAAGAACAAGGAGAGCCGCAATGCCTGCCTATTTGTAAGCTGTAGTCAGCTTTTTAAAATAACTGCCCTTTCGGCAGTTTGTCACCACTACTAGTACCTCGCGATGCCTTCTTCTTACCTCCCAGTGAAATGATCCATCTTTCCTTCATATCCCAGAGACATAATTCAAGCCGAGCATTGCAGCATCTCGATGGCTTTAATGTGCGCCTACTCATTGCTAATGTCAAGAGGCAAATTAATTATTTATTTAAATCACGTACCCTAAAACTCTTCTTCACTATTATTATCGGCGCCTTTTTGTAAGTGACCGATCTCAGGGAGATCAAATATCAATGAGTAAGTCTGATCCCGTTCAGAATTTCACTCAGGGTCGGGTGGGGGATGATCCATGATTGCAAGGTCTTCAGGCTGGCGCCGGTGGTCAGGGCGAGGCTCAGGGAGGCGATGAGGTCGGGGGCGCCGGCGCCGACTATGGTAGCCCCGACGAGGTTACCTTCGTGGAAGATAAACTTGGCAAAGCCCTGGCCTGCTAATTCCGTGCGGGCCATGATGTTGGCCCCGTAATCGGTGCGTACTATCTCCACGGACCAGCCCTTTTCCCCGGCCTGTAACTCCGTCAGGCCGACCCGGGCGATGGGAGGGTGGGAATAGGTGACGGAGGGGACGATGTCTTCCCGGTACACAACGGAACCGTCGCCGAAAAGGCGGCTCGCCAGAGCACGGCCCTGCTGCATGGCCCGGTGGGCCAGCATGATTCCTCCCGTGACATCCCCCACGGCATAGATCCCGGTGATATTGGTTTCCTGCCTTTCATCGACGGCGACGCCCCGGCGGTCATAGCGGATACCCGTACTTATCAGCGATTCCTCATCCAGGCGTGGCCGCCGTCCCGTGCAAAGGAGGGCGTATTCCGCCCTTAACTCCATTGTCCGCCCGTCTTTGGCGGCAATTATAGAGACCCCCTCCGGGCCTTCCCGGACAGCCTCAACCTTTGTCGCCGTCAGAACCTTCACGCCGATGCGGTTCAGCTCTTTCAAGAGCAGAACCGCGGCCTCTTCTTCCTCGTAGGGGAGGAGGGCGGGGAGGATTTCCACTATCTGGACGGGTACGCCCAATTCAGCTAAAAATGTCGCAAATTCAACCCCGATGACGCTGCCGCCGATGATCACCATGCTTTTGGGCAGCGTGGTAAGTTGGAGAAAGGTGTCGGAGGTCAAGATCCGTGCCGGGGCTTGCTGAGGAGCGGGTGCCGGGGGAGGAGTGGTGACGGCAGCGGCTGGGCGATGCTGGTCCGATGGTTGCGGCGTCATCGCGAAAGGGGGTAGGGCCGGTTCGGAGCCCCAGGCGATGACTATGTGGCGGGCGGTCAGGGCCTCCCTTTGTCCGACCGGGTTTGTCCAGACCACCTCACCGGGGGACATTATCTTTCCTTCTCCTGCTTTCATCTCCACGCCGGCGTCCTTCAGAGACTTTTCCACCCCCAGGGCGGCGATCCTGACCATCTGGTCCCGGTGCCGCCGGATGGCGGTAAAATCATAACTTGCTTCACCGACAGTGATACCCAGGCGGTTGAGCTTTTTCAGCTCGGCGAAATGCCTGCTGCAGACCAGCAGGGCCTTGGTGGGGACACAGCCCCGGTTGGTGCAGGTTCCTCCCCATTGCCCCTTCTCCACGATGCAGACCCGGGCTCCGTAACGGGCCGCATCTTCCGCTGCCGCGTGGCCGCCGGGCCCGCCGCCGATGACAATCAAGTCGAATATTTCTTCGGACATCCGCTTACCTCTTTCGATATATTTAATGAACTCGCAAAAAGTAGGAAATTGCCGTTTCATTCCGGACTTGATCCGGAATCCGGTATTTTCAGGAAATTCTGGACCCCGGCTTTCGCCGGGATGACAACGGTGGTGACTTTTTACGGTGGTGTCATTTTACTAAACCCCCTGCCCGTGGCGGGCACAACGAAACATGAAAATCCCCCCTTACCCCCCTTTAGTAAAGGGGGGATGGGGGGATTTTCATGCAAAATTAAGCTGTCAGCGACGCGTCAAGCTTCGCCTGATCCTGATAATGCGGCGTGATAGGAACTCCGCACCAGCGGGCCTGCCTCTACGTGCCGGAAACCCATTGCGAGGGCCGTTTTTCTGATGTCGGCAAATTCGTCGGGGTGGTAGTATTTTCGGACCGGCCAGTGGTCTATGGTGGGCTGGAGGTACTGGCCTATCGTAACGGACTGGCAGCCTGCCCCTGCCAGATCCTCCAGGAGTCGGTGTATATCCTCAGTGTTCTCGCCGAAACCGATCATGAATCCCGATTTGGAGATTATGGATGGAGCACTGCCGACCCTGTTCAGTATCTTCAGTGACGTCTCATAGTTACCCTCGGGGCGCAATTGGGCATAGAGGGATGGGGTCACCTCAATGTTGTGATTGATGACCGCAGGCCTGGCGGCAATGACTTCCTCAATTGCCGCAACTTGCCCCCGAAAATCGGGAATGAGGACCTCAATGCGAATACCTGGCAGGGACTTCCGCAGGGCGCCGATGGACCGGGCGAAGGCTCCGGCCCCGCCGTCGGGGAGATCATCCCGGGTTACGGAGGTGATGACCACATATTTCAGGGACAGGGACTTTACGGCAAAGACGAGGCGACCTGCCTCCTCTTCGTCGATGGGCGCGGGGACGCCGTGGGCGACATTACAATAACGGCAATTCCGCGTGCAGACACTGCCCAGGATGAGAAAGGTTGCCGTACCGTCCTGGAAGCACTCGCTCATGTTGGGGCAGCGGGCCTCCTGGCAGATGGTATGGAGACCGTGCCGGGACAGGACGCCCCGGACGCGGTTGAAGTCAGGCGTATTGGGCAACCTTACCTTCAACCATTCTGGTTTTCTCAAGCAATCCCTGATTGAGTTTTTCTTGACTATAGAGCCATTATGGATTTGCAAAAAGTCGAAGGCCTCATTTTCTGTCATTCCCGTGAAAATGGGAATCAAATGCATTAAATTATTTATGTCATGTCTGAATTCCCGCGTACGTGGGAATGACGATGTTGGCGCAGCCGCTAAGACTTCGGCCGTTTGGGAATCACCAACCACATGGCCAGATAGGCGATCAGGCCAAACCCGAAGGAAAACAGAATCAACAGGATAAAGAGGATGCGGAACAAAGTGGAATCCTTGTTGAAGAATTCTCCCAATCCGCCGCAAACGCCGCCGATCTTTTTATCAGCATCGGACAGGTAAAGTTTCTCTTCCATGACACTTCCTCCGTCAGAAATAATACCAGATCGTACTATAATCAGCCACGTTTTCCCCGTCTTCATCCAGGCGCTTGAGGTAATCGTAGATGGGGATGTCCGTATAGAGGTAATCCAGGGCGGTCACCAGGCGGACTTCCCAGGAATAAAACCGGTAAACCCGCCGTCCGTCCGGGTGGATCATGATTACTTCATGGTCCTGCCACGCCTTCAACTGGGACTTTCCCAAACGGGGGAGATTGAATACCGGCTCATCGGTCCGGACCAGGCCCGGTAAAAGCCTGGCCTCTTCTGCCCGCTCCTGCTCTATCCGGGCGATGGGGACCCGAAAATCGGCGGTTTCGTCCTTGCCCTTGGTGCTGAAGGAGTAATAGGGGTCGACGCCGGAGACCTTCAAGACCTTGCGGAGGAGGCAGGTCTCGAATTTCCGGCTGTTGTAGTATGTGAAGACCTGCTGGTTATAGACATTGATTCCCAGTTTCTTGATTTTCTTGATGGAATCCAGGGCGTCCGCCGTCATTTCCGTGGGATGTTCGAAGTGGGTGACGATGGCTATTTCCCGCTTCCCCCACTCATGATACTTTTCCAGGACCTGCAAGAACCCGTTATCGATCCGAAAGGGCAGGGTAACGGGGGTCCGGGTGCCGATACGGATCCTCTCCACGTGCTTGATCTTGGCAATTTCCCCCAGGAGGGCGTCCAGGTAATCATTTTTCAGGGTCAGGGGATCGCCGCCGGTGACCAGGACCTCGGTGATGCTGTCGTGTTCAGCGATCCAGGAAATGGCCTCCTGGATCTTCTCACGGCTCATCTGCACTTCGTCGTCGATGCTCTTGATCTCCCAGTTCCGCTGGCAATAGACGCAGATCTGAGGACAGGCATTGAAGGGCTTAAGGATGACGATTTCCGGATAGCGCCGGGTAATGCCATCGATAGGGCTGGTGGATTTCTCGCCCATGAAATCCATGTCGAATCCCTTGGCCCGGCTTTCCGCGACCGACCGGCAGTAGGTGACGCTGGGAATCACCTGCGCCCGAATCTGGCGGTCGTAGTCCGTCTTTCCGTCCTTATTGAAGAGGGACA
>JBAYKV010000267.1:0-4545 GCA_041664405.1 Syntrophales bacterium
TCCTTGAAAATCGCCACGGCTTCTTCAAAGGGAAGGTCGCCAAAGGGCTCGACAAACCGGCCGGTAGGGCCGATGTCCCCCGCTACCAGCACTCCGGGCCCGACCGCCTGCCGGGAAAGGACGGCCAGTTCACGGTTGATTTCTTTGACGTCGGTGATACCGTACTCGGATAACTTCAGGCGGTTGCCCCCAAAGGTGCAGGTATAAACCATATCCGCACCTGCCTCCCGATAATCCCGCTGGACCGCCTGGATAACTTCCGGATTCTCCGTGCACCACCGCTCGGGACAGACGCCGGCCGGCATGCCCCGCTTCTGTAGTTCCGTTCCCGTGGCGCCGTCAAGGATGAGGATCCTTTTTTTGAGTAATATCTTTATCCTGCCTTTATTCACAGTAACTCTCCTGATGAAACTGTTGATTTACAAACCGTCAAGGTTGCATGAACGGGCATTCTTATAACACGCAGGGCTCAAATGACAACAAAAAATCCTCGCCCCGCTGTTTTCAGTCAGCATTGACGGGTCCGTAAAAAAAGCCCGGGAATTCGCTCCCCTATACAGATGTAATTATTCCCGTAATGGCGGTTACGGATTTTTCCGGGACAAGGAGGCAACTTTCGGTAATCGTTACATTCAATCGGTCCATTTGTAGGAGCCGGTGTATAAGCCGCTGGTTTTCCAGGGCAAAGTCACCGTAACCCGCGGAAAAGCGGCTGTTTGAAAGCGTTTTCCCCTCCCGCCGGAGGGATTGCCGGAAGTAGCCCATGATCCAGTCGAGAGCTGCATCCACGACCTCACTGGCCGTAGCATCCAGCACCACGCCCCGGGTCGCATTGATCCCACCCATGTCGGCCTGGATAGCCTCCATGATGGCCGTTCCCGCCGTTGCCCCCATCAGGATTATTTCGCGGGCGTCCCTGAGGAACCGGGCCAGCTTCCGGCTTGCAAAGGCGTTCCCCTCCGGCAGGCTGACCAGCATCGACTTTTCAATCTCGATGGGCAGGCGCAGGGCGCTTCCCTTCAATTGCAGCAGGGGCAGGGCGTCGGCAACATAACCTTCCACTTCCTCCCGCTGCCCGGGGCTGATCCGGGTGGCTTCCTTTCGGTAGCCGAGACGCCTGTAGATCGCAGGGCGGGGCAAGGTAACGGGGATGGATTCAAAAAACAAAGGGGTCATGAACAAAGCCTTTTGGCACTGATGATAATATTCCTGCCTATTCCCGGTCCAGTTCCTCCCTGACCGCGAGACCGATCTTCTCCAGGACATACGGCTTGCGGACAAAGGCCCCGGCGCCCATTTCCTGTGCCTTCCGGACGCGGTCCGTCTCCGAAAAACCGCTGACAATAACCGCCCTCTGAAGGGGGTTATTGTCAATGACGCCCTGGTAGGTCTCCAGTCCATCGATCCCGGGCTCCATAATCATATCCAGGACCATCAGGTCGGCTTTTTTGCTACGCAAGTAATCAATCGCCTCCTCCCCGCTGGCAACAGCTTCGACCTTATAGCCAAGACTCTTCAACATGCTCATGGCCAGCTCCCGCTGCTCCTGCACATCGTCAACAACCAGAATCGCTTCGCCTTTGCCCATATAGACCGCAGCATCGACGACATTTTTCTTTTTTACTATCTCCCCCCTGGTAACGGGGAAATAGAGGACAAAGGTACTCCCCTTGCCCTCTTCACTCCGGACATCGATGTATCCGTTATGATCCTTCACGGTTCCCCAGACGACGGCCAAGCCCAGCCCCGTGCCGCTCCTGCCCATGACTTTCTTCGTATAGAAGGGCTCGAATATCTTTCCCATGTCTTTGTCGGGTATTCCCTTGCCCGTGTCGGAAATGGTCAAAACGGCATAATCCCCTTCCCGCATGTCGTCATACCCCTGGATGGGGATGTCTAAATAACGATTCTCCGTCTTGATCTTTATTTCTCCGTAGCCCGATATGGCCTCGGCAGCGTTGGCGACAAGATTCGCGAGCGTTTTACTCAAATGTATGGGTGACCCCTTGATGTTCAAGAGTCCTTCCGTCAAATCAATATGGACTTTCACCTCCTGGTACTCCGACCTCAGCTTCTCAAATTCCGGCGTCTTGAGATAATCGGAAACAATCATGTTCAGATCGACGACTTCCGAAACGGCCACCCCTCTTCTGGCCAGGGTTAAAAGATCCTGAATGATCGCAGCGCCCCTCAAACCGGCTTGCATGATATTATCGGCGTACATCCTTAAGGGACTATCTTGCGGAAGTCTTTCCCCCAGCAGTTCCGAATATCCGACCAATACCCCCAAAATATTATTCATATCGTGGGCCACGCCCCCGGCCAGTCTTCCGAGACCCTCCATCTTCTCCGCACGATTCAAACGTTCCGCCAACTTTTTGCGCTCTGTATTATCGCGGATGCACTCTATGGCGGCAATTATATTGCCCTTGGAATCGTGAAGAACAGACGCCGTTGCATACAAATGGATTTCGCCGAGTGGTAAATTGGGCGTGAAGGCTTCGCCAAAAATAATGTCTCCCACCCTTTGAATGGCTGTGTATTGCTTTTCCATCTCCTTATCCGGATGAAGGGCATAATCAATGAGGATTGGTCTTCTTTTTCCATAAAAGGGCAGAGCATATTCATAGTTACCCTTCCCGAGCATATCCGCCTTCCTGATGCCGGTCATTACTTCGATGGCCCTGTTCCAGGCGATCACTTTCCCCTCATGATCGATGACCAGGGTGGCATCGGGAAGGAACTCAATGATGTCTTCCAGCCGCCTTCGGGATTCGAACAGCCCCTCCTCCGCCCGCTTGCGAGCAGTGATATCACGGATAAAGCCGCCCACGCCAATCCTGTTGCACCCCAATTCTACGGGGAACTTGAGTGTTTCATACACATGGTCTCCAACAATCTCTTCAGAAATGAAAACAGATGGGCTTGACAGGACTGCCAGGTCTGTCTGCCGGCATTTTTCTGCGGCCATTTGTGGCATCAGTTCAAAGTCGCTTTTACCAATTATCTCTCCTTCCGGCTTACCGAAAAATACCGCCATCGATTGATTTACCACGATGTTGCGGAATAGTTCATCTTTCAGGAACACCATGTCCGAAGTGGCATTTATGAAGGTACGATAAAGCTCCTCGCTCTCCCCCAGTTTCTGCTCGGCCTGTTTACGGGCCGTGATTTCGGTGATCATGCCGCATATGCCCCTGATCACTCCGTCATCGTCGCGCAAGGGGAATTTAATGGAGATAAAGAATCTCTTTCTTTGCCCGTCTATGAGTATTTCTTCCTTTTCCAGCACTAATCCCGATTCCATGACATCCATGTCATTCTGCTGGAACTGTTTGCCGATCGGCCCGGGAAACAATTCACCGTCCGTCCTGCCGATGGTATCCCGGCGTTTCAATCCCGTCACTTCTTCCCACTTGTGGTTGACCAGTTCATAATGCCCTTCACGATCTTTGACGCAGATGAGGGCGCCGCTATGCTCGATCAGGTCGGACAGGAAACGGCGGTTTTTGTTCAATTCCTCCTCTGCCCGCTTGCGCTCGGTAATATCCTCGACGAAACCCTCGATTGTCAACAGGCGGCCGTCGGCGTCATGGACCGGCCATATGTGGAGCATACCCGTGAAAGTGCTGCCATTCTTACGGCGGTAGATATTCTCAAAGCTTCGCAAGTGCGGATTTTCAATGATCAGACGCACAATCTCGTTCCGGCGCTGGGGGTTTGCATACATGTCCGCACCGACATCTTTTATTGAGGCAATGACGTCTTCCGGAGATTCGTAGCCGAACATATCGGCAAATGTCTGATTGGCGGTAATCACCTTTCCCTCAGCCGAAGACTGGAAGATGCCGATGGTCGCCATTTCAAAGAGTCTTCGGTATTTCTCCTCCCCTGGGCTGCGCAAGTACCCGGCAGGATCCGGCGCTGTTTTCGACTGCTCCAAATCTGCAATCCTCTGCTTTAGCGAAGCCAGTTCCTGAATCAATTCCTTCTTTGTCTTGGATTGATCTTTCATCGGGTTACCCCCGTCCATCGATAACAGCTATGATATCAGTGATATCCGGCTTTCTGAATATCCATGAGTCGCTTGATAACCTCGTCGCCCATCGCTGCCGTCCCGACGAGGGTTGTCCCTTCCTGGTGGATGTCCTTCGTTCTAAAACCGGCGCGCAGAACCTCCTGTACGGCCGCTTCTATGCGGCGGGCTTCTTTTTCCATGGCGCAGGAATACCGGAGCATCATGGCCACAGACAGGATTGTCGCCAGGGGGTTGGCTACGTCCTGTCCCGCAATATCGGGGGCGGAGCCGTGGATCGGTTCATACATGCCGCCCTTCGCTCCCAGACTCGCCGAGGGCAGCATGCCGATGGAGCCGGTGATCATGGCTGCTTCGTCACTCAGGATATCTCCGAACAGGTTGGTCGTGACAATGACATCGAACTGGGCGGGATTCCCGATCAATTGCATGGCGCAGTTGTCCACGTACATATGCCGCAGGTCCACCCCGGGAAAGTCCCGACTGACCTCCGTGACCACGTCCCGCCA
>JBAYKV010000268.1:0-4427 GCA_041664405.1 Syntrophales bacterium
AATCCAGCGTCGCTACGCTCCGATCAGGGGTGGCGGAATGGCCGGAATCCCCTGGCGCTTTGCACCGGAACAGGGTGGCGACTTCCTCCGGAATCGAGTGGCGGAATCAGCGGAATACACAATTAGGAAGGCATTACAAATTTTACGTGACCGTCCTCCGATTAAAAAAGCATTAGCCAATCGGAACGTTTTAAGTATGCCGGCAGAAGGAAATGCTGATTCATGTATTATAACGACATTGTCTCCATCTGACAAAGAATATGATAATTTTATTAGAAGGATAGCTGCTTTAGTTCCGTCAAGTAAAAAAACAAAAATACGTGCACCATCGCTTAGCCCAAATGACACTTCAGTCGCCATTTGGATAGAAACTGGAGATATAAGGATACTTCTTGGTTCAGACTTAGAGGAAAAAGATGACCCTTCAACAGGGTGGTCTACCATTGTTCACTCAACAGAGCGACCCAAGGGACAAGCTTCTATATTTAAAATACCCCATCATGGATCAATAACAGGTCATCATAATAGAGTTTGGTCTGATATGATGATCGCATCACCCTTTGCCGTTGTATCACCTTTTTATAATGCCGGAATGATGCTACCTACTGGCAAAGATGTAAAGCGCATTGTGTCACTTGCTCCAAATAGCTATATTACTTCACGATATCCATTACCAAAGAGTAAAATTAGTCGTCCCTCATCGGTTGAACGCACCATTAAGGAAACAGTCGGAAAAATAAGAGCTGCGCTTCCTCCCATGGGATGGGTTAAGTTGCGAAACGGGGGAAAATCTAATCCAAATGCATGGTCCGTTGATTTGTCTGTTGCTGGCTCTCTATTAAGTGATGTAAAAGCATCATAATATTAAGTAGATACTTGTGAGTATTTACTAACATAAATATCAAATTTCATCACTTGCATTTTTTATGTCGTAAACAAAGTCATTTAGACCTATTATAAACTCATAGGTAAAACACATTCACCCTTTTTGTCTGAGCTGGTTTGTCGCACCCTTCCCGCCGTCGCTATCTCAAATTAAGCAAGAGCAAAGCAAGAAAGACAATATATGAGTCCGGCGTCCTTCTCGAAGTCAAATAAACGAAGTCTCCAACGCAGACAGGTAGTCTGGGAGTGTCGTCGCAGAGAGAACGTCGCTCAGGGGAACAGATTGATCCACGAGGGATACGATCATCCCCGGCTTGATGTTCCAACCGGCAAAGAGTTTTCGAAATCGTCCTATTTCCGCTCCCATCGATGGATGCGGCGTTTTCGTCATCTTGAATTCCACCGGGATTAGTGTCTGGAAGGACTCTTCAATCAACAGGTCGACTTCGAGCTGATTCTGGGTCCGCAGGAAATACAGATTTGGCCGCCGTCCCTGGTGGAAAAACATCTTGACTGTTTCCTGGACACAGAAATTTTCAAAAAGGGCGCCGCTTAGAGGACCCTTTAACAGATGATCCTCGTCCTTGATGCCCGTCAGGTAGCAGACCAGACCGATATCGAGGAAATAAAGCTTTGGTGCTTTGGTGATCCGCTTACCGAGATTGCTGTGATATGGCGGAAGCAAATAAATGATCCGGCCTGCTTCCAGGACGGACAGCCAGCTTTTCACGGTCGGGACACTGACCCCCAGGTCGCGGGAAAAAGTGGAAAGATTCAACACCTGGGCGCACCGCGCTGCCAGGAGCTGGATAAAACGCTGAAAATCCCTAAGATTGCCTATATTATAAAGACTGCGGACATCCCGTTCGAGATAGGTCTGGATATACGAGCCGTACCAGGCCGAAGGGTCGAGCGCCGGTGAGACGACAAGCTCCGGGTAGGAGCCCCGGAGCGCGGCGTGAATGAAATCTTGGAGCGCCGTGCGCGAACCGAGAGCCTTGTTCCTCTCCGAGACAGAAAAGGGCAAAAGGTCCAGCAAGGCTATCCGACCAGCTAGGGAATCGCTCAAATCGCGGATCAAGTTAAACTGCTGGGATCCGGTGAAAACATAAATCCCCCGCAGGTCCCGGCGGAGGTCGATATTCATTTTTACGTAGGAGAGTAATTGCGGCGCCCGCTGAATTTCGTCGATGATGACCTTTTCCCCTGCCGTGTCGAGGAAAAAGCGGGGGTCGGACAGGGCTCGCTCCCTGATGATGGGATCGTCGAGGGTCAGGTAGGCATAATCGGGAAGTGTGTGCGTGAGGAGTGTCGATTTTCCCGACTGGCGGGGACCGGACACGACGACACTTGGAAAGGAGGCCAGCCGATCCCGAAGTATCGTTTCAATATTGCGGGAGATGTATCTCATGCCAAGTCCATTAGCAGCTCATCTACGGCTTGTCAAGACATATACAAAGTAACACTTTAAATATGCTTGAAGATTTTGAAATTTCTAATCACCTTAACCGCTTGTCATTACAGGATCGTCATGCATCCTGCCCCGTTACCTGATGCGAGGGAAACCAGTTGCCGTCAAGTAACCAACGAATAATGGTTGTCTGCGTATTGATGAGCTGCAAATGATAATTGTCCATGTAAGACGGGAGAGCGTTCTGAAGTATGCCAAAGTATAGGAAGATGATTCCATTGATTATTTTTCGATGCTTCCGAGCAACTCGTCGGCGATGCTTGGGTTTTCAAGCCGCATGATGCTCTCTTCAGCGCGGCCGAAGCTCAACAGATTGATGCTTCCGTACCAGATTATTTTCTGATCGCAGATCGCAAATTTCTGATGAATGTTGGATTTGAATATCACCCGGGCGCCGGCGGCAACCAGCAACGCCAAGGTCTCCTCCAGAGCCTGGCGGTCCTTCTCCCTGAAGTCGGCTACCGGCCTTGTGACGACAACCACCTTGACCTTTCTGTCCAGGGAGGCACCCAGGAAGGGCAGCATCTGCGACACGCGCCTTTTCGTTACGAACGGACTGACGATCAGGATCTCCCGCTCCGCGTTCAGTAAGTCATTTTTGTATACCGGCAGAAAGGTGGTATTGTCAAAGATGATGTCCGTTGATTCATCGGGGACGTTTTCCGCCCTTGCCTTGTATCCGATCGCGGCGTATCCAGTCAGCCGCTTGTGATACATCTTATCCAGCATGGGAACATGGATGTCGATGTAGTCATAGATTCGGACCTCCCGCTTGTTTTCATAGAACCGGTGGAGCCGACCCGCGTATTGCTGGAGCGTTCCCTTCCAGGAAATAGGCATGGTCAGAAAGAGTGTGTCCAGGCGGGGTTCGTCGAATCCCTCGCCGATGTATCTGCCCGTCGCGATCAGGGTTAACGGTCTGTCGGCGGGTGAAGCGGAGACTTTGTCCAACGCTTCCCGCGTCTCTTTCACCCCCTTGCCGCCGGTAAGCGTTATCACATCGGGGATACTCTCCCGCAACTTTGCGGCCAACAAGGCTACATGCGCCGTTCGTTCCGTGAGAACGAGGGCGTTGCCGCCATTTTGGAAGCATCGCAGGATGTCCCCGGCAATACGCTCATTTCTTGGCTCATTCAACGCAATGGCCGCGTAGAGTTGCTGAATCGATAATTCCTTCCCCTCTGCTTCCGGAGGTGCTCGGAAGCCTGTCAGCCGGGGAATAACATAATGGTCGAAAGGCCTCTTTTCCGCTTGTTTCCGGGCGTCCACCCGGTACCGGATCGGCCCGCAATGCATGAAGATGATGGGATGATGGCCGTCCTGCCGTGTCGGGGTGGCCGTTAAACCATAAACAGTTTTCGCATGAACGCCCTTGAGGATCTGTTCAAAACTGAACGCCGGAACATGGTGGCATTCATCGACAATCACCATACCGTAATGCTTGATCAATTCCTTGACCTCGTCGCTCCTGCTTAAAGATTGCATGATAGCGACGTCAATAATGCCGCTTGTCCGGGACTTGCCTGCTCCAATCTGGCCAATCAGGCTTTGCTTCCTTTTACGACCCTTCTTTCTCTCCAAAGCGGGCAGCGTTTCATCGATCTCCAGAAACTCAGCCAGTTTTGCCATCCACTGCGAAAGCAACTGCCTGCGGTGCGTCAGGATCAATGTGTTGGTTTTCCTCTCGGCGATGAGCTTCGCGGCGATAACCGTCTTTCCGAACGCCGTGGTTGCCGAAAGGACGCCGGTGTCGTACTTCAGCATCTCTTCCGCTGCGGGGATCTGCTCTTCTCTCATGCTGCCGCTGAACGCAACATTGATGATCTTTCCCGTACATGTTTGGTCCAACCATTCCGCCTTTACGCCTGCCTCATCAAGCAGGTCTATAACGTCCGTTTCGCACCCCCTGGGCAGGCATAGATATGTCGGGGTTTCCTCCGAGCACGAGATGATCGGCGGTTTTCCATAGGTCGACAGGCGCATTGCCTGTGCCTTGAAAAATTCCGGATTTCTGAAAGCTGCCAGTCGCTTGAGCGCGTTCAATCCCCGCTGAGAAATCCCTGCCTTTTCT